>DATJAK010000127.1:0-30404 GCA_035516375.1 Bryobacteraceae bacterium
CTCGATCAGGCGCGTCTTCTCTGGGTGTAGGTCTGCGGCCTTCCCTCCACAACCTCCGCTGGCGATTCCTCGCTTTTGTTCGGCTGCTTCGCCGGTACTATGCCACAGTACGACTCCCCGCTGTCGTGCATGAAGGACTTAGCATGACCTTGTCACCGTGCTGTCCCTACTACCCCGCCGAAGTGTCTCGCCGCATCAGTCCGTTGCGACGTTCCATGCTGCCTTCGCCAAAAGAGTGCTGGCTCGGCCTTCGGGGCGCGAGTTTTCGAGGCCATCTATGGGTTCACTTGCGTTACGGCCCGGTGACTCGCTCACCATCCAAAAGATGGCTTTGTCAATAGGCTTCAGGATTTTCAGTTTCCGTCCTTCCTGCTATTCAAGCTATGGGGCTTTGACTTCTACCCCGGTGGGACTTACCTCCCACTGATCACGCCAGCTTTCGCTGGACACACACTCTTTCATTCGCTACTCCATACCGGTTTTATCCCGGCGCTATCCCGGGCAGAAGCCCTGGCCCCACGGCTACTTCTTGTAAACGTGGGGATTCTTAAAGAGCCAGTTGCCGCCGATTTTGCGGACGGCCAGGCGCACGCCGCTATCGATTCGCATCACGACGTCGGCCAGCTTCTGCTCGGGCCAGCCGCGGAAGGAAGTCACGTGATACGAGGCGTCGCGCCCGGCGGGATGAGGCGAGAAGTAGTAGTTCGAAACGCAACAGCGCCGGCCGTCCTCGAGCACCTTGCTCACGGAGTGCCAGGAGCGCTCGTCGGTCTGCATCACCACCAGCCGGTTGAAGCGGCTATGAACGGTACGCTGCGGATGGCCGGGGCCCCGGTCCCACAGTTCGAGATGGCCGCCAAAATCGTCCCGCCAATCGGGAGTGACGTAGTACAGCAGATTCAAAACGCGGTAGTGGTTGCGGTCTTTATCGTGCGAATTGTCCAGATGCGGATTGAGATACTGCCCCTGGGTCATCAGACTGATGCCGCCCGCGTAAAGCTTGCCGTCGGGCAGCAGTTCTCGGATTCCAGTGATCTCGCTCACGGCACGAACAATGCGCGGGTCTTGGAACGCGTAGATCGCTTCTTCGAGAAGCGGGTCGTACGTGTCCATCTGGTACCCGACATATTTCAACTGCCCCAGCGTTTTTTTGAGCACCAGGCGATCGACGGGCGGGAAAGCAGCATGAATTGCCAGCGCGTACTCTCGCGGCAGCAGATCTTCCACGACGAAACTTGGCACACCAGGGGTGCGGTGAAACTCATCCGACGCACGCGCCCGCTCGGCCTCGATACGTTTCAGGATGGATTCTGCAAGCTGGAGTCTAGAGAGGCGAGGAGTCTCGGTCCTCGGGGACATCGCAACTCAGTATAGCAACCGTAAGCAAGGAGAAGGCGCCTTGCGGCGCCCCCTTTTACAGGTGCCCCAGCAGCATCAAGATCACAAGGATCAGGATCACCAGGCCCAAGCCGCCGCTCGGATAATAGCCCCACCCGCGGCTATACGGCCAAGCCGGCCAAGTCCCGGCGAGCAGGATAATCAGCAGGATCAGCAACAAAAGCATGGATCGGTTCCTCCCGCCATGTCCGGAGCAACTCGACGGCCCTCGTGCGGTTCCGCACCGGTCGCTAGCTCAGTTTGGGAAGCGCCTGTTCCTGCTGGCGGCGCAGGCCGAGGATGAGGTTCATGACCAGGCTCTCGATCTGATCGCGCACCCGGCAATGCTCCTCATACTCCATGAACACCGGGTCCGGGACGGGCCATTCCTCGACGGGAACGTCGTTCTCCCAGGGGATCGACAAGCCGCTCATGTTGATCACCAGATCGAATTTGGCTCTGCGCAGCTGGCGGAAGCTCTTGGGGAACTGGCCGCTCAGGTCGATATTCTTCTCGGCCATCGCGCTGACCGTGTCGGTGGGGAGATCCGACGCGGGTGTCAGGCCGGCGCTCGCCGCGATCAGAACATCGCTGCCATATGTGCGGGCGAACGCTTCAGCCATCTGGCTTCGGCAAGCGTTGCCGAGACAAATGAACAGAATCCGCTTACGGTTGGTCACAGCTTCTCAAGGAATAGCTTATGTATGCGCGAATCCGAAGTCAGTTCGGGGTGGAAAGTAGCCGCCAGGTACTGCCGCTCCTCCACTAAAACCGGATCTCCATTATAGCGAACCAGCACTTTTGTCTTCGCCCCTATCCTTCGGATAATGGGCGCGCGGATGAAGACAGCTTCGAGATTCCCCGGCGCGGTGCGCTTTGCGAACTCGGCCTCGGGCTCGAGTTCGGCCACGCGGCTGTCGAGCTGGCGCCCGTAACCGTTGCGCTCGACATCGATATCCATGACGCCGAAGCTCTCCTGGCTGGGATGGGAAACTCCCTTAGCGAGCAGGATGGCCCCGGCACAGGTGCCGAAGACCGGCTTTTCGCGGGCAAACTGTACCACGGGTTCAAGCAAATGGTCGTAGTGCAGCAGCTTCAGCATGGTGGTACTTTCCCCTCCGGGAATTACCAGTCCGTCGATTTGGCGGAGCTGCCCGGCGTCGCGCACTGGCACGGCTTCGGCGCCCGCGCGCTCGAGCGCTGCCTGGTGCGCCGCGAAGTCGCCCTGCAACGCCAGCACTCCGACCTTTTTCTTCACTACCACCCTCGGGTTTGCAACAGCTCCGATTCGGGCATGCGCGCCACATCCAAACCGGGCATGGCGTCGCCGAGCGCGCGGCTGGCGGCCAGGAGCTTCGCCGCGTCGTTGTAGTTCTTGGCGGCTTGCACGATCGCGGTGGCGCGAGCGGGTGGGTCCATGGACTTGAAGATCCCCGAGCCAACGAACACGGCTTCGGCGCCAAGCTGCAGGACGAGCGCCGCGTCGGCCGGGGTAGCGATGCCACCGGCGGAGAAGTTGGGCACCGGCAGCTTCCCGTGCTCCGCGACCCATTCGACCAGCTCCAGCGGCGCCTGCAGTTCCTTGGCTTCGTGCACCAGCTCTTCGCGCCCCAGCACCGTGAGCTTTTTCATTTCCTTCACGATGGTGCGGATGTGCCGGACCGCCTCAACGATATTGCCTGAGCCCGCTTCACCTTTGGTGCGGATCATGGCCGCGCCTTCGGCGATGCGGCGCAGGGCTTCACCGAGATTGCGTGCTCCGCAGACGAACGGTACTTTCCAATTCAGCGGATTTTTGTCGATGTGGTGCTCTTCATCAGCAGGTGTGAGCACCTCGCTCTCATCGATGTAATCGACCCCCAAAGCTTCCAGGATGCGGGCCTCCATGAAGTGGCCGATGCGGGCCTTGGCCATGACCGGAATGGAGACCTTCTGCATGATCTCTTCGATCTTGGCGATGCTGGCCATGCGCGCCACGCCGCCTTCTTTGCGGATATCGGCCGGCACGCGCTCAAGCGCCATCACCGCCGACGCGCCCGCGTCCTCCGCGATCTTGGCCTGCTCGGCGTTGGTGACGTCCATAATCACGCCGCCCTTGAGCATTTCCGCCAAACCTACTTTGACTCGAAAGTCTTCGCTCTTGAACTGAAACATGTTCCCTCCTATACCATTGCTTGCGTGGGTTCCACGGTTTCCAAAACACTCTCCCGCGCGCTTCGGACGACGCGGCCCAAAATCTCGATTCCCCGCCGGATCTCCGCCGGCGTCAAACCTGCAAAACTCAAACGCAGCGCGCCCGGTTCGCGGCGCGAAATCTCGAAGTAGCGGCCCGGAACGTATGCCACGCCTTCTCTCTGGGCGTGCGGCAGCAGCTCCGCCGCATCGAGCGGCTTCGGCAAACGAACCCAAAGGTTCATGCCGCCTTCGGGCTCGGTCCAGCGGCCTTGCGGCAAGAATTCGCGGCAGGCTGACAGCGCGGCGGCCAACCGTTCGGCGCCGGCCTGGAGGACGCGCTTATGGTGCGCTTCCAGGCGGCCGGATTCCACGAACTCCAACAGGACCGCCTGGGAAAGCTGATCGGTGTGGAGATCCGACGCCTCCTTGGCGTGGCGGAGCCGCTCGATCAGCGGTTTGGGTCCCAGGGCCCACCCCACGCGCAGTCCAGGAAAACTGACTTTTGAAAAGCTTCGCAACAGAACCGTCCCGTTGCGCTGGTCGAGCTGCTTGAGCGAGGGCGCCGGTTGGCCGTGATAACGCAGCTCGCCATACGCGTCGTTCTCGATGACTGGGAAGCCGGCGTTGTGCGCGGCTTCGAGCAGCGCCCGCCGCGCGCCCGCCGGCAGCGTGGTGCCCGTGGGGTTTTGGAAGTTCGACGTCACCACCAGGAAGCGGGGACGCTCGCGGCGCAGCGAACGCTCCATGTGCGCCAGATCCATTCCATCTGCGCCGACCGGGATGCCGATGAGCTGCGCACCCATGCCCGCCAGCAAATTCTTGAGTCCGGTGTAGACCGGATCTTCCACGACCACGGAGTCGCCCGGACGGAGCAATACGCGCCCGATCAGATCGAGCGATTGCTGGCAGCCATTGGTAATGATCAAATCGTCACCGGCCGCCGCCAGACCCTGGTGGCGCGCATCGTCCAGCAAGTAGCGGCGCAGGGGCTCATAACCGCTGGGAGAACCGAGTTGCAGAATGTCGGCCAGGTCGGCGCGGCCCAGGACCGCCGCGCAACTGGCACGAAAATCGTCCAGCGGAAACAGCGCATCGGACGGACGCGAGACCACAAACCGGATCACGTCCCGGTCGCCGGAGGGAGCCGGTGTGGCTGGTGGGAGCTCATGCCGCTCGAGGACTCCATCCCAATCGATGCCGCCCGTGCGGGCCGCCTGTCCGCGTGTGACAAAGCTGCCGCGGCCGACTTGCCCGGTAATCAAGCCCTCAGTTTCGAGTATTTCGTAGGCGGCGGAAACGGTGGTGCGGTTCAGTCCAAGTTGGCCAGCCAATTCCCGAGTGGCGGGTAGGCGCTCACCAGCCACCAACCGTCCGGTGCGGATCTGGTCCGCAACCTGTTCATAGAGTTGGCGGTAGAGCGGCGATTCGGATTGGGGATCCAACGGCCGGAGATCCATCAGCCATAGCGTACCATATTGGACTGGGCGTGCCTGATCGAATTCGGGCGCTACGCCGCTGAGCGACGGAAAAAGCGGGGAGAAGGGAAGCCGGAGACCTTTAATTTTCTGGTCTTCACCCATATCTGTGGGACCCATCACCAGACCGGCCAGTTCACGGTAGACCGGAAGACGATCGGCGAACGGATGGCAGCCAAGCTGAAGGACATTCGAGCGAAGCTGCGCATGCGGATGCACGCGCGGGTAACCGGAACGGTGGCATGGCTGCAGCAGGTGGTTCGGGGCAACCCTATCCCGATGTGCGCTTCGACGCCAAACATCCCAACATCCGAGGTAGGAACCGTGTGCGTTAGGAGCGCCAGCACGGGTCTGTGCGGGGGGGCGGCGGTCTGCGCCACTCACAGAACCAGTCGCTCTTCACCCTCACGGCGCGTGATTCGTTCGCGGTCGAGATACTCCAGCAACGGAATCGCGTACTTGCGCGAGATACCGGTCCAATCCTTGAACGTGGTTACCGTGAACCGCGACGATTTGCGGCCGGCCAGCATTTGGCGCAGCCGGTCGAGTGCCGACTGGTGAACGATGAGCGCATCGCTGATGCGCACCAGGCGGTGCTCGCGGAGGAGGATCTGGAGCAGCGATCGCGCCCGCGCCTTTTCGACGCCCGAAGCGAGCAGCACCTCGGTCACGGCCGGCGCGGCCAACCCGGCCTTCTCAAACGCTCGTTCAATCGCCTCGCGGGCGAGTTCTTCATCCGCTTTGAGAACAACTTTGTGCGCGCGCGAGCGGACCGTTTCACCCTCCACGATCAAGTCCTTGACCGAGTCCAGCAGGTAATCGAAGAGGAACGGCGGCGAATCCGGCAGCAACGAGCTCCGCAAATCCTGTTTCGCGATGCCGGGCAATAGGGGCTTTTCGCGATGGCACTCGAGCACCGCCTTGGTGAGGCGTTCCTGGGCATCACGGAACCACTCGCGATCCACGTACCACGGAAGCGGCTGAGGAACGGAGACCACGGGCGCAGCGCCGGTTGCAACATGGATCCCTGCGGCGCCCATCCCGGTGCGGCTCACCAGTCCCACCGCGCCCATGCCATACGGCGCCTCCTTGACGAGGAGAGCAATCTTTTGCGCCGTGTCCGCACTCACAAGAATGTCAAGCCGGGCTCCGGCATTGTCGCCTTTGCGATAACGATGGGCTCCGATATCGAGCACGGCGCCGCCGCCAATCGTCATCACCGGCGAGAACATGCGGATGATAAAACGGTCTCCGGGTAGCAGCAACGCCGGGTCGCGCAACACCAGACGTGCGTACGCCGAGTTCCCGGGCAACAACACCTTTCCGCCGCCCAGCAATCGCACTTCAGCTTCAATTTCGGCGGTGCCCGAATGAAAGTGAACCGGCGCGCGATGCTTCAGAGGTTTGGCGGAAGGTAGCAGATCGAGGCGGCAATCCAACTGGTTCACGGCGTGGAACAGTCCGGGCTCCGACAAGACGCCGCCGCGGGCGAGTTCCGCTGGTTCCACGTCCGCTAGGTTGATGGCGGTACGCTGCCCCGCCACAGCGCGCCCAGCCGCCACGCCATGCACTTCGAGACCGCGCACGCGCAAACGGCGCCCGTTGGGGTACACTTCGACTTCCTGCTCTCGCGCCACGGAGCCCGAAACCAGCGTGCCGGTTACCACAGTGCCGAAGCCCTTGATCGAGAAAACCCGGTCTACGGGCAATCGGAAGTGTCCGCCGGCGTCTTTCTCCGGGGCCTCGCCGGCTACCCGCGCCAGTTCCCGCCGTAGCCCATCCAACCCCTCGCCGGTCACCGAGCTAACGGGCACGATTGGGGCGCCTTCGAGGAATGATCCGGCAACGAATTCCTCAACCTCGAGTTGCACCAGGTCGAGCATGTCGCGGTCGACCAGATCGGACTTGGTGAGCGCAATCACCCCACGCGGAATCGCCAGCAAGCGGCAAATATCGAAGTGCTCGCGCGTTTGCGGCTTGATCGATTCGTCGGCGGCGATTACGAACAATACCAGGTCGATACCGCTCACGCCGGCCAGCATGTTTTTCACGAAGCGCTCGTGGCCCGGCACATCGACGAAACCCAGGCGCAGCGAAGGCGTCAACGGGAGGTGAGCGAATCCGAGATCAATGGTAATGCCGCGCCGTTTCTCCTCCTCTAGCCGGTCGGCGTCGATGCCGGTCAGAGCCTTCACCAGCGCCGTTTTTCCGTGGTCGATATGGCCCGCCGTGCCGACGATGATGTGCTTCATCTTCGTTCCCATCCTACTACCGGCTCAGCCCGCCACTTTTCGCGCGGGTGTCACGCTCGTCAAAGTGGACGCATCGGTAACCGATCGTGGCGGCCGCACGATCACGGGCCTCGCTCAGCAGGATTTCGAAGTCTTCGATGAGAACGCGGCCCAGAAGATACTGTATTTCGAGCGCGAGTCCGACCCGCTCGATCTGCTCTTGGTGTTGGACGTGAGCGGTAGCATGCATCTCTCGCTGGGGGAACTGGCGCGGTCCGCACGCGCCGCGATGCGCCCGCTCGGATCGCAGGATCGCGGCGCCGTAATGCTATTCGCGCGAAATTCGTTGCTGACCCGGCGGCTCACATCCGACTTGGCGAGCGTTGAGCGCGCGATTCAATCGGCTACCGACGCCCAGGATTTAGGGAGCGGCACGGCTATCAACGCGGCAATTGTTTCCGCAGCCTCCTACTTCCGCGACGAGACAGTCAAAGCTCGGCGCGCGATTCTGATCGTGACCGATAACCTCAGCCTCAACTACCGCATTCCGGATGAGGAGGTGATCCGCGAGTTATACGCCGCCGATGCCACGCTGAATGCCATCCTCGTCGGAAAGCAATATCGGCCGCCGCTGCCCAAACCGGGCACTTACGTCAATCCCGATTTCACCCCTTCCGACGTATTCAAACTGGCGGATGCGACTGGCGGCGAGGCATTGGAATCGCGCCAGGCCGGCGAGAGCTTCGAGCGGATGGTGGAGCGAATCCGCTCGCGCTATCGCCTGCAGTACGAAGCGCCGCCGGGCGAGGCGGGGCACCTCCGGCACATACGAGTTCAGCTTGCGCCCGCTGCCCGCGGACGTTATCCAAAGGCTACTATTCGGGCTCGCACGGGATACTACGCGGTACAGTAAGAAAAAGTGGTTTCCCTTTTACTTTTGGCCATTGTGGCGGGCTCGCTGATGGTCTGCGCTTTGACGTTGATCGCAGCGTTTCGCTATAAACGTCTGCGCCCCGCCAAAGCCGCCGATCTGCCGCCCATCAGCATGTTGAAACCGCTCTCGGGCATCGACCTCGGCCTGGAGCAGAATCTCCGCACCTTCTTCCAGCAGAAATATCCCGAATATGAAATCCTGTTCGCCGTGCGAAGCGCCGACGATCCCGCCATCGCCGTCGTCGAGGGCCTGCGGGCAGAATATCCCTCCGTGCCGTCCCGCCTGATTGTCACCGGCGACCCGCCCTATCCCAATGCCAAAGTCTTCAGCCTCGACCGTATGCTGAAGGCTGCCCGGTACGATCTCGTCGTCATGGCCGATAGCGACGTGCGCGTCAATCCCAGCCTGCTATACACCATCGCTTCGGAATTCCAGGATCGCGATGTGGGTTTGGTCACCTGCCCGTATCGCGCCGTGGCGGGGCCGAGCTTCTGGTCTCAGATCGAAGCCATCGGCCTGAACACGGAATTCCTGGCCGGTATTCTGGTGGCCCGCATGATCGAGGGCATGAAATTTGCCGTGGGGCCGACCATCGCGGCACGCCGCAAAACGCTCGGGGATATAGGCGGAATCGATGCCTTGCAGGATTACCTGGCGGAAGATTTCGTGATGGGCCAGTGGGCCGCCGAAGCGGGATGGAAGGTGCTGCTGTCGTCGTACGTGATCGAGCACCACATCGGCAGCCAGCCATTCGCGGCCAACCTGCGTCACCGGCAGCGCTGGAACCGAAGCACGCGGCGCTCACGCCCATCGGGGTATGTCGGCCGTATCTTCACCAACCCCCTGCCGCTGGCGATCCTGCTAGTCGCGTTGACACCCGCGTGGTGGCCGGTATTGGCGATTGCCGGTGCCTTCCGCGCGGCCGCTGCCTGGGCCACGGCTGGCCGCGTGCTCAACGACTCGCTCACCCGCCGCCTCTGGTGGCTCGTGCCGTTGGAAGACATCGCGAGCTTTGTCCTGTGGCTGGCCGGGTTCTTCGGCGGCACCATTCTCTGGCGCGGCCGCGAGTACGAGCTGTCGCGCGACGGCAAGTTCCGGCCGGTATGAACGTATACCATGGACTGCATGAAATTGCTGCTTCTCCTGTGCGCCTCATCGTTGACCGTGCTCGCACAAGATTGGACGCCCAAGCGCGTGGTCGCGATCACAGAATACCCGCCCTTGGCTGCGTCTGGGCGAATTCAAGGAGAAGTCCTGATCACCTGCTTCCTCGCGCCGGATGGTTCCGTCACAAGAGCGGAGGTAGTCTCGGGCCATCCGATGCTCAGGGATCAGGCTCGCCAAAACGCACTCCGGTGGAGATTTGAGAAGCCGTCCGGGCAGGCAGGAAACGATCAAGTCAATTTAATCTACATCTACAGCCTGGAAGACGAGTTCCACGACAATGACTGGCAGCACACAAGATTTTTCGTTGACCTTCCCGCTACCATCCATATCGTGGCGCCTGAGCGAGTAGTCGATCATGTACCACAGCGCCGTTGATTAGGGCCGTCCTACCGCTACAATAGTCCCGATGAACCGCCTGGAAGAACTGCGCCACCGGCGCGAAGCCGCCCTGCTCGGGGGCGGCGCGGAACGGCAGGCCCGGCAGCATAAGGAAGGCAAGCTCTCCGCGCGCGAGCGCATCGAAATTCTGTTGGACGAAAACTCCTTCGAAGAGATCGATAAGTTCGTCACCCACCGCTGCCGAGACTTCGGCATGGACGAACAGTCGGTTCCGGGCGATGGTTTCATTACCGGTCATGGCCGCATCGACGGCCGTCTCGTCTACGTTTTCGCACAGGATTTCACCGTTTTCGGCGGCTCGCTCTCGGAAGCCAACGCCAAAAAGATTTGCAAGATTATGGACCTCGCGCTCAAGACCGGCGCGCCCGTGATCGGCCTGAATGATTCCGGCGGCGCGCGCATCCAAGAGGGGGTTCTGTCGCTCGCCGGCTATGCCGATATTTTCCTCCGCAACACCCTGGCGAGCGGCGTCATCCCGCAGATCTCGGCGATCATGGGCCCGTGTGCCGGCGGCGCCGTCTATTCTCCGGCCATCACCGATTTCGTCTTCATGGTCGACCAAACCAGCTACATGTTCGTCACCGGTCCCGAAGTCATCAAGACCGTCACCCACGAAGACGTCACCAAAGAAAAGCTGGGCGGCTCGACCACGCACAACTCGATCAGCGGCGTCGGCCATTTCATGGCTGCCAACGATACCGAATGCCTGCAGATGATCCGCGAACTGGTGAGCTACATTCCGCAGAACAATCGCGAAGACACGCCGCGCCGCGCGGGCACGGACCCCATTGACCGCACCGACACCGCGCTCGACTCCTTGGTCCCCGCCGATTCCTCCCTGCCATACGACATGAAGGACGCGATCCGCCGCGTGGTGGACGACGGCGAGTTCTTCGAAATCCACGAGCACTGGGCGAAGAACCTGGTGATCGGTTTTGCGCGCATGGACGGGCGATCCGTCGGCATCGTGGCCAACCAGCCCGCATTCCTCGCAGGATGCCTGGATATCAACTCGTCCGTAAAGGGCGCGCGCTTCGTGCGGTTTTGTGACGCGTTTAATATTCCCCTGGTAACATTCGAAGACGTTCCCGGCTTTCTGCCGGGCACGGAACAGGAGTTCGGCGGCATCATCCGGCACGGCGCCAAACTCCTGTTCGCGTTTGCCGAAGCCACCGTGCCCAAGGTGACAGTTATTACGCGCAAGGCCTACGGCGGCGCGTATTGCGTCATGGGTTCGAAGCACATCCGTACCGACGTCAACCTGGCGTGGCCCTCGGCCGAGATTGCCGTGATGGGCGCCGAGGGCGCCGTCAATATCGTGTACCGCCGGGAGCTCTCCACCGCCCCGGATTCCGGCGCTGCCCGCAAGCAAAAGGTGGAAGAATTTCAGGAGCGCTTCGCCAACCCCTTCGTAGCCGCAGAACACGGTTTCATCGACGACATCATCGAGCCGCACGAAACCCGGCCGCGCGTGATCGCCGCTTTGCACATGCTCGAAAACAAGGTCGACACCATGCCGCGCAAGAAGCATGGGAATATACCCTTATGAGGTCGCTCGGCTGTGCAGCCCTGCTGGTGACATTTTTTGGCAGCGGGCTCGCCGCGCAAGAGCGCTATCCCGTCGATTGGGCCAAGCTCCAGCCGGAGATTCTCGAGCAATTCTCCGCCCTGCTCAAAATCGATTCCAGCAACCCTCCAGGAAATGAAACGCGCGTGGCCGAGGCGGTCGAAGCGGCACTCCAGCGCGAAGGCATTCCGGTACAGCGTTTCGCCGCGGAACCGGCGCGCGCCAATCTTGTCGCTCGCTTGAAGGGCAACGGCTCCAAGCGCCCCATCCTGATCATGGGCCACACCGATGTGGTGGGCGTGCAACGCGAGCGCTGGAGCGTCGATCCCTTCGGCGCGGTGCGTAAAGACGGCTTAATCTATAGCCGCGGCGCCAGCGACGACAAGGACCACGTGGTGGCCGGCCTCATGGTCATGCTGCTCCTCAAGCGCATGCACGTGAAGCTCGATCGCGACGTGATCTTTTTAGCGGAAGCCGGCGAAGAGGGCACCACCCAAGTGGGCATCGATTACCTGGTGACCCACCACTGGCCGGAGATCGAAGCCGAGTACGCCATGGCCGAAGGCGGGTCGGTTATCGAAGCAGACGGACACGTGCATCATGTGCTGATCAACGTGACCGAGAAGACGCCGCGCGGGGCGCGCCTGATTGCCCGCGGCCCTTCCGGCCATGGCTCACGCCCTAGTCCGCAGAATACGGTTACGCACCTCGCCGCGGCCGTAGCCAAGGCCGGTGCGTGGCAGACGCCTCTGCGCCTCAATGAATCCACCCGCGCCTACTTCGAGCGCCTGGCGGCCATCAGCCCGCCGCGCGACGCCGCCCGTTACCGGGCCATCCTCAATCCCGCCCGCAGCGCCGAAGTGGACCGCTATTTATTCGAGCATGAGCCCGGCCACTACACAATGTTGCGCACCTCCGTGGTGCCTACCATGATGCAGGCGGGGTTTCGCGTCAACGTGGTTCCTTCCGAAGGGGAGGCCTATCTCGATATCCGCGCGCTGCCCGATGAGGACATGTCGAAATTTTTTGCCGAGCTGCGCCGCGTGATCAACGACCCGGCCATTGAAGTCGTCCCCGCGCAAACGGGCGGCCGCCCGGCTGCGCCCGCCTCGCGCACCGACAACGCCATGTTCCACGCTTTCGAAAGTGTGAGCCGCACGATGTTCCGTGCCCCGGTTTTGCCTGGTATGCTGGCAGGCGCTACCGATTGCGCCCAGCTCCGCGCCAAAGGCGTCGAATGCTACGGCTTTGGGCCGATTGCGCCGTCGAGCGAAGGCCCGCTCGGCGGCGCTCACGCCGATGATGAAAACATTTCCGTACGCGCACTCGAGAAACTGATCGAGTTTCTCTGGAACGCCGTCATTGAAGTGGCGGCCTCGTAGCATGCACTACCGCTCGAGCGCTATTCCCGAGAGTGACATTCCCCAGGCGGCCGATCCCCGCTGGCAGCATGTCCTCGAAACCTACGCTTCCGAGATCAACAAGGTTTACTCCACCTGGTCTGAGTTCGCCGACGGGGATCTCGATTTCCGCCCGCACCCGAAATCCATGACCGTTCGCGACGTGATGAAGCACCAGCTCCTTTCCGAACGGCGCTTCTTCGGTGAGTTTCTCCAAACCGCGGAGCCTGCCGCCGCGGAGGTGCTGCCGCCGGATGCATCCGTCCAGGCATACTGCTCCCGCCTGGTCGAGCTGGCGCGGCGGCGCCTCGCGTTTCTTGCGCGCCAGGATGAAACCTGGTGGCTGACCGTTGCCGCCTTCTTTGACGTCACCCGCCAGCGCATCTGGATCTTCTGGCGCCGGATTCTGCACACCGCGCACCACCGCACGCAGTTGACGGTCTATCTGAGATTGTTGGACAAGCCGGTCCCTGCGATTTACGGCCCCACCGCGGACGTAGTGTGGGAAGGCGCCGACCCGACCCAAAGCGTGGCCGCGGCCGGCCGCCGGTCTACCTCGCCGCCATCGCCGGCTGCGGCTGATACGTCCCCGGAACGGCCCGAAACGCAATCGCCAGACGGTTCCAGCCATTGATCGCAATCACCGCCAGAGTCAGGTTGGTCAGCTCCGTCTCGTCGAATTGCTGCCGCACCCGCTCGTACACATCGTCCGGGACGTGAGTTTCCGCAACCAGCGTCAATGCCTCGGTTCATTCCAGGGCGGCTCTTTCCCGGTCTGTATAGAACGGAGTTTCCCGCCAGGCGTTGAGCCCGTAGAGGCGTTGCTCGGTCCCGCCTTCAGCCCGCGCGTCCTTGCTGTGCATGTCGATGCAATACGCACAACCGTTGATCTGCGACGCGCGCATCTTGATCAGATGGAGCAGCTTCGTATCGAAGCCGGTCTTTCGCAAATATACCTCGATGGCGCTCATCGCCTGGTATGCTCCGGCGGGTGCATTTTTGTAATCGATTCTCGGTTCCACTTCCCCCCTCCTTACGAAGAGATGCAACGACCGTAGGCGGCGGCTCCTCACATTGGCCACCTGCGTGAAGATTTAGACCATCCGAGCCGCGCCGTTAGTGGCGCAGACCGTCGCTTCTCAGCGGTCTGCGAAACGGCGGATGCGCGGGACCCGTTACGAGGATCGCTGCTTCAGGTCGTCGCGGAAAAACCCATTGATCTCTGCAAACGGCACCATGCCGTCGAAACCGGCGAAGCTGCCCTCCTTCGCAATCAACTCCGCCGCGCGCAGAAACCCGGACCACGCGGCCCGCGCCAGCGACGAGCCCACGCTGATGCGCCGCACGCCCCATTCCGCCACGTCGGTGACGCGCAGGCCGAGGTTCCGGAACATCAGGAAGTTCACCGGCTTGGGACTGAGCGCTGCGATCATCGCCTTGATCTCTTCGGGCGCCGTAACACCTGGCGCGTAGAGCACATCCGCACCCGCCTTCGCGAACGCTTCAAGACGCCGCATCGCTTCGCCGAATGGTTCCGGGTGTCCCGTCAGGTAACATTCGGCTCTGGCGGTCAGCAGCACCCCGGTGCCGGTCGCATCGATCGCCGCGCGCGCCGCTTGGATTCGCTCCACCGCCAGCGGCAATTCGAACAAGGGATTCTGGCCGTCTCCGGTCGAGTCCTCAATCGAAAGGCCGGCCACGCCGGTTTCGACGCACCGCTTCACGTTCGCCGCCACCCCTTCCGGTTCGCGCGCGAAGCCCCCTTCGAAATCCGCGTTCACCGGCAAGTCCACGGCTGCGACGATCTCTGCGACGTGGCGGAGCATACTCTCTAACGCCACAGCGTTATCCGGCAGGCCCTCGCCGAACGCATACCCCGCGCTGGTCGTCGCCAGCGCCGGAAATCCCAGGTGACGCAGGTACCGTGCGGTCCCGGCGTCCCACGGGTTGGGAATTACAAAACACCCGCTCTCATGGAGCTTGCGAAAGGCTGCGCGGCGCGCGGAGAAGTCCACTTTCATGTCTCTCCACTTTACGACAGCAGCAACTCGATATCTTCGCGTTTGAGGTTGCGCAGCGGGCTGTTGTCGGCGCTGATGATCGCCGCAGCCAGTTCCCGCTTGGTGTTCTGCAGCTCGAGCACCTTCTCTTCCACCGTATCGCGCGCGATCAGCCGATACGCGAATACCTGGTGCGTCTGGCCAATTCGGTGAGCCCGGTCGACGGCCTGCGCTTCCACCGCCGGGTTCCACCAGGGGTCCAGCAAAAAGACATATTCCGCAGCAGTTAAATTCAGCCCCAGACCGCCAGCCTTCAGGCTGATCAGAAAGAGCGGGCAAGCCGCGTCCGTTTGGAAACGCTCCACCCGTTCCTGCCGGTCGCGCGTCGCGCCATCCAGGTATTCATAAGTGATCCCCGCTTCCTCCAGCCGCCGGCGCACGATCGCCAGCAGGCTCGTGAACTGCGAGAACACCAGCGCCTTGTGACCCTCTTCCACGACATCGGCCAAGTGGTCCATCAGCAAATCCAGTTTGGCGCTCGAATCGTCCAGGCGCTTGGCATCCAGCAGACCGGGGTGGCACGCCGCCTGCCGCAGACGCAACAGCGCTTCGAGCACCTGGATTTTCGATTTCGCCAGGCCCTGGTGTTCAATCGCGCTGAGCAGCGAGTTGCGGTAGTGCGCGCGCAGTTCGTTGTAGAGCTTGCGCTGCGGGCCTTCCAGCTCACAGAAGATGGTTTGCTCCAACTTCGCCGGCAGCTCGCGCGCCACCTGGTCTTTGGTGCGCCGCAAAATGAACGGCCGCAGTGCGTGGGCCAGCAACTGGCGCGTCTCTTCGCTCGGATTCCGCGCTGCTCCTCCCGTAAGCTGGAACACGCTGGCAGATCCCAGCATTCCGGGATTCAGAAATTCGAACAGGCTCCACAACTCGCCCAGATGGTTCTCCACCGGTGTGCCGCTCAGCGCCAGCCGCTGGCGGCCCCGCAACAACCGGGCCGCTTTCGCCGAATCAGTGCCCGCGTTCTTGATGGCTTGGGCCTCGTCCAGCACGATGTAGTCGAACTCCAGGTCCTTGAACTCGAGCGCATCGCGACGCAACGTGCCATAAGTCGTCAGGATCAAATCGTACGAAGAGAAATTGCGGACGCTGCGGGTGAGGCCGGTGTGGTCGAGCACGCGCAATTGCGGCGTGAATCGGGCCGCCTCCTGTTTCCAATTGAACACCAGCGATTTGGGTACTATCACCAGTGATGGCCCAATCGGCTCGCTACCGGCTTTGCCGTTCAACGATTCGCGCTGAGCGCGCCGCGAATCGAGCAGCGCCAGCACCTGCGCCGTCTTGCCCACGCCCATATCGTCCGCCAGGCAGCCGCCGAAACCGAAGCGGCGCAGAAACTCCATCCAGCCCACACCCTCGCGTTGATAGTCGCGCAACTGGCCCACGAAGCCGGCCGGCTGCTCCACCGCGCGGATACCGGCAAAGCCGCCAATCTCCTTTCGGACGCGCGCGAAGGTTGCGTCGCAACTGGCTTCCGGCTGCGATGCCAACAGCGCGTCGAGCAGCCCGGCCTGATTCCGCCGGAAGCGGACGTGGTCCGCGCCCGCCGTTCCCAGGCCCGCCAACGCCCCATAGCGCTGCAGCCAGTCTTCCGGCAGCAACCCATAAGTGCCGTCATCCAACAGCACCATTCCTTCGCCGCGGCGTACGGCTGCCAGGAGCGCGGGCAGCGTAGCAGTAGCCCCGCCATAGTCCACTTCGCCGTGCAGCTCAAACCAATCCACTCCTGACGAGACGGCCACGCGCACGCTGCCGGGACGGCGAAAGGTCTTGCCCTCAGCTTCGATGTGCCAGCCGGCTTCCAGGCAAGTGCGCACCACGCCGGGCAGCTTCTTGGGCGACATTTGCCAGGCCGGCTCGTCTCCCGGTTCCGTGTACGCCGGTGTCGAAACACTGAACGAGCGCAGACGCTCGAGCGCCGCCTGTTCCGCCTGCCGGTCGCGCACCACCAGCGTGCGCGTCGCCGAATCGTACGTCCCGCGCGCCTCGGTCGCCTGCGTAACGCGCCGGCCGTCATAGTCGAACGAGAGCTGCACCAACAAGCGTTCCGTATCCCAAGCGTTCGGCTTGAACGCGCGAACCGTCAGGCAGGGCCGCGGCGACGCCACCACCTCCCGGTAGCGCAACTCCTCCGGCAATTCCAGGCGCACACCCACAGGGTGCTCGAGGACCGCGCCCAGCATTTCTTCGGTATATTTTTCCGCTGCCTCAATGCGGCCGGCCTGCCGTAAATAGGTGATCCACTCCAATGGCGCCGCTTCTTCCAGGCGGCTCACCCGTTCCCGCGTGAACACCAGGCCTTCGGTTACCAGAGCCACGCTGCTGAGTTCCACCAGCTCCTCGCCGCGGCGCAGCCAGCCTGCGAGCACGCACTTTTGGTCCGCACAGCTCAAGCGCAACTCGAACCGCCAGGGTTCGCCATCGTCCCACTCGAGCGGCGACAACTGCTCGTCGCTGTACGGCGTCAGTTGCAGAAATGCGCGCCCCGAGCCGGCGACCAGCGGCATCACCACCGCCGCCAGCGCGTGCTTTACGCGATAGCTCGCCGGAACCGTGTCGTACCAACCGGAAGTAGCCCAGCTATACTCGCCCGCGACTCCCGTGAGCAATCCCAAAATCCGCCGGTCCAGCGCGTCCGGCAAACGTGGGACCATCGCCGATGGCATGCGCGGCGGAACATACTTCTTCCACCCGCCGCCGCGTTTCGGCTCGCGCACAAGCAGTCGGATCACCAGGCCTCCCCGCTGGATGCTGCTCGGCACATCCACCACGTAGAGAATTTCCCGCGCTGCCGGCCAGGTGTCTTCGCCGTGTCGCGGGGCCTGCCCAATTTCATTCAGCCGCTGCCGCCACGCCGGCGCCTTGGGCGGCGGCACGATCGTCAACTGCGGCGGTGGCGGAGCATGGCGTTGTGGTGTGACGTAGTCCGGCTCTGCTGCGATCTCACCGAATTGCCGCGGGTTTCCGAAGTCATAGGCCACCGGAACCGGCCCGCGCATGGAAGCCGTGCTCAAATGGCCCTTTGCCTCCGCCGCCAGCACTGTTGCCCAAAGATGTTTGCACGGGCCCCCGGAACCGAAATAGGGGCACGCGCACCGCAAACTCAGCCCGTCGGCCGGGTCCCAGCGGATCTCCACCTCATACACGCGCGACCCCTTCACCCACGCATGCACGCGCGAATCCGACGCCCGGTCGATCTGCACCGCGCCCGTGCGGTAATAATTGGCGCCGCGCGAGCGCGTGCCAATGTCGAAATCTTGCTCCAGTGCGGAAGTCAGCCTCATCGAGCTGCCGGGGTGAGAGGGGAGATCGATTCCATTTTACCGTGCGCCGCGCGTTAATTCTTGCCGGCCACGATATCCACCGCGAATCCCGCGTCGAGCGACGAGAGTCCCTCCATCTGCACGAAGCTCGCGGCTGGCGCGTGCACCACGTCGGTCACGCTGGGCCAGAGCGCCAGTACCTGGTCCTCAATTTTCTGCGACAGCGGATAGAAGTGCGCAAACCTCACATCGTGCATGGTGACTCCCGCAGGTTCCAGTGCTTTCGCGAGCCGTTCCAAAGCCAGGCGCGCGTCGGCCTCTTGGTAACCAAACGAAATCTGCGTGCCGCTCAAAACCACGTTCGGCGCAGCCACCACGCCGATCTGCGGGCCGGCCTTTGCCGGCGGGTTTGCTATCCGCAAGCCGGCCACCGCCTCGCATGCCGCCACCGCTCGCATCGGCGCACGCTGGGCTTGCACGTAGTCAAGCGCCGCTTTCGCATACGTCGATTCGACCACTCGGCGTGTAGCCGCGATGTTGTCGAGCGAACTCAAGAAACAGGTGACCCGCAGGACGTCGGACGCATCCGCCCCCGCGTCCTCGACCAGCTGCCGCAACCGCGTCAACGATTTCTCCGCTAATGGCCCAACCGGGTCCAGCGGGCTCGCCGAGGTGGCCACCGGCGCGGCAAAGTACGCCAGCCCGCCCGGGTAGAGATCTCTTTTTCCGGCAGCGACCGCTTCGAAAACAATCTGCGCTCCTTCGAGTGGCAGACCGCCCGCTTGAATCAGGCTGAGAGCCGGCAACGGCTGCTTGCGCTCTGTGAACGTCTCGCTCACCAGTTCGCGTACCCGCCGCAGATCTCCTGAGCCCGCCACGAACGCCCGTAAATGCAAAACGGCGTTGCCGCCGGCCTGCCGCTCCAGCACTTTGAGCGCGTCCCGGGTCTGCTGCGAAAGCAGCCCCTTGGCCGACAGCGGCGTGGTATAAAACAATAGCCGCCGCGTCGGACCAATTACCGAACTGGGAAGCTCTTTGGGGAGCTGCAGCGCTTGCGTGAGGTCTTCGTCGGCCTTTTTCTTTTTAGCCGACAACCCCACGGTCAGCGCCAAAGCAACGGCGAGAACCGCAATACACTGTTTGGTGTGTGGTGAAGCCAAGCCCGATTAGGATTCTAGCAGACTCCCGGAACTAGCCACTCGCCGGGCCGGAACCATACTTGACCGAAAATTGGCTTCGTTCTTGAATTTCTGCAAATTGCCCACTGGGTAGTGGGTCAGCTTACATCCGGTGTCCGCACAGAGGCCTTTCAAAAGAACCCCCTACCGGGTATCCAGTTCACCTTGCGCCTGCCCCCTGAGCTGACACAAACAGTTAAGACACTGCTTACCGTTCGATGATAATTCGTTCCTTCTGATCGGGCAATCGGGTTACGCTGGCCGTGTCGGTGAAGCGGAGACGGGCTCTGGTGGCGACCAACCCGATCGGGGAATAGCCGGCGCACTCGCACTAACGTGTGACACGTTGTTGCCTTCCCGACAGCCCGTCCCGGTCGGCTCCCTGCAACGCCAGATTTCGGAGCCCTGTACCCTGCCCACAGATACCCCTGTCCAACGCTTCAAGTGCGGCCTCACGACCGCCTTCGCATGGCTCGGGGCCAGGGTGGTTCGCTACACCTTCCCTGTACGACTCTTGCATTCGCTACTCCATGCCGGTTTATCCCGGCGCAATCCGGCCGAAGGCCCGGCCCCACAACGCGTAGAACGCACGAATCCAAAATTCGGCAGACGACAGAAAACGATCGTCTACCCTACCATATGCGCTAATCTATTCGGTTAATGACTGTCGAAGAGATTCGTGAGCTGATTCAGCTTGCTGCCGAGACGGGGATCGCAGAGCTCGAAGTTCAGCGCGGGGAGAACCGCGTGCGGATTCGGCGCGGTGGTGCGGCCGGACAGGAGATCCTGGTAACGCCAACGGTACCGGTACCGGTTCCGGCTCCTGTGCCACTGGCCGTCGGGAGCCCGCGCGAGAACCTGGAGCAGCCGACTGATTCCGGCGTCGTGCTGGTCAAGTCTCCAATCGTAGGCACGTATTATGAATCTCCCTCGCCGGGCGCTCCGCCGTTCGTGCGCGTGGGGGAGCGAGTCCAGCCGGGCAAGGTCCTCTGCATCATCGAATCCATGAAGCTGATGAATGAGATCGAGGCGGAGACGGCGGGCATCGTGGAAAGCAAATTGGTCCTCAACGGCCAACCGGTGGAATACGGGGAGGCTCTATTTGCCGTCCGGCCGATTTAGGAAAATCCTGATTGCCAATCGCGGCGAAATTGCCGTACGCATTATCTGCGCGTGCCGGGAACTGGGGATTCAAACCGTAGCGGTCTATTCCGAAGCGGATCGCTACAGCTCGCACGTGCGATTCGCCGATCAGGCCATTTGTATCGGGCCGGCAAAAAGCGCCCGCAGCTACCTGGACGTACCCTCCATCATCAGCGCGGCCGAAATCACGAACGCGGATGCAGTCCACCCTGGTTACGGGTTCTTGAGTGAGAACGCGGGTTTCGCCGAAGTCTGCGAAACCTCCGGCCTCCATTTCATCGGACCGAAACCGGATGTGATCCGTTTGATGGGAGTGAAACAGGAGGCGCGCGCGTTCATGCGCGACATGGGCGTGCCCGTGCTGCCTGGCTCGGCCGGAGTTCTGGAAACGCCGGAGGAAGGCCTCGAAGTCGCCGCGCGGATTGGGTACCCGGTGATACTGAAGGCTTCGGCCGGCGGCGGCGGCCGCGGCATGCGCGTCGTCCAAAATGCCGATGAACTTCCCAGCCAGTTTGTGCAAGCGCAGCAGGAGGCGGAAGCCGCATTTGGTGTGCGCGACGTGTACCTGGAGAAGTTCATCGCCGCGCCGCGGCACATCGAATTTCAAGTGTTGGCGGACGAGCTTGGCAGCGTGGAGATTCTGGGCGAGCGCGAATGCAGCATCCAGCGGCGTCACCAAAAACTGGTGGAAGAGGCGCCCTCGCCGGCGATGAACGATCAGCTTCGCTCGGAGATCGGTGCGGTTTTGCAGAAAGCTCTGTCGGCGGCTAGATACACCAATGCGGGCACCGTCGAGTTTCTAATGGACGAGGAGGGGAAACTCCATTTCATCGAAGTGAACGCCCGCGTGCAGGTGGAGCATCCGGTCACGGAGATGGTTACAGGCATCGACATCGTGAAGAGCCAGATCCGCATTGCCCAAGGGGAACGCCTGCGCAGCATTCTGCGCGGCCCGGTGCAGTTGCGCGGGCACGCCATCGAATGCCGGATTAACGCGGAGAATCCCGAAACGTTCGTGCCCTCGCCGGGCCGCGTCACCGGGTTCCATGTCCCCGGCGGTGTCGGCATCCGCGTCGACACATGGGCGTATTCCGATTGTGTGGTGCCGCCTTACTACGATTCGCTGGTAGCCAAGCTGATCGCTCACGGCTGCGACCGCGGGGAAGCCATCCGCCGCATGAGCCGCGCGCTCGAGATGTTCGTCATCGAAGGGATTCACACCTCCATTCCGCTGCACAAACGCATTCTGGCCGACCCTGCTTTCCAGGAAGGGCGCATTGACACCAACTTCATCTCCCGATTGCTGGCCCCCGCCGCCAACGCTGAATCGCGGGCCTAAGGTAAGCCTGAAGGCGCGGCTTGTCCCCGCGCTGATCTGCACCTTTCTCGGTTTGAGTTGGCAGCTCTTGACTGTGCACTTCAATTACCACGGAAATCTGACGGCGCTGTTTTGTACCGGTGTGCAGTTGCCGATTCCGCCGACACTCGAGCGCGAGCACATCTACCGCTTTCCCAACAGCAACGGCTACGACGGGCAGGTTTACCACTACATGGCGCATGACCCGCTGTACCGAACCGAGATTGGGCATGCTATCGGCGATCCCGGTTTCCGCTATCGCCGGATCCTCTTACCGGCGATGAGTTACGCCCTAGCGTTAGGCCACCAGCAGTGGATCGATCGCGCGTATTTCTTCTGTAACCTGTTCTTCCTGTTTCTGGGATCCTGGTGGCTGGCAACGTTGCTCCTAGGCGTCGGAATTCATCCGGGCTTCGCGGCTCTGTATGTGCTTGTGCCGGCTTCACTGATGTCGCTTGACCGCATGGTCGTGGATCTTGCACTCACGTCTCTCGTGCTGGGGTTCGCCGTTTACGCGACTGCGCAGTCGCGCTGGCGCCGCTATCTTGTGTTGGTCCTGGCAGCGTTGTGCCGTGACACCGGTTTCATCCTGGCGATCGCCTCCGCGGTACCGCCGCTGATCGGCCGACGCTTCCGCACTAGCCTTTTCTGGTTATCAGCACTGCTACCGGCGCTCGCCTGGTACGCGTTTGTACGATGGCATGTCGGCATAGGGCGATACGATCCCATCGAGCCGCTTACTGCTCTTTGGGAAAGTTTGCTACATCCGATGCATTATCCGTTTGCCCCGGCGGTTACGGCAGGTGTACATGTTCTCGATGGCCTGATGACTCTGGGACAGGTAATCGGGATCGTGTTAGGGCTGCGCCGCTTGAAGGACGCGGTGCTCGATCCCGTCCGGACAACCCTTGTTCTGTGGGCAGTCTTGGGTATTCTCTTGCCCCGAAGCGTTTGGTCGGAATTCTATGGTGGCGCGAGAGTACTCACCCCGTTGCTATTGCTCGAGTTTCTGAGGAGTTTTTCGGAACGGAGACCGATCGATCGTCTGCCCTTGCTACTGGTATGCCCACGCATCTGGATCCAGATGCTTCCGCAGGTGGGCGGGGTTTTGCGCGGCATGCTGGCCGGGTAGCGCCGCGCGGAAGCGCGGCGGCGGCCCCGAAGGGCCGACCCCACCTACTAAAACGGGAATCGGCTGCGGGTGGTTGTCGTGCTGCTGGCAGGCGACGGACTCACCACCACTGGCGGCGACTGGTAATTGCCGAAGTTCAAATCGCTCGCGCTGAAGGTGACGGTACGGTCGAGGACCATCTCCACCGTGGTGCCTTTGTCCAGAACCGCATCGGGACCTCTGGATAGCAGCACGCCAATCATGCCGATCGCTGCTCCTCCTGCGGCTCCGATCCCCACTCCTAACCCGGGATGGCCCAGGCCAAGGCCGCCGATCAGCCCGCCCGCGCTGGCGCCGGCCGCCGTGGTTTCGCCAACGGTTTCGAGATCACCCTTCTTGTTGCCCTCGCTGGTAACTTTGCCTTCGTCACGATCCAGGGTCCCAGGGGCCGTGCCCTCGAGGCCGCCAATGCGTGCGCGGAAATCGCGCATCACGCCATTGGGCAGCGTCAGCGAATCGAACCGGACGTAGAGCTCGCCACGGCCTTTTACGCGGCCCGGCTTTTTGATCTGCGTGACCGTCCCGGCCACGAAGCTGCCCACCGGTATGACGATCTTGCCGTTCACCAGGACCGGAAATACCGTCTCCAGATAGACGCGGTCGCCCGGCATCGAATGCTTGGTGCTGATACCGTTGATCAAGGTCAACGGCACCTTGGTCCCAGTATCCAGGGTGTAAGTAGCTGGCTTAGGCGGTTCGGTGGGCGCAGCACTCGGCTCCTCGGCTGACACCAGCGCCGCGCTAACCAAGGTTAACGCCAGATAAATCCGTGCGAGCATACTACTCCTCAACCGATTCTAGTCTATATCTCTAACGCGCAGCATCACGAACCGGTTGCAGCTAACTGGAGGCCCGCTGTGCTTTCCTGTCCGGCCACGGTTACTCGGATCTCGGGATTGCTTCCCATGGTTGCAGGCAGGGTCAGATTGATTTGATAAACGCCGGCCGAGCCTGGCGTCAAGCCCGCATAAAAGACGCTCCCGGGGGCCACTGCGGCGCCGTCCAGGAATAACTCGAGCGGGTTCACCAGTAAGCCAGGATACTGTGGAATCTCGAACACTTCCGGCTCGGGCGCCGTCCTTCCCAGCCCGGTGGCGTAAACCACGACCACCTCGCCGGGCCGCGCCGGCGCGTCGGCAGTAACTAACGAGTAGTCCGCGCCGTGCTGGGCGATGACGAAGCCGCCGGAGGAAAACAAGCGTGGAGCGGCATCCACCAATGCAATCTGGGCCTCGGGTCCTGTAACGCCCTGGCGCACCACGCGGACCGGAACAGTGCCAGACAATAAATTGTCGGGCACCACAAAGTTGATCTGTGCCGGGCTGACATAAATTAAGGGCGAAGTCAGATTGTTCACGTACACGCGCACGTCCGCCAAGTAATCCGGTAACAAATTCCCTTGCGAATTATTCGCGGTATAAGCTTCGGTTCCGAAGGAAAGATTGGCACCGAAGATCGAGACGATCGAACCCGGTGCGAAAGGAGCGGGCGTGAAATCCGCCCCGTTGAGAATGCTATCGGGGGCGTAGGTCGGCGCTTGTCCCCAGACGGCGTAGCTTGCCAGCGCCGCCAGTACCAGCCATCTGTAAAACATGGAAATTCCATTGTAATACAGATATCGATATCTGAAAATACCAATAAAATGGCGGGCGATTTCGGAAATGAAATCTTATGACGGGTTCTGCGACTCCACCAATGAATCCACGCTGCGCAGCACCCGTTCCAAGTCGCTCTCTTGCACCGGCTTGGCCACCACGAACCGTCCGTCTCCATCAAAATCGGCGGAAAGCTCGGCGTCGAACTGATCGGAAAGCAAAACGAATCCACCGACTCGCGATTGCATTCGCTCGGAGAGTTCCACCCAGTTCAAGCCCGGCGCGTGGACGGAGCAGAAGGCGGCGTCGAATCGCATCCGTTGCGACAATTCCAGGCCGGCATCGGCGTTATCGACCGGAACGACTCGGTAGCCGTGATTGGCCAGCAGAGACAGCAACTGCCGCTGCGACGCATCGTCGGGCTCGATCACCAGGGCGGTCATTTGGCGGCCGCTGCTTCTGGGCTGAGTCGCCTCCTGGCTGGTGATGGTCCGCTCGCGTGTAAGCGGCAAATCTACTTCGAAGCGCGGGTAGGCGTGGTCCTTTTCGATGAGCCGGACTTCGCCGCCATGCCCGCCGATGACACCGCGGGTCACTCCCAGGACGGACGCGGTTTCCTCGGGCGAGCGGGCTTCGGGCGGAGCGCTAAACGTAATCTCGACTGACAGCCGCTTCGCCAGAATGCTGGCGCGAATGGTGATGCTCTTGTCGGGGGCTTGCGCGAGCGACTGTTCCGCGTGAACAAAGAGGGTGAGGAAGGCTTGCTCGAGCTGCCCGTGCGACCCGGTCACGAACAGGGCATCGGGCAAGGTCAGGTCCTCGACCCGGATTCCCGAAGCTTTCCAATCGCGCTCGCGGAACTCGATGAGGTTGCGCAGCAAGGTGGTCACGTTGACCGGGCGCGCGTCGCTTTGCTCGGCTGCCGCGAAGGAGACCAGCCGCGACACAATTGCGGAGGCTTTCTGCGCCTCGGCAGCGATGGCGCGCATTTCGCGATCGCCGGCGGCATTCGACGATCGCACCAGCGACCGCCCGGCCAGTTCGGAAATCGAGGCGAGCGGCGTCTGCAGCTCATTCACCACACCCGATATGAGGCGGCCCACCGCCGCCAGCTTCTCCGTTCGAAACAGTTGTTCCTGCACGAATCGCTGGTCGAGGAGCCGGATGGCGACGCCGATCTGGTTCACCAGATGCTGCGCCAATGCCTGCTCATCGGCCGTAAAGACGCGGGTTCGCTCGTGCTGATCGAGTTCCACCACGCCAGCCACTTCACCTTGCGAGAGCATGGGAACGAACAGCAGCGATTTCGGCGCGTTTTGGCCGCCGGCCGGCGCGATCGGAAACGGGCTGCGTTGAATGTCCGGAATCGCCAGCAGCGTCCGGTAGTGGAAGCAGGCTACGGCGCCCGCGTGCGTTCCTCCAGGAGGCGCGGAGAGCGAGATGGCGACCGGCGAATGGTCTTCGGAAACGATTTCGTCGAGCGTTTTGGCGCCGCGGTTGTAGACGTACATGTGAACGCCAGATACGCCCAGAACGCGCGGCAAAGCTTCATCGACGGATGCGAGAATCGCCTCAATGGAGGGCGCGCTGAGGATTTCCTCACCCAATTGATAGGTCTTGCGCAGCCGCTCGCGTTGCCCGCGGGTACGCCGCTCGCGGCTCCAGAGCGCGAAACCGATCGCGAGCACGGCCAGTATTCCCGCCGCCACGGCAATCGGCGGCACCGGTGCGCTTCGCTCGGCGAGCAGGAGCTCAGCCCGAGCGGGGATAGCCCGGAGACTGAGGACAGCAAGCGCGACCGTCCGCACCGCCAACCGTCTCAGAGTACCGGTTTCTGACTTCGTAACCATGGCTCCAGCTTCCCGCTGCCAAAATTATCGATGGTTAATTCCGCCCCCGGCAAGTCCCCATGAGTCGTAAGGACCCCGATAACTCTGGCTCCCGCCGCCCTCGCTGCCTCGATTCCAGCATAAGAATCCTCAAATACGAGGCAATTGGCCGCTGCAATTCTCAACAACTCTGCGGTTCGAAGGTAGATGTCCGGGTGGGGCTTGGGATGGTGCACCTGGTGTCCATCCACCACCACTCGAAAAAAGTCGCGCAACCCGGCGCGCTCTAAAATGAACGCGACATTGGCAGGCTCGGCGTTGCTTGCCACGGCCATAGGGTCATGTCGATGACACTCGAGGAAGGCGCGCAGTCCGGGCATGAGAATCTCTTCAATCCGATCGCCTGCCAGTTGGCGGTAGAGCTCTTCTTTGGCAGCGCCGCGCGCCACAACCTCCTCCGGCGTGAGCCGGTCTCCGTAGTAGGCGCGGACGATTTCGTCGTTGCGACGGCCGTACATGTCCTGGCGCATCGCTTCGGTGGTCTCGAGCCCATACCGCCGGTTGAAGATTTCCCAGGCCTGAACGTGGAGCGGATTGGAGTCGATCAGCACGCCGTCCATGTCGAATACCAAAGCCAGGCCTTGGGCGAGGCGCGGCTCTGCTGGGCCGGCTGCGCTCATCCTTCTTCTCGAAGGCCGGTTTCGATCCAGTTCAAGTAATTCGCCGCCCCTTCTACCACCGGTAGGGCGAGCACTTCCGGAATCTCGTAGCTATGCGCCTTCTCGAGTGCAGCCATGAGCCGTTCGAATCGATCGCGCGACGACTTGATCACGAGCAGCCACTCCTCTGCCGACTCCAGCGCTCCCTTCCAGCGATAGTAGCTGCGCACGCGCGGAATCACGTTGACGCAAGCCGCCAGGCGCTGCTCCACCATGCTACGGGCCAGGGATTCGGCCTCCTGCTCGGAGGCGCAGGTGCTCAGTACAACAATCTTGTCGGTCATGGAAATTTTCCGGAACAGATCGGAGAAGGCAATGCTAACATTATTTCTCCGGGCCCATTTTCATATGCAGATTTCGTTACCCCGATTTGGTTACGGGATCGTATTTATTCTGGTTGCGGGTTATGCTTTATTCACGTTGCAGGGGCCAAGAGGAATCCCGGCCCTGTTCGAAAAGCGCCGGCAGATCCAGGCCGCCGAAAAGCATAACGCAACTCTGGCGCAGGAAAACGAGCGCGTGCGAGAACACATCCAGCGCTTGGGCGATAACCCCGCTGAGCAGGAGATGGAGATTCGCCAGCGCCTGAAGCTTGTGCATCCGGGTGAGAAGGTTTACATCCTCGGCAAGTAGGCGATTCGCGCCGGGAACCTTTTTCGCCGACACGGCGTCCAACCCCGCCGAATGGGATCTGGAGTTGTTTCTCTCGTCCACATGATGCGGTGGTGTCTCGCTCTCATCACGGTTTCCTTTTCCCTCCTCGGGCAGGACGCGGCACTGGAACGCGCGCGCCGGGTGAACCTGGAACGCGCCTCGAACATGCCGAATTTCGTGGCGGACGAGACCGCGGAGCGATACATGCGTCGTTTTGGCTCATCGAAATGGAGACATGAAGACACCATTGAGACTGAAATCACGGTCAGAGGTATTCAAATTACCCGGGAGAAGTGGCGCAGGAACGGCAAACCGGTGACTCCAGACCCCGACGACATGCACATGCCCTCAACAGGCTTCGCCGCTGCTCTGAAGCCGCTGTTCAATCCGGCATGCCCCACTATGCTGGAATCTGCGGGCCGCGATGAATCGCGTGGAAGGCCGGCATTGGTCTATCGCTTCCGTTCTCCGGCGTATGGCTGCTTCGGCAATTTGTATGGGCCCGCGCCATACAATCCGGCGCGAACCGGGCGGGTTCTCATCGACGAACCCACGGGGGAGATTCTGCAGTTCGAAGAGGAAGCCACCGGATTCCCAAGGGGATTCGTGTTCTCTCAAAGGAATCAGGTCATGACTTGGGATTCGGTGAGGATCGGAGATGCTTCCCATTGGCTGCCGGTGGCCGCGGATTTCATCTGGCGCATGGGCAATGGTGAGCTCTATCGGGCGACCATCGAATACAAGAATCACCGGCACTTCGAGGCCGCGACGAACATTACATTCAAGTGACGAGGAGGCGAGAATGGTCGTTAGCTAAAACGACTGTACATTCGCTATCCATTGTTAGTTTCGAAGAAACCATCCCTTTGCGATCTTGTAGTGTAGATACCCGACGCGTTGCTCTCCAGTAGGACGGGGCTTACGAGACGGGTACCTAAAGGAAAGGCGCAGCCACGTGGCCGCACAACCGGAGTTCGGTTTTTCCGCGGTCGGCCTTCACATTCCGGGCCGTTCCCACTTCCAACAGACCAGTCTGCTCGACCAGTTCAACGACGCCATCGTGGCCCTGGACAAGGACTTTCAGATTAAATACTGCAATGCCGCGGCCGAGAAGCTCTTCGGCTGGGGCATGGCCGAGGCCCTCGACCAGCCGTACCGGGTGGTTGCCGGCACCGTGGTGACCGAGGCTGAGCGCAAGGCGATTCACCACGACATTCTCACTCGTGGTTCGTGGAACGGCGAGATCATCTGCACCAACCGCGAGGGAAAACAGTTCGTCGTTCACGTCTCGTGGTCGGTGCTCCGGGATGAGAGCGGAGACGCCCATCAGGTGATCGGCATTCATCGTGATATCACTGCTCCCAAGCAAATGGAACAAGCTCTGCGCGCTACTCAAGACCGCCTCAAGTTAGCCCAATCCATGCTCTCGCTGGGAACGTGGGAAGTGGATCTGGAGAGCGGAACCGTGGAGTGTTCCGAGCAGCTGCTGCGCCTGTATGGCACTGACGAAACGCGGCAACGCCTGAGCCTGGCGGAATGGCACCGTTACATCCTTCCGGAGGACCGGCGAATCATTGCGGATTCGTGGGACAACTTCCGCCTGGGCCGGCCGTTCGAAGGCCAGTACCGCGTCATCTGGCCCGATGGATCTCTGCACTGGTTTCATAGCAAGGCATTAGCGGTCTTCGATGAGCAGGGGCACGCCATCCGTGTCATCGGCGTCGACTTTGACATCACGCCGCACAAACACATCGAGGAGGAGTTAGCTCAGGCCAAGGCAGCCGCAGAGGCCGCCAGTCGCGCCAAAAGCGAGTTCCTCGCCAACATGAGCCACGAAATCCGTACGCCCTTGAATGGCGTCGTGGGCATGACCGAGCTGGCGCTCGAAACAGAACTCGACCCGGAGCAGCGGGACTATCTCACCACGGTGAAGATCTCGGCCGATTCGCTCCTTACGGTGATCAACGACATTCTGGACTTTTCCAAGATCGAGGCCGGGAAACTGGAACTTGACCCCACCGAATTTCGGCTGCGGGACTTCATGGAAGAGACTTGCAAGCTGCTGGCGTTGCGCGCCCATCAGAAGGGTTTGGAACTAGTCTGCGACGTCGCGCCTTCGGCGCCCGAATGGGTGGTGGGCGATGCGTCGCGCATCCGCCAGGTGCTGCTCAACCTGGTCGGCAATGCGCTCAAATTTACCGAGCGCGGCGAAGTCGTTGTCACTCTGGGCCATCGCGCGAGCGATGGCGAAAACGGCGTGGTTCTGGCCATCGACGTTCGCGACACCGGCATTGGGATCACTCGCGACCAACAAAAGATCATCTTCCAGCCGTTTGCACAAGCCGATGGCTCCACCACCCGCCGATACGGCGGCACGGGCTTAGGTCTTACCATTTGTCACCGTCTCGTCAACCTGATGGGCGGATCGATTGGAATGAAAAGCGAGGTGGGGCAAGGCAGCACTTTCCACTTCACCGTACGGGTGGGCATCGGCAGCGATTTTCCCAGCGAGCGCACGGCTGAACTCAACGCGCTTCCCGCCATTCCTGTCTTGATAGTCGACGACAATTCTACCAATCGACGCATCCTCGCCCAGACTCTCTCACGGTGGGGGATGCAGCCCCTGGTCGCTGAGAGCGCCCGCGACGCGTTGAGACTGTATCACTCCGCCGGCTCCGTCCCGCTGATCTTGAGCGATGTGCACATGCCCGAT
>DATJAK010000128.1:0-9413 GCA_035516375.1 Bryobacteraceae bacterium
TATACGAGTCCGCACCCAAGAGTCTCGGACAAAAAATGCGGCGCACGGTAAACGTAGGTGTGGATCAAACCGTCAATCTCGGAGAAACCACAATGATAAATGGTAGCGGAGATTTCCCCGGCAGAGACTTCTTCTTTATACCCCTGCCAAATGGAGGAAAGATAGCGCGGCGCATGGTTATTCAGGTTATCGATTCCCTTGACGAGCATCCAGTCGTTCACCTGTATAAACCATCTGCCAAGGAATCCCATCAGTCCGGTACCGGCCATAAGCATTCTGAGATGCGGAATGAAAAATGCTTTGGTGGTGAACTTAAAGGGCTGGCCATCTGTTGATGTTGCCAGCGTGTCCGTAGCCATCAAGACCTGCTCGCGATCAGCGTGGAAAATTAGCGACGACATTTATGCTTTCTCAATCTGCTCTAGGAACGTCGTGAACATCGGCTGCTGATCGTCCCGATGATTGTAGCGGAATGCATACTCATTAAGGTATGCCTGCAAGTACTTTTGGCTTACGGCGTGATACGTTCCGCCAATTCCGCGTTTTAGAAGTGACCAAAATCCCTCTACGGTGTTCGTATGCGTGTCCCCGAGGACATAGATCTTTTCGCTGTGCGGAATGCGGTGGTGGTGATACCCCAGTGGCTTGCACTCACTTGAGCGGAGACTGGAGAGGCGATTGTAGGTCGCCGCTTCATCTGTGTACACGGTGCTTTTTGGTAATACGTATTCGCGCACCATACCCATCAGCGTATGCGACCTAACGTTTTGAGTAGTCTTAGCGATAATGCGGCCCTTGCGCTGCACCATGCCAACGATGGGTGTTTTGTTGTCCATTTGTGGTCCGCGACCTCTACCGCGAATCTGACCACCAAAGTAGGTCTCGTCCATTTCGACTTCGCCGCCGATAGGCGCATGATCCTCTTCCAGCAGTGCGCGGATTTGCCGAAACATGCGCCATGCTGTTTTGTAGGTCACGCCAGTTTCGCGCTGGATCTGCTTAGCGGAGATTCCGCAGCGGGTCGAAGCCATCAGATAGATCGTATAGAACCACAAACGCAGGGGCGTGGGTGACTTGTGGAAGATCGTTCCGGCTGTCGGGTGCTCATGATGTCCGCAATAGTCGCAGGAGTACGACGGGCGCTTGCCGTCGCGGTGATGCATCGTCACCTTCTCGCAGAGCTTGCAGAAGATCCCATCAGGGTACAGGTATCCACGCAGCCATTCCAAGCAGGCTGCGTCGTCGGGAAACATGCGGTTGAAGTCGTTGATCGTAAACTTCTGCTGTTTCGGCTGAATGTTGTTGCATCCCTGGATATCGCCCATTGTTTTGAACTCTCTAGCTCTATACTGCCACAGAGTTTACCTACTGTCAAGGGATAATTACCCTTTGTTTTGCATATTTTGTTTTTCCAAGCGCAAATCGCTTTGTCACATCGAGATACAGGCCCTCACCAGATATAGCACCGCGTGATGCGCGCGACCGGGTCACATGCGGGCAATGCGCTGATAGATGGGTTTTAGCGCGGGGTACAGTGAGGCGTACAGGGAGTGGCCGTCCTGATAAAAACTCGACTCCGCGCCGCTGGGCATGACCGAATCTGTTTCGCGGATAGCCTGGCGGCAGACCTCCGGAACGGAAGTGTAGACGCCAGTTCCGACCAATGCCAGCAATGCCGCTCCATAAGCCGATCCTTCCTGGGTCTCGAGCGTAACCACTGGTTTTGCCATTACATCGGCCAGCACCTGGCGCCAGAACGGGCTTTTCCCGCCGCCGCCGGAAACGCGCACCGAGTTCACCATCACCCCGAGCCGCTCGATAATATCCAGGCAATCCTTTTGGCTGTAAGAAACGCCTTCGATGACGGAACGGATCAGATCTGCGCGGGTGTGCTTGGCGGTTAGTCCGATCCATCCTCCGCGAGCGGTTGCGTCCAGATGCGGTGTGCGCTCGCCCATCAGGTACGGGAGCCAGAACAGGCCTTGCGCTCCGGGCGGCGACTTCGCGGCTTCGGCGGTGAGCGCGTTGTAGTCACTTCCCGGCGCAAGCTGGTTGCGGAACCATTGCAAGCTGAGCCCCGCGCCCTGCGTCACACCCATCACGTGCCACTTACCGGGAACGGCGTGACAGAACGTATGGACACGACCCAGAGGATCGTACGCCACCTGCTCCATGTGTGCAAAGACTACGCCAGAGGTACCGAGCGTACAGGAAACGATGCCCGACTCAACAATGCCGTTGCCCACTGCGCTTGACGCTTGGTCGCCGCCGCCGCCCACTACGGGAGTGCCGGCCGCGAGTCCTGTCAAGCCCGCCGCGGTAGCGCTGATCTTGCCGGTGATTTCGACCGATTCGTAACACTTTGGCAAAATGGAGCCGTCGAGACCGAGGGCCTCCGTCATGCGCGTTGACCACTCGCGCCGCACGACGTCGAATAGGGCCGTGCCGGATGCGTCCGACACCTCCGTGGCGAACTCGCCGGTAAGCCGGTAACGCACGTAGTCTTTCGGCAGCAGCATCTTGCTGACGCGCTCGTAGAGGTCGGGCTCGTTGTCGCGCACCCACAAGAGCTTCGGCAAGGTAAAGCCGGTGAGCACAGGATTGGCCGTGTAGGATAGTATGTTAGCCGTTCCAACGGCGCGGTTGATGGCGTCCACCTGCGCCTGGCTGCGCTGGTCACACCAGATGAGCGCCGGCCGGATCACTTTGTTTTCCCGGTCCAGGATGACCAGGCCGTGCATCTGGCCGGACAGACCAACTCCGCGTATGTCGCGGCCGGTGATGTGGGCTTCCGCCAGCGCTCCACGGATGGCCTGGATGGCGGCTTCCCACCAGTTATCGGGCCGCTGCTCAGCCCACAGCGGCCGCTCCATGCGCATGTCTTCATGCGGCGCGGTAAAGCCCGCACGAATGGTTCCGCGCTCGTCTACGACCAGCGCGCGCGTACCGCCAGTTCCAACGTCAATTCCCAGCCACATGTTTCAGATCGGGTTCAGCCCACGGAAGGAAGCCGGCGCCGTAAAGGCCTGCTTCATTTCCCAGAACGGCCTTCTCCACGCGAGTGTTGCTGTTGCGAAACGTGAAGGAGCGACGGCGTGTTTCCTCCAGCATCGCGGGAGCGAAAAACTCCCAGGCGGCCAGCACGCCACCGCTGAGCAGATATAAAGGAAAATTGAAAACATTCACCACCGTGGCCAGCGCGATACCCAGCGACTCGCCCATGGATTGAAAAATTCGGCGCGCGTGCTCATTGCCGCTTTTAGCCAGCTTGTAGACCTCCTCCGCGCTCAGGTTCTCACCCAAACCGTTCAGGCGCGCCATTGCGCCAATCGCGGTTGCAGAGGCGTGCTTCTCGACACAACCGTGGTTGCCGCAGCCGCAGGGAAATCCGTTCGGCACGACGGTCAGGTGACCCAACTCTCCCGCCATGCCCAGAAACCCGTGCAGCACTTTGCCGCCGGAAATGATGCCGCCTCCGATGCCAGTTCCCAGGGTGAATAGAATCAAATCGTCCACATCGCGCCCGGCTCCCATCCACTTCTCGCCCAACGCGGCGGCGTTCGCATCGTTCTCCAGTACCACCTTGGTCTGGAGCCGCTTTTCCATCTCATCGCGAAAGGGAAAGTCCTCAATGCAGGAGAGATTATTCGAGTTGCGGATTACGCCCTCCTTGAGCAGGATGAATCCCGGAATTCCCAGCCCGATCCCGGCCAGCCCGTCCGTACCCCAGCGAGACCGCAAGTCAGCAATGCCCGCGACCATCTCTCGCAGCAGGGACTCTCGGCCCAGCAAGGGATTCGTAGGGACGGAAATCTTCTCCAGGATCTTCCCATCCCGGGTAATCGCTGCGGCGCGCAGGTTGGTACCACCCAAATCGACTCCTATGGAATATTCGGCCATGAACACGTGATGATAACAAAGGTTAGAGCCCGCCGATGCCATGCGCCGGGGTAGAGTAGGCCCTTCCATAGCAATCGGTTATGGGCCCGATATGAATTTGCTTACGGTGGTGAAGCACATTTCATGCTACATAATGAAACAGAACAGTATCGCGTTTGCGTCGATAAGAGTAGGTAGAGACGGTTATGGGAGACCGACGATACATCGACATCCCCGGTAGCGGAACTCATGAACTGCCGCCGTTGCTGGTGCACGCCGCACAGGACGGCACGCCGCTATCGGAAGTAGTGGACATGGCGGCGGGTATCGTCGAGGCGGAGGACATTCTTGGCGACGCGCCGGGCGAAGAAAGTGTCCTGGAGCAGCGCAAGTTCGATCTGGCTTTGAACCTGGCGGATCAGTATCTGCGCCTGGTTTCACATTGGCAATGGGGAGATTCGATTTTGGATTGGGTCCGGCAATGCGAAATCACCTTCGAGAACTGCGAGGGCTTGCGCCATTTACTGCATCCGGATGTTTGGCCGCATGCCGGCCGCAGCAGCTTTGTTAGCCTGTTGATGGAAAAATCGGTACCCACACACGGCGTCGGCTTGGAGAATGCGGTGGGCTTGCGGCTCACTTTCCGCCAGCCGCCTCCGATCGATTGCTTCTCCAACCAGTTTCTCTTTTATCTGAACGCGAGCGTAGCCAGCACTGCCTACCAGACTTGGGCGCATCTCGCGCAGGATGCACCGGTATTGTTTCCGCCGGAGCGCTTTCATTTCGACGTTGTGGATCTGGCCGCCTGACAGCGTGAGTATCAGACCGTTTCGAGGGCGGGCCGCGAGTTCGCTGCCAGTTCCAACCATCGTCGGCGATTCATCCAGACCAGGGCAAAGAGTAATACGAAAGCGATCAGAAACCCTAATGACGCTCCCACGCCGATCCATTGCGGTTCCGGAGAACGCAGCCGCAACACAAATCCGAGATTGAAAACCGCGGGGATGGCCACGGCTGCCAGCGGGAGTCCGGGCCGATCCAGGGCGAACAAAGCGCGCGACAGCAGCTCGAGCAGGCTCCATCCGATCAGGCTGGGCGCGAATCCGAGAAAAACCGCTGCCACCACGCGCGTGGATTGCGCCGTGAAGTTGCCGCGCTCGAACAGCAGCGCGATCAACGGCCCGCGCAACGCGATTCCCACCGCGCACCCCACCACCGCAACCAGCGCCACCAGAGCGATGGTCTTGTCGATCAGATGGAACGCTTGTCGCAACTCAAATCGGCTGCGCAAGCGAGCGATCTCGGGGAGCAGCGAATTGGACACCGGATTGATGAGATACGCGAGCGGCACGTTCAGGCACCGCATGCTGTAGTCAAACGCCGCCGCCATCCCCGGGCCGGTGTGAGTGGCATAGGCTCGGGTAATGATGACGTTCAGCCCGAGTACTGCGGCGTACACCATGAACGCGCCTGGTCTGGCGAGCAACGCGCGCCAATGCATGTCCGGCTCCGGCGCGTCACCCTCCGTCAGGCTGGAGCGGCTCGCAAAATACACAATCGCCAGTTGCACCCAGGCCCCGGCCGCGTAGCCAATGGCGAAGCCGTATACACCGACGAACCGCCAAAGCCCGAGCGCGCAGGCAATGGTCAACACATTGAGCGAGGCTTGATAAAACGCCGTGGCGGCAAAGCGCCGGTGCGTGTACAGGAACGCTACGTAGAGCGCAGCCGTGCCCGCCGGTAGGGAGGAAACCGCGGCAATCCGCAGAATGGTGACAGCCGTGCCCACGTATGCTGGGTCCAGTCCGGGCGCGAGCACGCGAATCAGCGCCGGGGCCGCCAGGATGATGAACACCGCCAGCCCACCGAAAATCCGCACAAACACCTGGTTCAGTCTACGAAACAGCGCTGTACGATTCGCTCCCTCGCACTCGGTGAGCATGGGCACGAAAGCGAAGATCATGGTGTTGATCAGAACCGAGTTGAGCGTATCGATCGGCCCGATGGCGACTGCCAGCGCATCCGCCGCGCTGTGCGTGCCCAACAAATACGCGGTCAACGCCACCCGGAAGAAGCCGAGCAGGTTGCCGGCAATCAAGCCCGCGCTGAGGGCCAGTCCACCGCGCACGATCGGACTCCCGGCGGCACGGCCAAATACTCCACCACCCACGCCGGGCGCGCGGTTTTCGGGTGAGAAGACCGAAGGTGATTCGCCGTGATTCAGTTGAAATCCTGCGCCGGGAATATGCGGCGGATTGGTGGCCCCCGGTCCCCAGTTTATGCCGAAGCGGCCGACGCGGCGGCCCGGGCGGCGGCGAGCGCGGTGTCGTAGTTGGGGAAGTCGGCCACTTCCTTGACGTACTCGGCGTGCCGGATGGTGTTCTTCTGGTCCAACACAAAAATCGCCCGGCTCTCGATCCGCAGATCCTTGATCAGCGTTCCGTAGTTGGTGCCAAATGATGCGTCCCGGTGATCCGACAGCATCTTGACCTTGTCTACGCCGAACGCTCCGCACCAGCGTTTTTGCGCGAACGGCAAGTCCATACTAACGGTTAGAATATCGACGCCCGGCAGCTTCGCCGCCTCTTCGTTGAAGCGCTTGGTCTGTGCGTCGCAAACCGGCGTGTCCAACGAAGGCACCACGCTGATGATGCGCACGTTGTGCCCGGTATCTGCCAGCGAGACGTTCTTGAGGCTGTTGTCTACCAGTTTGAAATCCGGAGCCGAATCGCCGGCCTTCAGTTCGGGGCCAATCAGAGTCAACGGATTTCCCCGCATCGTGGTCGCTCCTGGTCTCTCCATGTTTGTCTCCTGATTTTAGTTTGAGCTGTTATTGTAGCAATTCGGCGAACTTGGCCGCGTCCGCGGTGGGCAGCTTGCAGGTGTAGTTTTCGCACACATATGCCGTAGTCTTGCCGTGATAGGCAGTCATGGTTTCGATGACTGGAAGATAGCCGGCGAGTGTTTTGCGCGACGCCTCATCCACAAACAGTACGATACGATCCGGCACGAATCTCTCGTGCAACACGTGCAACATTTCCCGCGCCTCCGCCGTCGAAGGGTCGCCCACCAGGATGATCTGCTTCGGCTTCGACAGGCTGAACTCGTATGCAACTAACATTTGGGGTACGCCCGAGGGCATGCCGTTAATGCGCGACGCAAACGCCTGCAGGGTGCGCCCGGCGGACTCCCGAAGGTCCTGGCGGTCCGTCATCTGGGCGAGGCGCAGGAGATTTAACGCAGCAACCGAGTTTCCCGCGGGCTCGGCGCCATCGTAATCGTCTTTCATACGCATCAACAGGCTGGAGTCACCCGCCGGGGTGCTAAAGAATCCTCCATGCTGGCGATCTTCGAACAACTCGCCCTGCCTCCCGGCGAGCTTCACAGCGATTTCGAGGTAGCGAACATCAAACTGCGTTTCGTACAGATCGAGCAGCGCCTGGGTGAAGAGCGCGTAGTCGTCCAGAAAACCCGGAATAGCCGCGTCCTGCTGCCGGTAGCGGCGTAACAGCAAACCGGTCTTTGCGTCATACATGCGGCTCAGGATGAATTCCGCGGCTCGCCTGGCGGCAGCCGAATAGCGCGGTTCGGAGAGAATCGCTCCGCCCTTCGCCAGCGCCGAAATCATCAGACCGTTCCAGGAGGTCAACACTTTGTCATCCTGGTGCGGCCGCACGCGCTTCGACCGCACCGCCAACAGCTTCTCCATCGCTTCGGCGAGCCCACGTTCCACGCCCGCAACCGGCTGCGAGAAACGCCGGGCGGTCTCCTCCACCGTGTGGGCTTCAAAGAGAATGTTCTTCCCGGCGAACTCGTCATGCGGATCGCTTTCCACATTTCCGTGAGGCCCGATGCCGTAGCGGTACGAAAGCCACGAAGCCGCCGGCTCTCCAACAGCCTGCTCAACCTCCGCCTGCGTCCAGACGTAATACGCGCCCTCGCCCTTCACCTCCGGCTTGGCGGGATCGATCACGCTGTCGGCATCTTCGGCCGAATAGAAGCCTCCGTCCTTGTCGGTCATGTCACGCAGCACGTAATCGAAGATCCGCCGCGCGACTCCCGCCAACTGAGCGTCATGGGCCATCTGGTACGCCTCGAGATAAGAAATCGCCAGTTGCGCCTGATCGTAGAGCATCTTTTCGAAGTGCGGAACGAACCAGCGTTCATCCACCGAATAGCGATGAAATCCGCCGCCTAACTGATCGTGCATCCCGCCTTTCGCCATGGCCCGCAGCGTAGCCAGCACCATCTCGCGCGCCTCTTCGTTGTGGGCAAGCTGGGAATAGCGCAACAGAAAATTGAGCGTCACGGGCCGGGGAAACTTCGGCGCCGCCCCGAAGCCGCCTAACGTCGAATCAAACGATCGCCGGAATTGCAGAAATCCGGCCTGCAGCGCGTTCGGATCGAGGCCTCCCGCCGGTGTAACCTCCGCCGCCTGCTCCAGATGCGCCAGCACCTCGCCGCTCGATTGCACAATCTTCTCCCGGTCGGTGCGCCAAGCTTCGGCTACGCGCTCGAGCACCGCCGGAAATCCCGCGCGGCCGTAACGGTTTTCAGGCGGAAAATACGTGCCGCCGAGGAATGGCTTCAGATCCGGCGTCAGCCATACGGACATGGGCCAGCCGCCGCCCCCCGTACTCGCCTGCACATATGCCATGTAAATCCGGTCCACGTCCGGGCGCTCTTCGCGATCGACTTTGATGGCCACGAAATACTTGTTGAGAATTGCCGCGATCTGTTCGTTTTCGAACGACTCGCGCTCCATGACGTGGCACCAGTGGCAAGTTGAGTAGCCAATGGAAAGGAAAATCGGCCTGTTTTCCTTGCGCGCCGCCTCAAACGCTTCCGGCCCCCAGGCGTACCAGTCCACGGGATTATGTGCGTGCTGCAGAAGGTACGGACTCTTCTCGTGTATCAGGCGATTGGTGTGCATGTGCTTGATTGGTCCCGTTGGCGGAGCTTGGAGGGCGAGCATACACGCCGTTAACAACGCGGCCGGGGGAGTGCTCACGCCGCCCTCAATCCGCCACGCGCGTGAATCCAATCCATGGATGCCAGCCGAACGACTTGTACCTATAATATCCCTGTCCTACCGTATGATTTCCTGTGGAGATAAAAAAAAAATGTGGAACCATATGTTCGCGCTTAACCTGCCTGTCGCGGAGAAAATCCTGCGTCCGATCATTGTCTACGTATTCATCGTGCTTATGCTGCGCATCTTCGGCAAGCGCGAACTGGCTCAGCTCAACCCCTTCGACCTGGTGGTGCTGCTTTCGGTCTCCAACACCGTGCAGAATGCGATTATCGGCGACGATAATTCGGTTTCCGGCGGCTTAATCGGTGCGTTCGCACTATTTGGGGTGAATTACCTGGTGGTGCGGTTTCTATTTAAGCACCGCCGGCTGGACGAGGTACTGGAAGGCACGCCGATATGCCTCATTGAAAATGGATGCGTGTGCCCCGGTGGGCTGGCCAAGGAGTTGCTGACGCAGTCCGAGTTGCTGACGGTTGCTCACCGCCAGGGCTTCGGCTCT
>DATJAK010000129.1:0-5225 GCA_035516375.1 Bryobacteraceae bacterium
CGCTGCAGAGGAAAATGGTGGAATACCAACTCACCGATGGCCGCGGCCGCGTCCGTCGCCGGCCTCCTGCCCGCCAGGCGCGCGCGCGGAAACCCAAGTCCGGCGTTGCGTGAGTATCGAGCTGCTGATCTTCGACCTCGATGGCACTCTGATCGATTCCAAGCTGGACATTGCGTACGCGGTCAATGCCACGCGTGCCCACATGGGCATGGGCCCGCTGGACATCGAAGTCATCTCCACGTACGTGGGCAACGGAGCTCCGGTGCTGATCCGCCGTGCCCTCGGAGCGGACGCCGCCGAAGCCGCCGTTCAAGCGGGCCTCGAATATTTTCTCGAATACTACCGGGAACACAAACTTGACTACACGCAACTCTATCCTGGCGTACGCGAGGCCCTCGACCGTTTGCGCGAGGCGCGCAAGCGTCTCGCCATCCTGACCAACAAACCCGTGGGCGTCAGCCGCGCCATCATCCAGGGCCTGGGCTTGAGCGCGCATTTCTTCCAGGTTTATGGCGGCAACAGCTTCGAGTTCAAGAAACCGCATCCCATCGGGGTGGAGACGTTGATGGCCGAAGCCGGCAAAGAGCGCGCCGCGACCCTGATGGTGGGCGATACGTCCGTCGACATCGAAACCGCCCGCAACGCCCGCGTTCGGGTCTGCGGCGTGCGTTATGGCTTTGCCCCGGAAACTTTGGATAACCCGCCGCCCGATCTGCTGATCGACCGCATGGAACAGCTCGCGGATTGGGTCTTGGAATGAGTGAGTAAGGCACCACTACGATTTGCGTTACCGAGCCGCGACCATAGGGAGCGTGCTTTTTAGCTTGCCCTTGGTGTCCGCCGCCGGTCAGCTCTTAGGCGGTTCCCACAATTCGATCTTGTTGCCGTCCGGGTCGTACACCCAGGCGAAGCGGCCGTAGTCGTAGTTCTCGCGCTTCGGATCGACCGGGACGCCGTTTTTCTCCAGCTTCGCCAGAATCGAGTCCAGATCGTCGACGATATAGTTGATCATGAACGGCGCGCCGCTCGGGTCGAAGTACGTCGAGGTTGAGGGAAACACGCTCCAGGTGGTGAGTTGCTCGTGATTCGGATCGTCAAAGGAACGCCATTTGAAGTGGCTGCCGTATTCGGCCTGCGGGATTCCCAATTGCTCGGCATACCAGGCGTTGAGCCGTTTCTGATCGGGCGACTTCAGAAACACACCGCCGATCCCGATGACTTTTCCGATTTGGTCTGGCATAAGTAGAAGCTTACACTCAGGCGGCGGCCGCTGTCTCTGGAAAAAGGCTCAAGAAAACTTCCTAACCCCGACCTTACCTCCTCCTTACTTCCCATCCAAACCGGCTGTCCTGGTAAGATGCCGTCCATGGATTTGAGCTACCCGATCGGTCCGTGCGAATACCCCTCCAGCGTGTCCGCGGAAGCGCGCCACCGGTATATCGGCGATATCGAGGCTGCCCCCGCCCGTTTTCGCGAGGCAGTGGCCGATCTCAACAACGCCCAACTCGACACACCCTACCGGCCCGGAGGCTGGACCGTCCGGCAGGTGGTGCATCATGTTCCCGACAGCCACTTGAACGCCTATGTCCGTTTCCGCCTCGCCCTTACGGAACCGGAACCTACCATTAAGCCCTACGACGAAAAGAAATGGGCCGAACTGCAGGATGCCCGCGCCATGCCCGTGGAAGCGTCGCTCCAACTGATCGAAGGTCTGCATGGCCGATGGGTGACGCTGTTGCGCTCCTTGTCCGATACGGACTTTGCGCGCACCCTGAACCACCCCGAACTCGGGGTGCTGCGCCTGGACACCTATTTGGCATCTTACGGCTGGCATTGCCGCCACCACGCCGCCCACATCACCGGCCTGCGCCAGCGAATGGGCTGGAAATAACGGAAAACAAACGGTCACCAAATCGACCGCCGGCGCGTCCAATAGACACGGGTTAACTTTTCCGCCGAACGGGTGCGAACCCCACGCGTATAATGGTGGGAAGGGCCCGGGAGTTGTCACTACCTATGAGCAGCCGACTGAAATATATCGTTGTGAGCGCGTCGACGTGCCTCACTCTTCTGCTTCTGATCGGGAGCGTGCTAGGCCAGGGAGCCTCGTCCCCCGACGAAACCTATAAACACATCGGCGTCTTCACCGATGTGGTTTCCCGCATCAAGAGCGAGTACGTCGAAGAGCCCGACATGAAGAGTGTCACGCTCGGTGCCTTGAACGGCATGCTCGAAGCCATCGACCCCTTCGCCAGCTATCTCAACGCGGATCAATACAAGGACTATCAGAAGAACCGCGACGTCCGCCGCGCCGATGTGGGCCTCATCCTTTCGAAGAAATTCGGCTACGTCGGTGTGGTTGGCGTGGTGCCCGGGTCACCGGCCGCCAGGTCCGGCTTCACCACCGGGGATATGGTCGAGAGTATCAACAACGTCGCCACGCGCGACATGCCGCTGGCCTACGCCGACCTGCTGCTCAAAGGCGATCCCGGATCGAGCGTCGAATTAAGCGTCGTACGCGTACAACATCCGGAACCTTCCACCGTGAAGCTCAACCGCACCTTCCTGGCGCTGCCCGCCGTAGAGGACCAGATGCTCGCCGGGCAAGTGGCTTATCTGAGGCCGGGCGCTTTGACGGCAGCCAAAGTGAAAGAAGTGGCGGACGATATCGAGAAGGTCCAGAAACAGGGCGCGCAGAAGCTCATCGTCGATCTGCGCAATACGGCTCTGGGAGAGCCGGATGACGGCATCGCCTTCGCCAACCTTTTCTTGAACAAGGGACGAATCACCTATCTGCAAGGGCAGCGCGTGGCCCGCCAGAATTTTGATGCCGACCCCGCCAAAGCCATTACCAAACTGCCGGTCGTTTTTTTGACGAACCGGGGCACCGCCGATGCCGCCGAGATCGCTGCCGCTGCCGTAGCCGACAACAACCGCGGCGAACTCGTGGGCGAGCCCACTTACGGGGAAGCTTCCCTCCGCCGCGCCATCACCATGGACGACGGATCGGCCATCATTCTCTCGGTCGCCAAGTATTACTCGGCGGATGGCAAGGCCATCCAGGATAACAGGGTCACCCCCAAGAACCAGGTGTTGCAGGTAGAACCCCAGGTGGATTTGGACGACAGCGGCGAGCCGCTTCCCGAAGAGCAAAAAGACCAGCAGCAGGCGCCCCCGCAGAAAAAGCTGGATGACGACCCGATGGTGAAAAAGGCGCTGGAAGTCCTGGGCGCGAAGGCGTAATCGCCGCTCTTAAAGCGTCTTCAGATAAGCAATCAGATCGGCGCGTTCCTGGTCGCTGAGAATGTCTTTGTAGCCAGGCATGCCATTGCCGCCTTCATCGATCTTGGCGCGCACGTTGGCTTCGTTCACCGGCTTCCCATTCACCAGCTTGTCGTGCTTGAAGAGGCCTTTCAGACCGGGACCGATTTTCTTCTCCGTGCTGTCGGCGTTATGGCAGACGCTGCACTGATCGAACACCTCTTTCCCTTTTTCAGCGGTGCCTTTTTGCGCCCACGCGGCGGTCGATCCAGCGGCGCAAACCGCCGCCAAAAGCATTAGACGAGTTACGTGCATGTGCCTATATTACCGGATTAGATGTCGGCAAAATTGTGGGGTCGGGCTTTCCAGCCCGCCGCCGGGCTTCGGCCCGGCGCAGCTACGCCAGCGCTTTCCGCGGCCGCTGCACGTCGGCGATCGAAACCACACCCTTGTCGAAGACGGTCATGCCTTGCACCATGCGGTCCACGTCTGCGCCATCATCCAGCGTGATCTCATGCTCGATCCAGTCCGAGAGTGGAATGTTGCGGAAGTACATCCGCTCTTGCAATACCAGCGAACGGCGGTTCTGCGCCAGCATGCGATTTTCGCGCGTGTAGTGGCGTTGCTCCACGTGGATTTCGCCCAGGAAGTTATCGAACGCCGCGCGCTTGGCGCTCTCTTCGGCGGCCCGAATCGTCGGCTCCATGCTCGCGCTGACGGCCGCTTTTTGCACTTCGATGACCGCCCGCTCTTCGGCCAGCTTGGTTCGTTCTTCAGCCAGCATCACGTCCATCCGCGACTGCATGACAAACCACACCAGCAAGCCCGTGGCGACGGCCACGAAACCCGGCAATAAAACCCACAACACGCCTTCCATGCCGTATATGGTAGCCGCGCCGTATTTCCGCAGACTAGATATCAAAGGTTGACACAGATATCTATGGTCTAGAGGTGGCTATAACCCACGGAAATAAAAGGCTATTCATGCGTTCCGTCGATCTTTTGCCCGGCCAGCGTGTAGCGCAGTTCGCCCAATCGGAACGACAGCAGTGGCCCCAAGATCGTAGCCAACCGCGCGTTGAGGCCCGCTCCGAAACCTTGGTGTTTCCCGATGAACGCGGCCCGCCCCAGGAGAAAATCCGCCCGCCGCAGCGTCCCCGAATCCGAGCCTCCCTGATGACGCACACGCGCTTCCGGCACCAGCAGGATTTTCTTGCCACCGCGCCGGATGTGGGCCGCCAGTTCCGCGTCGCTGCCAAACTGCCCGTATCGTTCGTCAATCTGGCGGACGGACTTGATCACGAAAGCGCGGACCATCAGCGCCGCTCCGCGCGAGTAACTCACCGCAAATGGCTCCGAGCTGGGACACTCTGCCGGTTCGTACGTGCCATCGGGAGGTAAGTGGCCGAGTTGGGGAGCGGGCTCTCCCTCAGCATCCACCAGCAGCGGCGCAACTGCAGCAGCACCAGCCGTAGAATCCAGTACGCTGGCCAAACGTGAAATCGCGTTCGGCTCGAGTTCCGTGTCGTCGTGCAAAAACAGAACGTAGTCGGCTTCCGCGGCGCGCCACCCCAGGTTCAGAGCCTTGGTCAAGCCGAAATTCTTCGGCAGGCGTACGAACTGGTCGCGCGGAAAGTCGTCTTCCAGCTGTGCGCTGCCATCGGTAGATCCGTTGTCCACCACGATGACTTGCACCGTATCGCGGCCCTCGGATTTCTCCAGCGACTCCAAACAGCGGCGCAACTGCTCCACGCGGTTGCGCGAAACGACTACCGCCGACACACGCGGCGGTGGCGGCGGAAGTTCCGGATTTACGGATGGGGTCAAGCCACTAGAATAGCGCGCACCTGGACAACCAGTCCCACGAACGGACAGTGCCCATGCCAGGCGTTCGATCCCGCCCTTGCGAAATCAAGCGATTAGTAAGGGAAGCGAGCTTGCATGAGCAGCCTGACAAGACTACC
>DATJAK010000130.1:0-49437 GCA_035516375.1 Bryobacteraceae bacterium
GCGGGTGTATCGGTAGCGGCAAAAGGGGTATTGGAAGCGAAGACCCAATAATTGGCGAGCCGGTCGCCACAGCAGTCGGTGCGATTCCAGACGACGATGGAACTTATCACGGCGGAAGAGCCGAGATCGACCTGCCACCAGGCATTGGCGTCGAGGCCGGTATGGGAGACCGAGCCATCGAAGTAGTTGCCGTCGGTGTTGCCATCCACGGCTTCGCCCGCCGCAGCGAGGGTGCTGCTTTCGGTTGCCGGCTTGCCCAACGCCAAATTCGAGGGCGACGAGAAACTAAACCTTTCAATGAATCCAGAGGCCGACCCAACGGTTTGAACTGCATTCAGGAGCGGAAAATTCACCGACATCGTCTGCCCCGCCAAGTAAACGTTCCCGCTCGCGTCCAGTGCGATCCCGTAGGCGCTGTCCGACCCGGTTCCGCCGAGATATGTGCCTATTGCGATCGAATTCCCCAGCGCAGTCAGCTCAACGAGGAATGCGTCATACCCACCTGCACCCGAAGTTTGCACGGCATTGGCGATGGGAAAATCCACTGATGCCGTATACCCGGCTACGTAAGCTCTGCCGGTACTATCGGCTGCGATTGCCGTTGCCATATCGATACTGGAGCCGCCCAGGTACGTGCTATACACCAGCGCACCGCCGCTTGCGCTCAGCTTCAGCACAAAAGCGTCCTGGCTGCCGGATAGCGACGACTGAAAAGGGTTCACCGTGGGGAAGTTCGATGAACTCGTCGTGCCGGCAACGTAAGCACAGCCGGCTGAATCCACCGCGATGCCATTGCCGGTTTCGGGCGAACTCGCTCCACCGCCGTTTCCACCCAGGTACGTGCTGTAGACCAGAGTGTTGCCAGCCGGCCCAACTTTCGCCGCGAAAGCATCCTGGCCACCGCCCACCGTGGACTGGAACGCGTTAGCCACGGGAAAGTTCGTGGAATAGGTACTACCCGTGATATAAGGGTTCCCCGAAGTGTCCACGGCGATCGCCGTTGCGCGGTCATCGGCAATACCGCCCAAATATGTGCCGTATAATCGTGTGCCTGCGCTGTTGAATTTCGTTACGAAAGCGTCCAGCCCTCCGCCGATTCGAGCCTGGAATCCATTGAGGACCGGAAAATTCGCGGACGCGGTTTCGCCGGCCACATAAATGTTCCCTTGCTGATCCAAAGCAACGGCATTGGCGCTGTCGGCGGCGTTGCCGCCCAAATACGTGCTGAAGATCAGTGCTGTCCCCGCCGAATTCAACTTGGCGACAAATCCATCTCGCACACCTCCCAGTCCTGGTTGCGCGGCGTTCCACGTTGGAAAATTGCTGGAATAGGTCCAGCCCGCGACTACCGCCTCCCCGGAGCTATCCACCGCGATGCCGTAGCCGCGATCGTCGCCACTGCCTCCCAGGTAGGTGACATACAACAGGCTCCCGACGGGGCTCAGTTTGGCGACATATGCATCGACGCCGCTGGGGTTGCCCAACCTGGGGCCTGCCATTTCAGGGAAATCCAGTGACTCCGTCCAGCCCGTCACGTAGGCGTTTCCCGCCGTATCTACGGCGATCGATGTTGCGCTGTCCTGCCCGCTTCCACCCAGGTAGGTGCTGAAGGTCAGGGTGGGGTCGATGGTCAGAGGACGAGAATGATCATAGTCATGTATCTCGAAACCAATTTCATCAGGCCCTGACGCCACAAAACGGCCCGTTACTTTTTGGCGGACCCCATTCCGAAGCTGGTAGATTTGCGGGTTGGAATGCCGCCACTCTCCCGTTGGAGTCCGCAGCACGATATCGCCGTTGGCGTCCGTCTCAATTCGTTCCGCGCCTTCGAACCGGAGGCGGATCTGCGAAGTCTCGGCTCGTGGGTCGACTACCAGATCGTATTCCAGCCGTCGCGACGCATCGCCGTAATAAACGACGTTTACGCCGGGATAAACACCCCGGCACTCCACCCGGCCGTAAACAGGTACATTGGTATGCCACTCTTCCTGGCCGCCGATCAGGTAATGCGTTTGCCATTCTTGTGCATCCAAACCAACCGCTTCTGCGTTGGCATTTGCGCCGCGGAAGCTCATCCTCAAGACGGAGGTTCCCGCTCTGAAAGTGACCTCGCCGGGTTCCACAAAAGCGGTGTAATTCAGCCCCCGTGCCACGAACCTGACTGCAGGCGATGTCTCCCCGAGATTCGGCTCGAAGCGCACAGGGAAAAACTTGGAATATTGCTCCGACTGGGCACCGAAGCAGAGTACCAGCCATGCGGGAATCATCTTGTACGCAGTCATCACCACAGGAATCGGCGGCTAATGAGAGAAACTTTATAGGGGCTCGGCCCCGAGGATCCACTCGGCCGCGTCACTCAAATCCCCGGCCCGATAATCCGGCGCAGTTTCCGGACCGCGTTCCCCGTATTGGTAGTCGATCAGTACGGTACGGCAGCCGGCGGCCGCGCCGGCATCGATATCGCGCCAGCGATCACCGATCAGAAAGCTGCCGCGTAAATCGATATTGCGCTCGCTGGCGGCCTGCAACAACAAGCCCGGCTTGGGTTTACGGCAGGCGCATCCCTCCGCGCCTCGGTGGGGACAGACATAGAATTCGTCCACGGGCAAAGCCGCCTTCACCGCCGCGTTCAACTCGTCAACAGCCTGGCGCGTCTGCGTGCCGCGGCCGATGTCGGGTTGATTGGTCACGACGATCAAGAGAAATCCCGCATCCCGCAGTTTGCGCAATGCGGCGGTGGCGCCGGGCGCGATGCGCAACTCTTCCAGGCCGGCGGGCGGGTATGGCCGCCCTTCGCGCACGATCGCTTCATTCAAAACGCCGTCGCGATCCAGAAAAACCGCGCGCCGCCTGGGAGCAGCCAGGTACTGCTCCAATTCCTGTATCCCCGCTTGCGAGCCGATCTCGTAGAACCGTTCCCGAATTTCGTAACCGGCCAGTTGATTCCGCCGCAAAAGGTCCTGGTAAACGGCTGCCAGGTCGTGCACTTCCTCCGCCGCCAGCGCTTCGAACACTGCCGCGTAGAATGCGCCGAGCCCGTAATCGATGTGATGCATTTCCGGCGTGCAGGCGCGCTTATCGTAGTGCGCAATCCGGCCATCGGTGAACTCGATATTGCTGGCATCCCAGCGGCCTTCATTGCGAAAGACCGTCATCAGCCCGGGCTTGCCGGAGGCAAGGAAAGCACGCTCCACGTCGCGGTAATCGCAGGGCAGGTAGGAATCGCCGTAGAGCACGAAGAACGCTTCACCCAGCCGTGGAAGAGCCCGGCGGATGGCGCCGCCGGTCCCGAGCAGCCGCGGGCCGTCAAAGGAATACTCCACTTCCAAGCCGAAGTGCGCGCCATCTCCGGCGAACTCGCGAATCATTTCGCCCAGGTAACCCACGCAGAGCACCACGCCGGTTGCGCCGGCCCGCTTCAGCAGCCGTAGTTGATGCGCCAGAAAGGGCTCGCCATTGATATCAATCAGCGCTTTCGGAATGGTCTCCGTCATAGGCCGCAGTCTCGTCGCAAGTCCGCCGGCCAGAATGGCAACAGGAATCATGAGGTTTCTCTATAGTTTACCGGTTATACTATTCGATGATCCCGATGCCCGGCAATATCGATCTAACCTTGATTCTGCCCGCATATAACGAGTGCTCGTCGATCGGCTCTACCATTGATCAGGCTTTTGCGTATTTTCAAAGCCGCGGCATTCACGCGGAAATCATTGTTGCGGCCGACGGCACCGATGGCACACGTGAACTGGTCCGCCAAAAATCCGCCGGCAATATGGACCTGAGCGCGATCGGCCACGAGGAACGCAGCGGGAAGGGCCGGGGAGTACGCGAGGCTGTAGCCCTGGCGCGCGGCCGTTTTGTCGGCTATGCCGATGCTGACAACAAAGTCCCGTTCAGCGAGTACGACAAGATTCAGCCGTACTTAATGCAAGGCGTTGAAGTTGTAACCGGATCGCGGGCGCTGGCCGAATCCGAAATCGAGCGCCGGCAGCCGTGGTACCGGCAAATCGGCTCGAAGGGCTTTCACGAATTCATGCAGCTCGTGGTCCGGCTGCCCGGCGTACACGATACGCAATGCGGGTTTAAGTTTTTCCAGCGCGAGGCGGCCCTGGAGTTGTTCCAATTGCAGAAGATCGACGGCTATATGTTCGATGTCGAGGTTCTCGCCTTGGCGCACCGGCTGGGCTATGGTATTCAGGAAGTTGCGATCCGCTGGCGTGACGACGGAGATACGCGGCTCAATCTGGTGAGCGGAAATCTCCGAAACGTCCGCGATATTTTCGCGATCCGGGCGTCACTGGCCCGCTTGGGCGAACGCCGCGCGGCAGCGATTGCCGCGGGCGAGGACTGACCGTCCGACTCTGAAAGGTACATCTTGCTAGCATTTGTCACCGGCGCGGCCGGTTTCATAGGAAGTAATTTGGTTGACGCGCTTCTCCAAGCCGGCCACTCGGTAGTAGGGTTCGACAATCTTTCTACCGGTCAGATGGAATTCTTAAAGGATGCCACGCAGTCCCCATGTTTCCGGCTCGAGCGGGGCGATCTGGTCGATGGGCCGCATCTCGCTCGTGCCATGGCGGGCTGTGACTTTGTTTTTCATTTCGCTGCCAACGCCGATGTGCGGTTTGGCCTCCAGCATCCAAGCAAGGATCTGGAGCAAAATGCCATCGGCACCTGGAGAGTGCTGGATGCCATGCGCTCCAACCGCATCGAGCGGATTGCGTTTGCTTCCACGGGTTCGGTTTACGGAGAGCCCCAGATCTTTCCTACTCCAGAAGATGCTCCATTCCCAATTCAGACGTCGCTGTATGCCACATCGAAAGTGGCCGCCGAGGGCTTGATTTCCGCCTATTGCGAAGGATTCGGCATGCGTGGGTATATTTTTCGCTTTGTTTCTATCCTGGGGGAGCGCTACACGCACGGTCACGTTTTCGATTTCTACCGGCAACTCCGGGTGCATCCAGAATACCTGGAAGTGCTCGGCAACGGCAGGCAGCGGAAGTCCTATCTGTATGTCAAAGATTGTGTGGAGGCCATCTTCACTGCCCTGGAAAGGGCGGAAGCCACGGTAAATATCTTCAACCTGGGTCCGGACGAGTACTGCGAGGTCAACGAGTCCATCGGCTGGATCTGCGGCCATCTGGGCGTTTCTCCGCAGATTCGATATGCCGGCGGCGAGCGCGGCTGGATCGGCGACAGTCCATTCATTTTTCTCGATTGCGCGCGTATCCGGGAACTTGGCTGGCGGCCGCGACTGAATATTCGTCAAGGAATCGTGCGCACCGTCGAGTTCCTGCAAGATAACGAGTGGGTATTGGCTCGGCGATAAATCTATGCAAGCGGCGCTCTTTTCCGGGAAAACGGTGCTCGTGACCGGCGCTTCGCGTGGTTTGGGCCGGCACATTGCCGAAGCATTCTGGAGGCATGATGCCGACGTGTTTCTGGTGGCGCGCTCCGGGGAGTCTTTGGCTGCCCTGTGCGGGCAGCTCGTGGGCAACGGACGGGAAACGCAGCGTGACGGCCACTTCGCCGTTGATTTGGCCGCCCCTGACACTCCGGCACGGATATTCGATGCCCTGCAGCGGTTCAGCGGCAGGCTCGACGTTCTCGTGAACAACGCGGCGATTGTAGGGCCGATCGGGCCCCTGGAGGAAAACGATTGGGCGCAATGGCAGAAAGCCATTCAGGTAAATCTCCTCGCTCCGGTCGCGCTATGCCGGCTGGCCATTCAGCGCATGAAATCGCAAGGCGGCGGCTCCATTGTGAACATTTCCGGAGGAGGCGCAACCTCCCCGCGGCCCTGCTTCTCGGCTTACGCCACGGCAAAAGCGGGGCTAGTGCGCTTCACCGAAACCATCGCCGCCGAAGCCGCCCATTATGGGATTCGCATCAACGCCATCGCGCCGGGAGCCATGAACACGGAGATGCATGATGCCGTTCTGCGCGCCGGTCCCACGCTAGCCGGCGAATCGGAGTACCGCAAAGCGCTGGAACAGGCGGAACGTGGCGGCACCTCGCCCGCTAGTCCCGCGGAACTCGCCGTCTTTCTGGCATCCGATGCGGCCGCCGGAATCAATGGCAGACTGATCAGCGCTGTTTGGGATCCCTGGAAGAACCTCGCGGCTTATGCCGCGGAGCTGGCCCGCTCGGATGTCTACACTTTGCGGCGCATCGTGCCCGAAGACCGGGGGTTCAACTGGCAATGAAAGTGGCCATTATCGGTTGCGGTTCGATTGGGCAGAAACGCGCACGCTCGCTCGGCGATGCGCAACTGGTTGCCGTATGCGATGCTGTGCCGGACCGCGCGGCCGCCCTGGCAAAGACCGCCCACGGATGTGCCGTGGCCGCCCACTGGGAAAGGATCGTTTCTCTTCCCGGGATCGATATCGTCATTGTGGCCACCAGTCACGATCTGCTGGCGCCGATTGCCGCCGCCGCGGCCGCCGCCGGCAAACATGTGTTGATCGAAAAGCCGGGCGCCCGCACCGCCGCCGAGCTCGAGTGCGTTGCCCAAGCGGCGCACCGCACCGGCGCGCTGGTCCGCGTCGGATTCAATCACCGGTATCACAGGGCGTTCCGCAAAGCCCGGGAAGTTTTCGAATCCGGAGTCCTGGGACCGCTGATGTTTATTCGCGGCCGTTACGGCCATGGAGGCCGGATCGGCTACGACAAGGAATGGCGCGCCAGGCCGGAAATCTCCGGAGGAGGAGAGCTGATTGACCAGGGAATGCACCTCATCGACCTGGCACGGTGGTTCCTGGGAGAGTTTGTCGAGCACCAGGGCAGCATCGCCACCTATTTTTGGGACATGCCGGTGGAAGACAATGGCTTTCTCCTGCTGCGAACCGGCGCCGGGCGGACGGCCTTTCTGCACGCCAGTTGCACGGAATGGAAGAACCTGTTTTCCTTTGAAATCTACGGTCGTACCGGCAAACTCGAGATTAACGGGCTTGGTGGCAGCTACGGCACCGAGCGGCTGGCGCTTTACCAAATGTTGCCGGAAATGGGGCCGCCGCCCACCACCATCTGGGAATATCCCATGGAGGACGACTCGTGGCGGGCGGAGTTCTTAGACTTCGTGGAAGACATTCGCCTCGGTCGTCAGCCCGATCCCGGCGTAGAAGCCGCCCAGGCCGCCCTGCGCATTGTCGAAGCCGTTTATCTCCAAGCGGAAGAGCGTCGATCATGACCTTCACCCAGCAATTCCTCGCCGAAGCCGCCCAGATCCTTGAACGGCTGGACGCAGATGCCATCGAGCGCCTGGCTGCGCTGCTGGCCCAGGTCCGCTCCCAAGGAGGCCGGCTTTTTATTCTGGGGGTCGGTGGCAGCGCCGCCAACGCGTCGCATGCCGTCAACGATTTCCGCAAACTGGCCGGCATCGAAGCCTACGCTCCCACCGACAACGTTTCCGAATTGACCGCGCGCACCAACGATGAAGGATGGCCCACCGTCTTCGAGGCCTGGCTGCGGGTTAGCCGCCTGCGTCGCGAGGACATGCTGCTGATTTTCTCTGTCGGTGGCGGTGATGCCCAGCGCCAGGTGAGCGCCAACCTCGTATCCGCGCTGCAATATGCCAAGCAGGTCGGCGCCCGCATCGGCGGCATTGTGGGGCGTGCCGAAGGATACACCGCCCAGGTGGCTGACGTTTGCGTTGTGATTCCCACCGTCAACTCCGCGCATATCACGCCTCACGCGGAAGCCTTTCAGGCCGTGGTCTGGCACTCGCTGGTTTCTCATCCGGCCCTGAAAACCGGCGCGACGAAATGGGAGTCCGTGCGTTAAATTAAACTGGTCCCTCGACCCACGGAAGTTTTATGAATCTCAATGTCAAGATCTTCGCCGATGGCGCCGACAAGACCGCCATGCTGGAGTTGTACGCCAAACCCTGGATCAGCGGTTTTACGACCAACCCCACGCTGATGCGGAAGGCGGGAATCCGCGACTACGAGGCCTTTGCCCGCGATATTCTGGCCGCCATCCCCGACCGGCCCATCTCACTCGAAGTGTTTGCCGACGAATTCTCCGAGATGGAACGCCAGGCGAGTCTGATCGCCTCGTGGGCCGACAACGTCTACGTCAAGATTCCGGTCACCAACACCCGGCGCGAGCCGGCGTTGGACTTGATCTGCCGTCTCTCCCATTCGGGCGTGAAGCTCAACGTCACCGCTTTGTTGACGCTCGCGCAGGTCCGCGACGTTTCCCACGCTCTCGGTGGAGGCGCGCCCTCGTGCGTCTCTGTCTTCGCCGGCCGCATTGGCGATACCGGCGTCGACCCTCTCCCTATCATGACTGCCGCCGTCGAGATGGTTCGCATGTATCCCAACATGGAGCTGATCTGGGCCAGTCCGCGCGAATTGCTGAACGTGGTCCAGGCCGACCAGATCGGCTGCCACATCATCACGGTGACCAACGACATCCTGAAGAAGCTCGATCTGCTCGGCCGCGACCTGGCCGACTACTCGCTGGACACCGTAAAAATGTTTTACGACGACGCGTGCAAATCGGGATTCACCCTCTAGCCGGTTCATTTCCCCGGCTTCCACGCTCCCGATTCCATCTCGAACACACGAAAATTCAAGATCCGCGGATCGTTCAGCGCCGGCTTACCACCGCCATCCACGTGCAGGCGAAATTCGTTGGGCTTGCCGCCCTCTACCGGCAAAATGAACTTCACCGTGGTGCGGCGCTTTTCCACTGGCTCCGCGCTCACTTGGTGTCCGGAAGCATCCAGCACTCGCAGCACAAAAGGCCTCATCGCAACCCCGGGCCCCGGTTCCGCCGTCACCAATAACACGGCGCTTCCCGGCTGGTCGGCGGTCAGCAAGAACTGAGCGTCGTTATCCACCCATCGGAAATTATCGTTGTGAAACGTCTCCAACACTCCCCAGCCACTACCCAGTTGCAGGTTTGAGCTGCGCAGGATGTCCGAAGGCGGACTTACCATCGCGGATTTGGACTCGAAGCCGACGAAACTCAGCCGTGCTCCCACCATACGCCCGTCGCCGCCCGGTAATTGCTGTGATTTGCCGAAAACGATGGTCACTCGCCGTGTCCCGTCGCCGGGTGGAACAGATGCTGACAGCGCAAAATCGCCGAGTCCGATATTCCAGTGCCCCACGGCTTTTTCTTCCAGGCGCAGTTCCACATCGCTGCGAAAATTTGGGTCTCCAACCAGTGGTACAGTTCCTCGAATCGACAGCATCTGTTTTCCGGCCGGTTGTTGGAGATTGACGGATCCTCTGTCCCCTACCCAACCATCCTGGTAAATGCCGGTCAAATTCAAGCCGGTGCCGTTCAGATCCCCAGGCAGATGCTCCAGCTTCGACGGAAGGCCGCGGCCGCACGACCACAGCAGCGCACTCACGGACAGCAATAGAGCAATACCGTTAAACTGACTGAATTTAAGGGATTTCATTTCTGAATATTTGAACCTGAATTTTACCGCAATTCCCGCCCCGACGGGCAAAATCATGCCTCACGATGCGCGGCCTTTTCCTTCCCGATTTACAGAGAAACTGTCACCTGCTACCATACCAAGAACTAATCGTATCGGTCACGGCGGCAGATATCAGATGACCAGGCCTCTCGTCACCATCGTTACTCCCTCCTACAATCAGGGACATTACATCCGGGCAACCATCGAGAGTGTTCTAAGCCAGGACTACTCAAACCTGGAATATATCGTCATGGATGGCGGATCCACGGATGCTACCGCTTCAGTGGTGAAAGATTATGCCAGCCGCTTGACGTTCATTTCGGAAAAAGACCGCGGCCAGTCCCATGCCATCAATAAGGGCTTTTCGCTGGCGCGCGGTAGCGTCGTTTCGTGGCTGAATTCGGATGATTTATACCTTCCGGGTGCCGTTTCTAAAGCTGTAGATGCCTTTCAGCATAATCCGGCTGCCGGAGCGGTGTATGGCGAAGGCAATCTGATCGATTGCGAAGGCCATATCACGTCGCGCTTCCCGCACACCGAGGCATTCAACCTCTGGAAACTGGTGCATCTTTCCGATTACATTCTGCAACAGACCGTCTATTTCCGGAAAGATGTTCTCGACCGGATTGGCTATCTGGATGAGGACCTGCATTACACCATGGATTGGGACATCCTGATCCGCATTGGGAAATGTTATTCGCTGGAGTATATCCCGGAGTATCTGGGCTGCCTGCGCGAGTACCGGGAAGCTAAAACGTTTTCCGGGGGGGCTAATCGCGCCGCTGAAATTCGTCGCATGCTGCGGCGCCATACCGGGCTTCGGCTTCCGCCCGGCTATCTGGTTTACGGCCTCGATACCTATCATCAACTCTGGTGCGCGAACATCGGCCGGTTCTTCGGTGAACCGTTGCAACCTGTCGCGCAAAAACTGCAACAGTGCGTACGGCTGGCTGCCGGTTTCGTCATTAGCCGCACGGTCAGGAACTCTCAGGGGCTTCACTCCGATGGATGGGCGTGCCGCCTCCTGCGCTACATGCTTCCGCCGGGGGCGGGCCCGCTGCTGATTGAAGGCAGCGTTCCCGAGTGGCCCGCTCTGCGCAATCAGAAGCTTCAATTTCACGCCAACGGCTGTTACTTGGGCGATTTTCATATTGACGCAGGCGATTTTCAGTTGACCGTCGATATCCCGCTGGAACTGGAAGGCCAGTTGTTGTCGCTGAAGGTGAAAGCTTCCCGTTGGATTATGCCTGGACGTTTCTCGTGGCACGGCGACCGTAGGCGCCTGGCTTGGCGGTTCCGATCGATTGGATGGGCGGAGCCGCCGCGCCCATCCACCAGCCGGATTGTGCCCACGTACGCCGGACATTGAGGGGCCAGGGATCTCGGTACAGCGACAAAAGACAAGGTGCGGTAAAATGTGACATCTCGATGGCTGCCAGCGCACCTTCCTTCCGCCCTATCGTCGCGCGTCCCCGGTCCCGATGGACTGGCGACTACCTGTTCCTCATTCAGAATCTCATCCTGAAGGATATTCGTGTCCGCTACCGCAATATGTCGCTGGGCGTATTATGGTCGCTGCTGAATCCCCTTGTGATGATGGGAGTTCTATGGTTCGTTTTCACTAAAATTTACGACACCAAAATTCCCCACTTCGCGGTATTCGCTCTGTGCGGTCTCGTCCCGTACAACGTTTTCACGCTTTCCTGGCTAACCGGCACTACGTCTCTAGTCGAGAGTGCGACGCTGATTAAGCGCGTGCCGGTGCCGCGGGAAATCATCCCCATTTCCGCCGTGCTGGGCAACTGCGTGCACATGTCCTGCCAACTGGTCTTATTGCTGCTGCTGGTTGCCCTCACTTTCGGAGGAGTCAACCGCTATTGGATATTTCTTCCGGTGGTCTGGTTTCTCGAGATCCTGTTCGTGGTAGGCCTTGCCCTGATCTCCGCCGGGCTGAACGTCTACGTTCGCGACGTGCGCTACGTAGTGGAATCGGCCAACCTCGTGCTCTTCTGGCTGGTGCCCATTTTCTATCCCCTTTCTATGATTCCCATGCAGTTTCGCGAGATCTACCGGTTCAATCCAGTGGCGGCTTTGGTGCTGGCATCGCAGCGAATCCTGGTGGAGGGTGTTTATCCGCAAACATCGCTCCTGCTCCAGTTGGCGGCCAGTTCGATTCTCGTTTGCGCGTTGGGGTTTGTTGTTTTCCGGAAACTCCGTACCGGGTTTTATAACTACTTATGATGCCCGAGGCGGCCATTGAATTCCGCGGCGTTTGGAAGGGATTTCATCGTCATACCGGCCGCCTGCTGCTACGGTCCCAGGTGGGCAATTGGATTTCCGGGCGCCGCGAAGTCGAGAAATTCTATGCCCTGAAGGACCTGTCCTTCCGCATGGAGCACGGTGAAAGCGTGGCCGTGGTCGGCGCCAACGGGGCTGGGAAGAGCACTCTCCTGAGCCTCGTGGCCGGGCTGGCGCCGGCCGACGCGGGAGCCGTAGCCGTTAACGGCCAGGTAGCCGCGCTTCTCGAGCTCGGGTCCGGATTCCACCCCGACCTTACCGGTGCGGAAAACGTCCGGCTTAACGCCGCGCTCCTGGGAATTCACCGCGAACGCATGAAGGAAATCTACCCTGCAATCGTCGAGTTCGCCGAAATGGGCGATTTCATGGACGAACCACTGCGAACCTATTCCGCCGGAATGATCATGAGGCTGGCGTTTTCGGTTGCCGTAAATGTGGATCCCGACATTCTGCTCATCGATGAAGTTCTCTCGGTCGGAGATCACGCGTTTCAGCTTAAGTGCTTCGAGAAGGTTTTTCAATTCCGTCAACGGGGTAAGACCATCCTTTGCGTTTCGCATGTTTCCAGCATGGTGCAGCAGTTGTGCAGCCGCGCCCTGTGGCTCGATCACGGCGAGCTGATGCTCGATGGCTCCATCGCCGAAGTCTGCGGCGCGTACGAGGGCAGTTCCTCGGTTCAGGGCTGACCTGCCGGAATCCAGCGTCTTTTTCGTTACCCTTCGAAAAATCCCCTCGATGATGCTCCAGGTGCTATATTTGTTCAAAATGTCAGCGCCGCAAGCATGGGGCCTCGGTTCCTTTTCGTCCCCACACTATCAGACTCACAATAGAGCCCGTTTGGAACATCTGGCGAGCCTGCGTCTCCCGTTGGAGAGGCGGTCTGTAATCGAACTCGGTTCGGGGCCGGGTGACCACACGGGGTTCTATGTCTCGCGCGGGTGCACAGTTACAGCCGTCGATGCGCGGCAGGACTGCCTAGACGTTTTACACGAACGATTCCCCGAAGTAGTTATAGTCCGCGCCGACCTCAACGATGTATCTGCCCTGGCCCATCTGGGTCAATTTGAGGTGGCGCACTGCTATGGCATTTTGTATCACCTGGAGCACCCGGAATGCATGATTTCGGCGCTCGCGAGCGTTTGCAGCTCTCTGGCCATCGTCGAGACATGCGTTTCGCCGGCAGATGGCCTGGATGTGCTGCTGGTGGATGAATTCGGTGAAGACTATTCGCAATCGGTAACCAACCGCGGTTGTCGACCTACTCGCCGTTGGGTTTTTCGGGAACTTGGACGCCATTTCCGTTGGGTATATGTCACCCGGACCCAGCCGGACCATCCCGAATTTCCATTAGACTGGACCGGTGAGTTTCCTGGGGCCGGCCTGATCAGAAGTATTTACGTCGCCTCGCGCACGGAATTGAAAAACCCCTTTTTGATTGACGACGTGCCCAGCCAGCAGGAGAAATACCGGCCTGCAACCGATAGGGTTTGATTATCCAGGTGTGGCATGCGGAGAATTATACTTGGTGCAGTGCCCCTATTTCTTCGCAAGGAAATCGAGTGATTATTCTCTGCAATGGCATGCCGAGGAGCGCTTCGACGTGGAGTTACAATGTTTGCCTGCGACTCCTTTCCTTCGAGTTTGCCGCTTGCTCGATCTATGCCGGTTACAACGAAGAGTTTCTTGGATGCGTCCACCAGTTAGGTGCTAACTACCGGCATCTGCTTTTGAAGACGCACACCCTCGACGATGTGAGCCGGCGCATGCTCCAGCTCGGCGCCTGCAGGGCGATATACACGTACCGAGATCCGTTCGACGCGATTGCCTCCTATATGAGGATGTTCAACCAACCCTTTGAAGCCGCATTGCCTGCGATTCGCCACTCCTTTGACCTGTACAAGTTACACGAACAGAGCGGCTCCTGCATAGTGTCGTATGCAAGTGTGGTGCACTCGCCGCTTGAGGCGGTGCGGCGCGTGAAGGGCTATCTGGGCCTGAACGCCAGCGAGGGACTACTGGTCCGAATCGCAGACGAGACCGGGTTGGCCGCAATGAAGAATATCGCCGACAAGCTCGAGACGGCGCCTCCGGAATCCTTCGACGGGGTAGATAGCCTGCTTTATGATCGTAGTACCCTGCTGCACAAGAACCACATCCGCGACGGGAGTTCCGGATACGGCCGTGGGATGCTTTCCACCGGGCAGCAAGGGATAATCGAAGAGACTTTTCCCGAATGGATACTGCGGGCGAGATAACTAAGGCCGGATGCGCACCAGCAGCCACTAACCACGTTCAAGGCGCAGATATTATAGCTGCTGGATTTCGCCCGCGCGAGGGAGGTCGAACTCGCGGCCGCGCGCGCCAGCTTGATCGAGTTCCCGTTCTCAAATGCGAGCCAACCGCGCCCGAGGATCTGGCGAAGCGTGACTTTGATGGTGGGATAGGGATGAACCTGGATGCTATAATCCCTGCTGAATGCCAAACGAGGTTATTCTTTCGGCTTGGCGCAAACCGCCAGGCGATCTCGACTTCGAAGAGCCGGATACCTGGTACAAGGGGGAATGCTGCCACAGGTTTCCTTACCACCGGCCGGCGACCGCGGAAGATATCTTGTATGGGTGGAAACCACTCCAAAAGTTAATCTTCGCGGAAACTAAGGTTCTTGCGTTTGGTAGCTGTTTCGCGGAATACTTTGTCAAATTTTTGACGCAGCACGGCTACAATCGCTGGCGGCCTCCCGCGGAGCAGCATTCACACTCCGAAGACAACCTGTTGCTAGCGCTTCCCGTCACCTTTGAGAACATATTCGTCATTGTTCAGCAGTTTCGCTGGGCATTTGACGAGTTCAAGCCGAGCGCCAAAATCTGGTTTACCAAGGATAAGCGCCTCATCGAAGCCACCGAAGAACGGCGCGAGAAGGTGCGCCGCGGTTTCGAAGAAGGCGAGGTGTTCGTGATTACGCTTGGCCTTTCCGAGATCTGGTTCGACCAGATCGAAGGCGAGCCGATGTGGAGAACGGTCCCAGCTAGCGTTTACGAACCGGGACGGCACATCTGCCGACCGGCAACAGTAGCCGAAACGCTTGCCTCCCTATGCGAGTTCGACGCGCTCATCGACAGGTTTCTGCCCGGAAAACAATTCATCTTTACGCTCTCTCCCATTCCGCTGATTGCCACCTTTCGCGACCAGTCGGCGGTCACCGCAAACCAGGCGTCGAAGGCCATTCTGAGGGCGGCGCTCGATGAATTCATGAGGAACAGTACGGTGGCGCGAAAATCACGGTACCACTACTTTCCTTCCTACGAGATCGTCTTCCATATGTTCGACCATCCATTTCTGCCGGACAACCGGCACATCCGCCCAGAGGTGGCTGGGGTTGTGTTAGACATATTTAGCAATCTGTACACGGACTTGCCCACCGGGGAAGCGCCAATTCCGGCGAAAAACTCGAACGTAAGGCTCTTGGAGGAGCGCGTGCGCGTGCTGGAAGCCGAACTCGAAAAGAAGGAACGGGTCATTCGGGAACTGGATCAGGCCGCGCGGGAGCGATTGGCCTTGATCGACCGGCTCATCCACGCTCAGGAGCCATAGCCTGTCGTGGATGCTTGTCTATATCTTGTTTGATGGGGGGCTTAGCAGCGATGTGGAAATATCTGGAGTATGTGGAGGACTATCGCGCCTTATTGGCGACGCGAAGGGACAGCCGGTATATGGACTATCCTTTTAAGGTATCCTTTGAAACACTCACCTTATGCAACGCCATCTGCGACTTTTGTCCCTATCCCAGCTTGACCCGCAAGGGGACGATGATGAGCGACTCCTTGATCGCCAAGATCATCGATGAATGCCGTTCGATTCCCAGTGATCTGCCGTTGCAGATTGTTCCACTTCGAGTGAACGAACCGTTTCTCGACAAGAGAATCTTCGACATCTGCCAGCATATTGGCGACACATTGCCAAATGCAACGATCCCGCTTTTTTCGAATGGGTCGCCCCTCAATCCGCCAAACCTGTCGAAGCTTGCCGGACTGGAAAACATTGCGCTGCTCGTGATTTCTCTTCACGATCACCGGCCGGATGTCTATGAGCGCGTTATGGGCCTGCCTCTGGCGCGCACGCTTCGGAATCTGGAGGGGCTGCACGAATTGAAGGCTGCCGGCGCCATTAAGTTTCCGGTCACGATCAGTAGAGTCGGCGACGGCTCAAGCTTCGACGAGGAATTCTGCCGTTGGGGAAGAGAAAGGTTTCCATTATTCACCGTCTATTCGACAGCGCGTGCCAACTGGATGGGAGCGGTAGATACATTGGTTTCACCTGTCCCGCAGGTGGGCTGCGGCCAATGGTTCGACATTAATATTCTGGCGGACGGGAAGGTGGCGTTTTGCTGCATCGATTCAGATGCCCGGTTCGGGTCTGGGAATGCAGCCGAAGAACATCTTCTGGAGATTTACAATCGTCCCGCACGCCGCCGGCTTCGCCAGGAATTGCGAAACCGCGGGGAAATACCTGAGTGCGCTAATTGCTCTTTGCTGTCATGAGTAGCACAAGGAACCGTAACCTGCTCGCCATCCTTAGCGATCAGGCACCGAGTTTGCGGATTTTGGAGATCGGCGCCAAGACCGGACCGCACTGCTTCCGGGTCGATTGCCAGCGCGCGCAACTCTTCGGCCAGCGACCGCTCTGAGGCCCACGCTCACGGTGTCCGGATGTGTTCGGCAAGATCCGGCGCAATCTGCCGAAAGTGCTTCAGGTCCCAGGTATAGATAGTTTCTGCTCGAGATTTCCGGGCACAGGCGAGTAGCAAAGCATCGTAGACTTGCCCGCTTGAGAATCCCCGCTCGGCCACCTCGCTGAGCGTTTCCAGGTATTCAGCCTCATCCAACACAACGGTCGTCAGTCTCTCGACAATCTGTTGAACCAACAGAAGCACCTGCTCTGGCGCCAACAAGGGCCGCACCGGCAGCGCCGTCATCGTCGCATAAACCTCGGCGAGGGAGTGGATGCCACAAGCGGCTGTCTTTCGATTCGTCTCCGCAAACACGCGAAGGCTCGCATCATGATCCCGGTGATCGCCCCAAAAAGCGGCAATCATGACGGAAGTGTCGAGGAACACTTTCACGGCCGATTCCCGATCAATTCGTCCACCCGTCTGCTGCGTTGCTGTTCGATGAGTTCGGGAATCGAAGTATTCGCCAGCCGGCCGCTGCGATAAACCCACACCCCGTGTTCCTTTTGCAAGCCTGCCCGGTCGCGAACGGGAGAGAGAATCAAGCGGTCATCTTCCGTTTCGATTTTCAGATTGTCACCCGGGCCTATCCGCAAAGCTTCCCGCATGGCTTTCGGTAAAACCACCCGCCCTGCTTTGTCGAGAGTTATTTCGGCGTTCATGATTGGATAATAGCATTACCATTTACCATATGCATTTGCCACAAATAACATTAGCCACCCGGAGTTTACCCGGGATGCTGGCCACTCGCTGCTGTCGCAGGTAACGAAAGCCAAAAAATCCGTCTGGCCTGGCGATGTCGCCACCGATCACCAGCAGACCGGCCTCCCGGACGGTCGATCGTTCGCATGAAACTGTTCACCATCGACAATCGCCTGATCCTGAAGCAGATTGGGCGCCTCGAGGACGGCGACCGGCAAAAAGTAACTCGCAATCTCGATAGGCTGCTCCCTCGCATCTGATCTCATCACCGCCCAACCCGTAACCCTTCCTCCGCAATCTCGCACCTGTACACCGCTCCGCCGCTTCTCGCCCCCTCTTCGTTCAGAAACCGCCGCAGCTCGCCTGCCGCTTCTACACTTCGCGCCACCAGAATCAAAAACCCACCGCCCCCCGCGCCGGCCAGTTTGGCTCCATAAATGTACGGCTGCACCGCCTCCAACAGCGTGTTGATCGGCGCATTGGCGGTGTGCGGATCCAAGACCTGGTTCAGCTTCCAGTGCCGGTCCAGCAGGCCGCCCAACTGCTCCCAGTCACCTTCCTCGAGCGCATAAGCCATTTCCAGCGCCAGCGTCTTGATGCTGTGCAGTACCTGCACGCATGCCGTTTCGCGCGCCAGGTAACGGCCCACCACCTGACGCAACAGATCGCGGGCCACGCGTCGGATGCCGGTGTAGTACAAAACGACGTGTCTTTCGAATTCCTCCCGTCGCCCGGCTGTCCACGCGAGCGGTTGCACGCGAATGCGCTGGCGCAGGCCCGGGCCCGTCACCAGCAGCTTCGCGCCGGGAAATATACCGCCCGCCTGGTCTTGCCATCCGCCGCCGGTGGTCATCAGTTGTTCCAACCGCATCACGCGGTCGCTGAGGATCTGGTGATCCATATGGTCTCCAGCCATCTCGCCAATCGCCCGTAAGATGCAGGCCGCCAGAATACTGCTCGTTCCCAGCCCGGAGCCCATCGGCAGATTTACCTCGCTGCGGATTTCCAAGCCTCCACCCATGCGTTCGAGGGCGCGCTCCAGCGGCTCTCCCACCCGGAAAAGGCCGGTCATGCTCAGCGCGGTTCGCGGAATGGATAGTTCATCGCCCGGGCTCGACGGCACGAGAATCTGTTCGCAAGTGCGGTACTCCGCTGCCGCATCGTCCCCCGAGATGCATCGCACCACGGGTTCGCGCGAACGTCGCACCACCGTCCGTATGGGATAGCGGCCATCCAGCAGGATCGCAACATTGAGCACCGTGCCGCCCCAATCGAGACAGAAGGGAGGTGAATCCGACCAGCCCCCGCCCAAATCGATGCGCGCCGGCCCATCCACCGTTACGACGCCCGAATGTGCCCAGGAAGCCTCCGGGCCGGTATCGCAGCGGCTGCCCATTTCCACAGCCTGGTGCACCATGCGGAAGGCATCATCCTGCGACCGGCCGGACTCCTGCGCCAGTCCCGCCTGTCCCAGAAAGAGGCTGGCCGTGTAGTAGAGGCTAGCCGCTTCGGTGGGCGCGGAGCATTCCAGCCCGGCAGCTTTCCGGCATAGCGTCTGTCCCGTCTCGGCCAGCGGTCCGGCGCCGGGAGCGTTAGCCAGCAGGGGACGGATGTCCGCGCCCGATTCCACCAGCGAGAGGGCGGTCATCCGCCAATAAGCTTTGAGTCGCCGCGCCCGCGCGGTTTCCAGGACGGCCGCATCGGCTTGTTGCGCGCTGGTCGCCAGGGACAGCCGCTCCGCGCGGTTCCACTCGCCGGCGGCATAGCCGCTGCTCAGGCGCATCATCCATTGCGCACAGGCCCACGCTTCCTGCGGCGTGCAAACGGGAAACAGCGCGGCGTTCCACAGCGTTCTCTCGGACTGGGCAAGGCCGGGCCAGACCGCTTCCGGCTCGATCGCGAGCGCCCGCAACTCTTCGGCCAGCGGCCGGCCGAACCAGGTAGCGCGGCCGCCAGCAGCTTTCGGGTCGTCCTCCACCCCGTACACGCGCACCACGACGCCCCTTCTGCCGTCCAGTAGCAGCACCGGAAGCTGGTGGACCACAACGTCCTCGGGCACTTCCACCGCGCCTGGGATGCCGTCCAAGCCATGCAGTACGGCTCCCGCGGCGGCGCGCACCGGCCCTTCCAGATGGCATTCGATCACCACCGTTCCAGGTTTCAAATCGGCACCGCCCGCCAGCACGCTATCGGTGATCACTCCTCCCGAGCGCACCCCCGGTTGCCGCGAGGCGCCCCATCGCTGCTGTGCCGTTTGCAGGCCGGAATACACGGTGTCTTCCGTCATCAAACGGCGGAACAGAGACGTAGTGCCGATATGCGTGAAATCGCCCGGCACCACCGAACACCAGAAAGGCAGATGCTTGAGAGCGCCGGCCAGCCTGTGGAGCACCGGGGGGTCCCCCGGCGCGGGTTTCCACTCGCCGGTCAGGGCCATGGTGAAGTGCTGGTAAAGGTCGATTTCCGGCAGTTCGCCGGGCGCCGGTTCCTCCAGAATGCTGGGACCGAGCGCCAGCGCGCCATCCTTCTGGCTGAAGCCGGCCAACTCAGTGATGAGCGCCGCCGATTCCGCATCGAAGCGCAGCAAACCGCTGTCCACGGCAACCCGGCCGTCTTCGCGCCGGGCGCCCGCCGCCGCCATCTGCGCTACCGAAGGCTTCTGTAGAAATGCATAAACGCGGCCTTGCTCGTCGGTGACATAGACTCCGTGCCCGGTGCCGGTCTCGGCCGGCTGCAAGAGCCCGACCCCGGTGACGCCGGGCCGATTCCAATCCACCGCCGCCGCATCGAAGGTCAAAATCACGTCACCGGAGCCCACCACCAGTCCCGCTGGCGAGCGCTCCGCCCACGCGCTGGAAAGCGCCAGCATCTCATCGAAAACCGTGCTGGCTTCGCTCCATGGGGTTCCACCCGGAACCGCACTGAACAACTTGCCGGAAAGCGAATACTGGGGCAGGCGGCGGGAATCGCCGCCGCAATGGATCAGCAAAACCCGCTGCCCGGCCCACCAAGCGGCAAGCCCACCCGCGGGTGCCGCTACGGTGGCGCGCTTTCCCGCTTGTAGGAGAGCCGCGATCGCCAGTTCGCGCAACGCGTGCAAAGTGGCGCCGCCGCTGCCGATCCGTTGTCCCCGGAGATCGGGCACCACCAGGTAACGCGCCTTCTCCGGAATCTTGCCGCCCTCGTGGCGGCGCCGTATCTCCGCCCGATACCGCTCGGCCTGTTGCTCGGAGCTGGCCGTCACCGCCACCGCCGTCCACCAAGCCGGCGCGGAAGCGATTCCCGCCACCGAAGCCGCATAGAGCTGCCGCGCCCTTTCGGCGACGGCGGCCATGCTCTCAGTGTGTGTTTTCGCTGTCGTCGGGCTTGTCATGGGCAGAGGAGTTTGGGAAGCCTCATTCTAACCCGCGGATCTCGCTCATCGGCATTTGCACTACCATAAGTCTTCATGCCCCAACGCGCTCTCATTACCGGAATTACCGGCCAGGACGGCTCTTATCTGGCTGAGCTGTTGGTCGGCAAAGGGTATGACGTGCATGGCACCGTGCGCCGCGTCGCGCTGGAAGATCCTGCACACCGGCTCGCCCGGCTGCGCCATGTGCGCGACAAAATCACGCTGCACGCAGCTTCGGTCGAAAGTTTCGCCAGCATCTTTAAGGTCGTTGCGGAAGTCGAGCCCGATGAGTGCTATCACCTGGCGGCGCAGAGCTTCGTCAGCTACTCGTTCGACGACGAATTCTCCACCTTCAATACCAACATCAACGGCACCCACTTCGTGCTGGGCGCCCTGCGGCAACTCGTGCCCCGTTGCCGTTTTTATTTCGCTGGATCGAGCGAAATGTTCGGTAAAGTGGCCGAGGTGCCACAAACCGAGGGAACCCCCTTCCATCCGCGATCGGCCTACGGCATCAGCAAGGTGGCGGGTTACGAGCTTACACGCAATTACCGCGAAGCCTACAACGCATTCGCCGTGAGCGGCATTCTGTTCAATCACGAATCGCCGCGTCGCGGGTTTGAATTCGTCACGCGCAAGATCACTTCCGGGATCGCGCGCATCCTCACCGGGGAAGCTTCCCATGTGGCACTGGGGAATTTGGAGGCGCGCCGCGATTGGGGCCACGCCCGCGAATACGTGGAAGCCATGTGGCGCATGCTCCAGCAGGACCGGGCCGACGACTATGTCGTTGCCACCGGCGAAACCCACTCCGTGCGCGAGTTTTGCCAGGCGGCCTTCGCCGAGGTCAATCTGGATTACCGCGATTACGTGATCAAAGACGAGAGGTTCTTTCGTCCGGCGGAAGTCGATTCGCTGGTGGGCAACGCCGCCAAAGCCCGGCACGTGCTCGGCTGGGAGCCGAAGATCGCTTTTTGCGAGCTGATCCACGAGATGGTCCACGGCGACGTGCAGGCGATCGCGGGCTCCGCTTCCCCTAGCCGGCCAAATGGCGTAAAATAAATAGCCAGGAGGCCAACTGTGACGTCCGCATCGATTGCCGAGGTTTTGGGGGGGCGCAGAATCCTTGGCCGGCAGGTAAGGACCTTAAAGGATCTGGCCGAGATCGTTCGCAAAGGCCTTCCGGCCGATGCCCTGGCAGTTTTGGGCGCCCGGCTCGAGCTCAACAACATAGCTCTCTCCGGCAAAGTCGGTATCCCTGCCCGGACTCTCAGCAGGCGATTCAGCCGGCATTCCCGCTTGACGGCCGCCGAGTCGGACCGGGCCGTTCGCATGGCACGCGTCTACGCCACCGCCGTCGAGATGATCGGCAACGCCGGCAAGGCTGCCGCGTGGCTCCGCACGCCCAACCGCGCACTGGGCGGGGGATTGCCCATCGACCAGCTCGATACAGACCTGGGCGCCAAAGAAGTGGAAAATATCCTGGGGCGCATCGCCTACGGCGTTTATAGCTGATGCGTGTCTGGCGGATCTGCCGCCGCCGCTATGCGGCTTCGGCCTGGGCGGGCGAGGGCGCCCGTCTGTACGGCGGCCGGTGGAACAGCCCGGGAGCGAGTGCCGTTTATACGTCCACCTCGCTCGCTCTGGCCGCCATCGAGGTGTTTGTTCATCTGGAGCCAAACTTGCGGCCGGACGACCTCGTATCCATAGCAGCCGATCTTCCCGGCGATCTGCCCACCACGCGAATTGATCCGGCGGCGCTTCCGTCGAACTGGGCAAGCCGTCGCGATGAATCCTTAAGAACGTTCGGCGACCGTTGGCTTCGTGCCGCCAAGACGGTCGCGCTCGTCGTGCCATCCGCTGCCATCTACGGCGAGTGGAACGTACTGCTGAATCCCGCTCACGCCGGCTTTCGCAAAATTGAGCTGCATCGTCCAAGGCCCTTCGAATTCGATTTGCGGATGTTCCGTTGACGGCGGCCCGGAAGAATCCTCAACGGCGTTTTCCCCGAAACACGAACTCCCGCTGCACCACGAAGCTGGCAAAGAATAGCGCCGTTTCCACTGCGATTTTGGCCAGGACTACATCGATCCCAAGCAGCCGGCTCAGGTTGATGAAAAGGAAGTAGCTCACCAGCCCCTGCGCCACCACGGAAAGACAATACCTGGGCAGCGCCGCCTGGTTGCGCGCGCGCGAATGAAACACCTCCAGCTTGTTGGCCGAATAGTTGAATACGCCGGCCACCGCACGGCTGGCGAACTGGCAGCCGATCACGCTGGCCCAGGAATGGTGGAGCAGCAGAAATACCGTGTTATCGATGCCCGCCGTGATCAGGGAGACCGCCGCGAAGCGCAGGAAAACGAAATACACCCGCATGGAATCCAGCAGCGGGTTGAAATGCGAGCCGCGATTGCGATCGATATAAACGGTCTCGATGGCGACTTCCATAATCTCGCGGCGCGCATCGCGCCAGCGCAGCAGCATGTCCAGCTCGAAATCGTAGCCGGTGGGCTGGGAGCGCATCAGTTCGGGCACGAACTCCATGGGAATGCCGCGCAGCCCGGTCTGCGTATCGGATAAAGACTGGCCGGTGACAAAGCGCATGACGGCGCGCGTGAGACCGTTGCCGATGCGGCTGCGCAGCGGCACGTCGCCCAGGAAATCGCGCACCCCCAATACCAGACGTGCCGGGTTGGCGGCCAGCGCACGGGCGGTGCGCAGGATGTCCTGGACCTTATGCTGGCCGTCGGCGTCGGCCGTCACCACGCCCACGTGGCCGGGAAACCGGCAGACAGCGGCGTTCAGGCCCGTCTTCAGCGCGGCGCCTTTGCCCAGGTTAACGGCGTGTCGCAGCACAACGGCTCCTTCCACCGCCGCGGCTTCGAAAGTCGCCTGGTATTCAGCCCCACTGCCGTCATCCACCACCACCACAGTCTCCACTTCGCCGGAGGCAGCCAGTTCGCGCACCATCCGCGGTAGAGCGGGCGAAGGCTGATAGGCCGGAATCAGAACCACGGGGCGCTCGGCGGCCTGCTGCTGGATTGCGGGTTGCATCAGATTCCGGCGTGGACTCCCGCGCCACTCGGTAACAGATCGCGCACGCGCCCGAATCGGCTCGGCAAGCTCGTCATCAGCCCATCCAGCTTGCGCTCGCAGCCCGCAATGCCCCAATAGTGAATCAGCGCGACCGGCCGCCGCAGGGCAAGGCGCGGCTGGTCCGGATCGATTTCGCGCGGATGCACGTACAGCGTTACCGGCCGCCCCCGGCGGTTATCGCGGGCGATACGCCGCCGCAGAAACCACGCCGGAAACAGCCGCACATAAAGTCCCAGGTCGCGCCCCAGAATGCGCACCCGGGGAAGGGGGATCTCCAACACGTGTACGCGGCGGCCCTCCACCAGCGGATAATGCACGTATTCCGGAAATCCCGCAATGCCGTAAAGAAAAGTGCGGCCGGGAAACACGGATGAGGAGCACAGAATACCGGCTTCTTCCAGCGCGGCATAAAACCAGCCGAGCGTTTCCGCGGTCACGGAAAACGAGGGTGCCCGGTAGGCCACCACCTTGGCGCCGATGACGTCCTCCAGAACGTCGCAGGAGCGCCTGAGGTCCGCGCGAAATTCAGCCGGGGTCATGGCGCGTACGCTCCGGTGGCCGTAGCCGTGCGATGCCACCTCGTGGCCCGCCGCATGGATGGCGCGTACCATCGACGGCTTGGCTTCCGCCACGCTCCCCAGCACGAAGAACGTGGATTTCACGCCGTGCCGCGCGCAGAGATCGAGCAACCGGTCCATCAGGGCTTCGAGGCAGGTGGGTTGGCCGGCGTAGGAAGATGGGTCGAGACCTTCGTAGTTGGCGTGGTACCACTCTTCCACGTCGAACGTCAGCAGGTTTACGGGATCGGGGCCGGACATGCCCTCACCACACCCACTTCACGTTATAACGTTGGATGGTCTCGTCACAGGTCACCAGTGTCAGATCGTCCGCTACCGCCTGCGCTACCAGCATGCGATCGAACGGGTCCTTGTGCAGGAGGGGGAGACCATAGGCGGCATAGGCGTGCGCAGCTTCGAGCGGCAACACCCGCGCGCCCAGGCTGCTCACCCACGCCGGTAGCGTGCTCGTGACTTGAGAAATCGAGAGCTTTCCGATGCTGCACTTCGTAACCAGTTCCCAAAGCGAGACCGCGCTCACGATGCGTTCGATTCCCTGGGCCTCGCAGATCCGCCGTGCGCGCCGCGATAACTCGCGAGGCGTCATGACGGCCCACCAGAAGGTGTTGGTATCCAACAGGTACTTCAAAGCCGGCCCTCGACGAAGGCCTCCACCTCTTCATCGGTCATCGGCTTCCACCAGTCCTTGTCGATTTCCTGGGCCAGACCGGCGCCAAAGCCCAGCTTGATCTTTTTCTGCCGCCGCCGGTACCGAACCAGTTTCGCCACCGGCTCGCCGTTCCGCATGATGATCACTTCCTCGCCCTGCTCGGTCTTCTTTAACAGCTTGGAGAGGCTCGATTTGGCTTCGTGAATGTTGTAGCTCGCCATAGCTCAATCTTAGCTTAGCTAAGCGTGCTTAGCTAACCTGGCTCAGACCAGATCGCCATTGGACAGATTGATGTTCCAGTGCGCGATATCGAAAATGCGCTCGTCCACTAAATCGTCGCGCAAAATGCGCCCCGCCACAAACCACGCCTTCTTTTCGAAGCGCGCCGGCGCGCGGAACATTTCGCGCGGGCGGAACGGCAGCCTGCCTTGGTAAGCCAGAAAGTGCAGGCGCGGCTCGCGGCGGCGGATTTCCGCTACCGCGCAGTTGAACGTGGATGCATCGAGCGGCCAGACATCCAGCAGCAGCCCCAGCCGGATGCGCGGCGGCAGGCCTTCAATGGGATAGAAAAGCTCCGTGGTGTAGACCGCGCCGCCGCCGGGCAACGGCACGGTTTTATATGACACGGGAAAAATGCGGTAGCGATAATTCCGGAACTGTTCGTCATTGATTTTCTCAATGGGCCACTTCCCTGCCCCACAGGCCGCCGGCGCAAGGCGCAGGACCATGCGGGCCGCTGCATTTATAGGCGCCACGTAGTAGAACACCTTGCCCACCGGCCGCCACTGGGAAACCGCTTGGTGCACCATCTTCATTTCCTCGCGCAGACAGGCGAATACAAACGCGATGCCCGCCTCGCGTAGCTGGTCGAAAAGCCCCTGGCTCAGTATCTGCAACCGCTTGACCGGGCCGCGATAGGACTGGGCAATCATCAGATCCGCGGTCGGCGCAAACAGCACCGGCTTACCGAAAAAACGATAGCGCGCCGGAATCGCCGAAAAGGCGCCTACGATGCGGTTGTCATCGTACATCAAACTATGAAAAGAGTGCCCCAGGCAACTGCCGGAGTATTTGCGGCGCAAGATGTCCTCGGGAAAAGGTCTCTGGAACGCGGCTTCAAACAATTCGCCTAGCTGACCGATTTCGGCCGCGGAGAGTTGGCCCGTGGTCTTGGTCGCGTAGTTGAGCACGTCTAGTCCTGTTGGCGGGCGCGCAGACTCCTCCGCAAAGCGCCGGGCCCTTCGAGCACGTAGAGCCCGGGCAGTCCGTAGAGCACGACCAAAACATAGCTGAGCGCCTGGAACATGAAAATGAACGCCAGCGCGTGATCCTTGCCGATGCCGAACGGCGCAAGCACCGTTACCGCGACAAACTGGTAGATTCCCACATAGCCCGGCGTCGATGGCAAGGCGCTGCTCAAGCCCAAACTGGTAATCAGCAGTATGGCCACGGTATACCGGATCTTCAGTCCTAAAGCCCAACCGAGCGTCACGGCAGTGGAGGTGTCCAACATCCAGATGGCCGCGGTCAAACCAGCGAAGCCCAGGAAACGGCCCCACTGATGAAAGGCGCGGAGCCCGAGCAGCACCTGTTCGGCCAGAGCGGCGAGCGGTTTTTGCAACCTGCCCAGCGGCAACCGCAGCAGCACGGCCTCCAGCCAGCGGCCGGTATGCGGCAGCACCGCGATCGCCACGGCGCCGGCGCCGGCCACTACCGCCATGGTGCGCGAAATGTCGGTGATCCACAGCGGCTTGGGGTTCACCCCGCCCAGCAGCACCAGCGAACTGCACAGCACCAGCGCGATCACGTCCGCCAGCCGCTCCGCCAGGGCGGTGGTCAGCACGTAGGTTCTGCTCAACGAACCGTGGCGGCTCATGAGCAGGCTGCGCACCAGCTCTCCAGCCCGCGCCGGCAAAAAGCTGTTGCCCAGATATCCGACCATATTGCCCCAGAACACCGTGGCCACCCGCAACCGGCCCTCCGCATTGAGCAGAATGCGCCAGCGCACCGCCCGCAAAAAGCAGGAGCACGAGGCGATGCCCAGAGCGAGGCCGATGAAACTCCAGCGCGCTCCCGCCAGCGTCTTCCATACCACGCTCCAGTCCACGCCTCGCAACGAGAAGTACAGCAGCACGGCGGCAAGCAGGATGGAAATCACCAACGACCAGACGTTGCGCGCAGAAGTCACTGTGCCACAATAACATCCGGGCTGTCTAAAGCCAACGTTGCATCGTGATGCTATAATCATCGTGATGCGGACCACTATAAACATTCCCGATGACGTCTACGAAGTGGTTCGTTCGACAGCTTCCGCCAAACGAATCTCTTTGGGCGAGGCTTTAGCGGAATTGATTCGGCGCGGGCTGCAGCCCGATTCCCGGGTCGAAGCGGATGGGTCGGATTTCCCCCGCTTTTCCGTTAGCCGGCATGCGGCGCCGATTACACTCGATCGCACGTTGGACGCCGAAGACGAGCCATGAAGCCTTACCTGCTGGATACGAATGTCCTACTCGCACTGGCGTGGCCGAACCACGTGCATCATGCGGAAACCAGGGCTTGGTTTAAACAGAAAGGCACAGCCCGGTTTCGCACCTGCCCGTTGACGCAAACCGGCTTCGTGCGCATCTCGTCAAACCCATCGTTCACTGCCGAAGCCGTTTCACCGGGCGACGCCTTATCCCTGCTGCGGCGGCTTTGCAGCATGCCGGGGCATCAATTCTGGCCGGACGACCTTTCGCTCGTGGAAGCGGTCCCGGCTGTAGCGCGATTGGCCGGTCACCGCCAGGTGACAGACGCCTATCTGCTGGCCCTGGCGGCTTCGCATGAAGGAGTTCTGGCAACATTGGATCGGGCGATTTCCGCCCTGGTGGTTGGCACGGGCGACGGAATCGTGGAGCTTATCGGTTAAACCTTTTGGCGCACTCCGAACTGCCCTTTCAACTCCGGTCTAATTCACCGAGGGATACGCCGGTTCGCAACCCTTTGTCTACTTTTCGCACCTGTCGTGGGCTGCTACCCTGATGACGGCAAAATGGAAACGCGCTCTCGCCCGGTCTCCCCAACCCGGCAAACCGTGTACTTGAAGTGGTTCCTGTGCCTGTTTACCTGCGCACTGCTCTTCGCCATTTTTGGGGTAAGAGCCAACCCGATCGATAACGAGGTATTCAACCTCTATGCGGGAGTCAGGGTCGGGCCCCATAAGCTATACGATCCGCAGGCTTTTCGCGCCATCGCGGCGGCCCTCGGCCCGGTGATGACTGCGCGCTTGTACTATTGTCGGATGCCCTACTTCGTCGTGCTGACGGCACCGCTCGGTTGGTTTCCCTACCCGGTAGCCGTCGCCTTCTGGCGCTCGGTTCAGACGCTGGCGATCGCGGCAGCGATCCTGCTCTGGCGCCGATCGCGACGCACCATGGCCATGGTGGCACTCGCTTCCCTACCCGCGGTTTGGGTAGTATCCACCGGTCAGGACGTCGCCTTGGTCTTTCTCGCCGTCGCGGGTTCGGTGGCGCTGCTGCGGCGCGACAAACCGGTGTTGGCGGGAGCCGTCTTCTCGTTGTGCCTGGGCAAGCCTCACCTGGTGGTTTTCGTCCCGCTGGCATTACTCGCGCTCAAAAACTATCGGTTTCTGCTCGGCGCCGCTGCCGGCGGGGCGTCGCAGATCCTGTTCAGCTTCGCAATGGCGGGACCCGATTGGCCGAGGCAGTGGCTGGCGAATCTTTCCGATGCGCAAATGCACCCTAATGTGCAGGCCATGCCAGGCCTGCGGGCCATCGCCCAAACCGGGCCCGGAATCGTTCTGGCAGCGCTGATCGCCGGCTCGCTGGCGGTCGCCGTCTGGAAACTGGCTGGACGACGGCCGATTGAGGAAGCCATGGCATACGCGCTCGCCGCAGGCGTGCTTGGCAATCTGCATTCCTACGGCGTCGATTGTATTCTCCTTATTCCGGCCGTCACCGTGGCTCTGACATCGCCGCGGATTTCCGAACGCGGAGTGGGCATCTTTCTCGCCACGCCGGTGCCATACATCTCTATGATTTTCGGGTTTCCGGCGCTACTGCAAGCAGGCATTCTGGCATTGGTCCACCTGCCATTTGCACCCCAGGCCGCCACGCTGGGCGAGCAGCCGCTGGCTTCCCTCGAAGGGCCAGGTTCGTAGGCGCGGCTCCGCTTGCCAAAAGTAATCGAGACGGCGTTATCCTAATTCGTTCTTGTCCGGGAATACCCGCTCGAAGTCAACTAGTTGCTATGGCCATCGCCAAAGAACCTGCTACGTGTGTAGCAGATACGGAAGCGCGAGCCCAGTGGCCACCCCCTAACAAAACGTGGATCTGGCCAACGATCTCCTGTGCCGTTGTCCTGGCCTGTATCCTTCTGGCGAATCCGTTTAACGAAGCCGGCTTCGCCGACGACTGGTCGTATGGGCACGTTGCGATGAAACTGGCACAGACCGGCCACTTGCGGTACAACGGCTGGGGAAATCCGCTGATTCTGTTCCAGACACTCTGGGCCGTTCCCTGGATTCTATTGTTCGGCTTTTCATTTCAGGTGCTTGCGGCCTCGATGGTTCCCATTTCACTGGCGTTTGTGCTGATGGTGTATGCTGTCGGCCGGCAGATCGGGCTTCAGCCATCCCTGGCGGCTTTCGGGTCCATGGCGATCGGCACGTGCCCACTGTTCCTGGTCCTTGCCGGGACCTTCATGACAGATGCCTGCGGTTGTCTTTTTGCCTTGGCATGTATTTACGCCGCACTGAGGAGCGCTCACGCGGAAAAACCTCCGGATGCTATCCGCTGGCTGTGGTGGCTGGCTTTCGCGGTCCTTGTGGGCGGAGCCAACCGGCAGATTGTCTGGGTGGCTCCTCTTACATTGATCCCCTATCTCTGTTGGATGAACCGGCGGGATTCGCGATTCCGTATACACGCGGCCGCCGCGTATGCCGTTTGTATCGGCGCAATTCCGCTGCTCTTGCACTTCTTTGCCCAGCCGTTTAGCCCGATGCTGCTCACGCATCAGCAGATCATATGGTTATTTCAGAATGAGACTCGCGGAGCCGTCGTGCTGATGATCAAGTTTCTGCTCATGTGCGTTCTGCTGTCGGGGCCTGTTTTCTGCTGCTTTTTGCCTCTATTGGGGCACAAGCCTCCCGCGTGGATATTCGTCGTGGTTGCGGCGTCTTTCGCTCTCACACTGGCTCAGATTGTGTCCGTCCCGATATTCGCCCCGTACGGTAACACGATGTTGACGGAGATCGGTCCAATCATGATGGCCCCCCGGGACATCTTTGGGAAACCTGCGCTTCTTACGGCATCGGTTCGCGTGGCGCTGACGTTGTTGGTCAATTTCTGCATTCTGGCTGTTCTGCTGGGCTCCATTCGAGACTGGTCCGCTTCCGTTCTGCGCCGCGACAGGATTCTGCATCTGTTCGCGATTTTCTCGATTGGCTACCTGGTCCTTATGCTTCCTGGCGCATTAACCGGATTCGCATACGACCGCCACATGCTGCCTCTCATCGCACTCCTCATGCTGGAAACCCTGCGGCGATTTGCGCGCTACAGGCGCCCGATTCCGGCAGCCGCCTGGCTGTGCCTCCTATTGTTTGCCGCCTATGGAGTGGCGAGTACGCACGATTATTTCGTTGGTCTGCGAGCCCGCATCTCCGCCGCTCGCGAACTGGAAAATACCGGTATCCCGCGAAACCGCATCTCCGCCGGATTCGAGTATGACGCCTGGACTGAAGTGGAGAGCTCGGGATATGTAAAGGCGGCCCAGTACCAGGATCACTTTGCGGACGACTCCGCCAAGGGCTTCTGGTTCGAGTTCTGGGACCACACACCCGATGTCCATCCCGATTTTGTCGTGCTTAGCCTGAAGCCCGGCGAATCCGCTCCGGGAACGGTATTGACGGTGGATTTTCATGCCTGGATACCGCCGTTCCAAAGATCGGTGGTCGTCTGGCGTCGAAACGATTTGACGAATGTATTTACGGCCGTCCGGTTGGCGCCCTCTCCGCTGAGCCTGTTTTGAACCGTGCGATTGCCCTCGCGACGACCAGGTGAGGCTCATCGTGGCGTCGGGAATTGCGACTGGCTGACTACCGCCGCCGGACAACGCGCCATCACCGCAAATTCTCCGCCCACCCGCTGCACTAGCACAGAGCGCGCGTACGGAGGCAGCCAAGCGCGGTAGTCCTCCTCGCGTACCGTGTCGAGGCCGGGTTGCGGCGATGAGACGACGAAATAGCAGGGCACTACCACATCGGTTGCGTACTGCAGCCAGAACGAAACCGGCAGCTTCCGGCCGATTTTCTGCGACATCAGGCCTTTCTCCTGTAACTGCGTCCATCCGTCGTATTCATAGCCGGCCGAAACGGAGTGGCGCGGTACTCCGCGGTCTGTCAGCCATTCCGCGGCATCGCGTACGGCGCGGCGCTCCGCATACAAGTCGTGTGTATTAGCCACTCCGAACGCAGCCATGAGGGCAAGCGCCGCCCAGCCGGCAACCCCGGTTCTATCCGCGCCCAGACGGAACGCCAACCCCGCGGCAATGAGAACCGCCACGGCCGCCACAGGAAGCAGATACCGGTCGAATAAATTGCTGTAGCCTGACCACCCCCAATAAATCGGATTGCGCAGCACCAGCGCTCCGATATATCCGGCGGCAAACGGAACGGTTAACACGGCAAACGCCGGCAGTGGCTCCCGCTCGGCAAAAGCCCTCCGCAAGCGTCCGCGGTATTGTCCGGCCACCTGAATTACCGCTCCCACGAATATCGCCGAGACGACGAGGACCACAACCCCCAGGAGAAACCGCACCGGCGGGTGAAGTATGAGCGGGCGGGCGCCAATCAGCAACTGATTGTTATACAGGCTGCCATATTCCGTGAACATATTGCCTACCCATGGAGGGAAATACAGGCGAGGCTGCCACAGCAGCGCGGAACCGATGGTCACCAGCAGCGCGCACACGATCCGTGCCGGCCATCCGCGCAAAGCGAACGCTCGCCGGGCGAGACAAATCATGACCGGCAGGCACATCAGGCCGGTAGTCAGGCACAGATAGACAACAATCGACGCGAGATTGCCCACGCCTTGCCACGCGTGCGGCTGCGAATCCTGGGGAGGAGCGGTCGGTTGGGTATAGTGCCATCGCAGGCTGGCTGCCGCACCCGCAAGGGCCGCCGCCAGGTGCACCAGGCCCGCAATTCGCGCGTTCCGTTCGCGCCAGCGGAGCAGGACCACGGCCGCAATGGTGCATACCGGCGCCGCCCAGTAGATATCGCGGGTCATACCGGCCAGCGCCCCAGCGAGGACAGTTCCGGCCAGCCAGGCGGCCGTCTTTCGTATCGATGCCGGTTCCAGCCCCCGCATTCCGCCATATACCGCCAGCAACATAAAGGCTAGAGAGGTAATGTCGGTGTGAAAAGAGGCGCCCATTGGAATGGCAATCGGCGAAAGCGTGGTAGAGAGACTCGCCAAAGCACAATAGCGAGAGGGGAGGCCGATCCTGGCTCCGAGAAGGTATACCAGGGCGCCGCATCCGGCCCAAAACGGCAGGAGGGCAAGCCGCAGCAGGAAATGCGAGAACCCAAACAGGCGGATGAGGGCCGCCCCCAAAAACACCTGCGGAAGGCTCATCGGGGTTGTCCACCCCTCGTAAGAGACCTGGCCCGTTTTGGCAAGCACCAGGGCCATGTGGTCGAACCCCCAATCGTCGTTGAACCCCATTTCCAGCACCGGATGAATCACGATAAAAGCTACGACGGGAGCGGCAACCGAGAGGGGCAGCCACCAGGAGAATTTGCGCTTGTTCATGAGTTTCAACACCACGCCGGGGCGGTTGGCGGCGGCACTCCCGTGTGATGCTCCATCGGAAGCCATCTATTGGTGCCGCGTGAGTGGAGTGAAAATTACGTATACCTGCGGTATCCGCACGAACATCAGGGTAACCAAAATGACGGCGCAGGAAACGACCGACACCATCAATCCGTGTTCCTTGTACAAGTGCTCCGGCCGCTCCGCCCCGCTGTTCGGCTTGAAGCCGACCGCGAGGTACTGGCACATCACCAGCGCCACCACGGGAAACGAAAGGATCAATTCCATGCGATAGCGGATCAGGAAGGCGCCGAAGAACAACATGGCATGCGCCGCATAAAACATGATCGAAATCAGCAGGCGCTGCTCGTCATAATATGCGAAGGACTTCCGATAGGCCGCACTGGTCCGCCGGTTGCCGATACTTCTATATTCGGCGAACCGTTTGATGGCCATAAAGTAGCAGCCCACCATCCAGTAACTCATCAGCAGCGAACCCGGCGGCGCCAGCCGGGCCGTTATCATATACCAGCCAGCCAGCATGCGCAGCGGATTGTTGATAGCTTCGGAGAGGACGTCTATGTAAGGCAGATCCTTGGAACGTATGGGCGGGATGTTATAAATACAGCCCATCACCCAAAGCGAGGCCATGGTCACCGCGAAGGGCAGCGACACCGCAAAGCCCGCTGCCAGGCCCGCTGCGAACAGCACGATCCACTGTAAATAAGCCAGGGGAAGGCTCACTAATCCCGCCGGCACGGGCCGCAGGTGCTTGGTGGGATGGAGCCTGTCGAACGGAGCATCCAGCACTTCGTTAAGCGTGTAGTTGCTGGATGCCACCAGGCATACGGAAACCATGCCGGCCAGGACGGGCCACCACCAATCCGGGCGTAAATCGGACGGTAATTCGGCTAGCGCAATCACGATTCCGGGCAGGACAAAGATATTTTTCACCCAGTGATCGATGCGCATGATCTGGATGTGGCCCCGCAACGACGGGGCTAGGACTTTCGTCTGTACGGTGGCTGAAGCGCTACTCATGGGCGAACGCCCCCAAAAAGGGTTTGAATCCCAGCCGCGGTGAGATCTTAATGAATGTCAGGCCGGCGCGCGCGGCCGCTGTGCCATCCACTTGCGGGCGATCCCCAAAATACACCGCCTCTTCCGCCGAGACGCCGAGCGTCTGCAAAGCCGTCTGGAGTAGGCGCGGATGCGGCTTGAAGCGCTGAGTACCGGCATCCTGCGCGCTATGCACGCTGTCGAAACAATGCAGAATTCCAAGCGCCTGGAGCTTGGCGGCCGCCGGATAATCGGAACACACAGCGGTTTTGAAACGCCGATTTTTTAGTTCCTCCAGGAACTCCACCAGGAAGGGCATCCGGTAGCGCATCAGGATTTGCGTGGGCCGCTCCTCCATCCACTCGCGGATGCATTGCCGGACGCGCGGAGAATCGGCGCCGGACCATTGGCAAGCGCGATTCAACTGCGCTTCTGCCAAATCGCCGAATTCCCGATCTTGATACCGCATCCACTCCTGGGCCTTCCGGTAGCTGCGGAGTATGCGGAGGGTCTGCCAGGCGCTGAGCGGGTGCCCGACGACATAAATGGACAGTTTGAGTAATATGGCTGCGCGGAGGCTGCTCTGGTCGTATAGCGTTCCATCCAGATCGAACAGCGCCGCGCGGAGTCCCGCTATGCGAGATTTGGGCGCACAGAAATACGGCGGGCTGGGGGCGGGCACACCCATACCTGCCCAATACAATGCAGATAGCGCCGGTCATCAAGCCTGAAAAAGGATGGTGCGGCTTAGTAAACAAAAGTTAGCGGGCCGGATCTCTGGCAGGCGCCGCCATGGGTTTGGGCGTAAACGGCGGAGACAGCTACAGAGTTTCGTCCAGCGAAGAACCGGGGCGCTACGCGATTTCCTGCTCCTGCCCCGCCCGCTCCGGATCGGCGAACGCCAGCACCGCCTGCTGCGCCTGCTTGCGCAGCCGCCATTTCTCGTAAGGCGGCGCTTCTTTTTTGGCAATCTCCTGCAGAATAGCAGCGTCGATCTCGCGCTCCTGTATCTCCGGCGGGATGCGCTGGAAGCGTTCCTGCTGGCGCAGCGTCTCGGCCTTCCCCTTGCGCAGCAGCGCTTTCTTGATCTCGGGCATCTCCTGAAACAGCATCTCGGCAATGTTCAGGCGCGATTGCTCGTACTCCAGAATCAGCGAGCGCTCCACCTGCTCGCGGTCCTGGCGCTCGGCCATTTCCTGCTGCCGGCGGTAGGTCTGCTTCAAGACCGTTTCCAGTTCCGGGCTGACGACGCGGGCGCGCGTAGCTTGGTCTTTGATAATTTTTACGATCAAACCCGCGGAGTTGCGCAGGTTTTGGCCGGTACGGCGCTTTTGCCGGCATACATGAATGGAAATTTCGCACCAGTCCAGCAGATCGCTTCCTTCCGCGCCAATGGTGCCCATTTCCAGCGCGGTGCGGACGATGCTTACGGCTACGTGCGGCAATACTTCCTCTTCCAGCATGGCGTTCAGCACACGCGCGCACCGCTCCAGCCCATAGAAATCCACCGCGCTCGATGCCGTCTGGCAATAGGCGCCGGCGGTCTTAGCCGCGATGCCGCCGCGCTGCAGTTGCTCCTGGCAATTGGCGCGGCGCTCCGCCGGATCGGTGATGGCGCTGTGCATCTGCAAAGTCTTACGCTCAGACACATAGGCTGCATGTTTGTGCAGCGCGATGCGCCAGTCCTCGCTCGAAACAACCTGGTAGGAGCCGAGGATCTGGATGTGCATGAGCTGCTCGAAAGCGGGCTCCAGCGTCTGCATCAGCCGCGACAGGTATTTGGGTGGAGTCAGAATTCCCAGATGTTCGGTGGCGAGTTGGCGGGCGTCTAGAATCACAACATCCGTTTTGGCAAATGCAATCGCCAGGAAGCGGTAGAGATGCTTGGCGGTGATGCCGTCGAGTTCCATGTAGCGATTGGCGTCGAGCAGGCGGAAGAATCCCGCGTCCATAGACTGAATCAGCTTGTCAGTCCATGTGACCGAGCCGGTACAGCGGCCCGTTATGCGGTTGAGCGAAAAACTGGCTTCCTGAAAGACATTGCACCACTTCACTTCTTCGCGCTGTTCGGTCTCCGTAAGAGCCCGAAAACGCAACGGAATAAACCGGTCCATGGCCAGCTTCAGACGCTTATAAAACTTGCCGTGAACCGCGCTGATGCCCAGGATCTTGGCAATTTCACGCCCCGTGAAGGTGACGGTTTTAGCGAAGTCGTTGCGAAAGGTGATGGCGCCCAAGGCAACAAAGATGTCTAGATCCTGCTCGGTTGGCAAGCCTAATTCGTTATTTCCCTGGACCTGCCAGACCACACGCATGGCGGTGCCATCGGGCAGCGTTTTGGTTCCATTGATTTCGATTTTGCCGACTTTTTTGCCAACACGCCTTTCTAAAACTGCAAACGGGATGGCTGCCAGGTTTTCCTCTTCGACGGAGAGGTTCAGCAGCGGCGCTTTAACAAGTGATTTGGACTTTCCGCTTGGGCCGGTGGGGGGCATTGGTTACAATTCCGTTTGTACAACGGCAGAAATCGAGTTCGCTATCCCTTTATTGGCAGGCACATGGTTAGCAGGGTTTTTTATGGTCAAGCTCACGATCAGGTAGCAAAATCCTGTCCAAGATGGTTTCCATATACAGAACTTCCATAGAACCATACCATATAGCAGGCTCTGGGAGAGTTCAACTAAGGTCTTGAATCTTCGGGACTTGACCGAATTTCCTTCCTCTCAAACTCACACCGGTTTACGGGCGGACCCATGAGCTTAAGCGTAAATCACCGGTAAGCTGCTGAAAAGAAGGTCGGCTATTGAGATATGGGACAGGATGTTCATAGCTACCGACGAAAACGCGGCCAGCGCATGAAGTATCAATGTTTTATATTCCAGCTTTACGCCGAGGCTCATGCCGTTTCCGCACAACCTCACGCCATCGGGCATTTTTTCCGATCAGGCTCGCAGTGATTCCTTTGAATCCCATGTTGCCCAAAGCCGGTGGCATGTGCTTGAGCGTAAGGCCCGGTTGACGGAGAGGCTCATGTGCCTGAGCGTAAGTCTGAAAGGAAATCGGAAGTGGGCGGGTATAATTGGAAAGCCGATGTGATCCAGACCCGGCCGGCATGTGATGATTCGGTTATTCAACGTCTCCATTCCTCCCGCGACATTCATCCTGCTGGTCTTCGAAAGCCTTTTTTTGCTGGGCGCTTTCCTGGGGGCCACGATCCTGTTAGGCGATCTGGATCCGATGGATTATCTGCTGTCTGACTACGGGCTGGTCGCTCTTGCGCTGGTGGTGCTTACTTTCCTGCTAGGACTCCATTTTCAGGACCTGTACACGCAAATCCGGGTTAAGTCCAGAGTTCTGTTGCTGCAGCAACTTTGCATGGTGACGGGAGTGGCCTTTCTGGCACAGGGGCTGATCAGCTATCTGAACAGCGATCTGCGTGTTTCAGTGCGGGTGATGCTGCTAGGCAGCCTGGTGGCCGTGCCCGGAATTTTTCTGTGGCGTTTGTGGTTTGGCAATGTAGCGGGCCAGTTGATTGGACAAACGCGGCTGGTCACGATCGGCGGCGGCCCCATCCTGGCGGACTTGCGCAAATGGATTCAGGAGCATCCCGAGGCAGGGCTGGTCGTGGAAGGCTCCGTGGAAACACCGGAAGAATTGGCAGCGTTCGACGAAGTGGTGAAAACGCAGTTGCCGCCCCGAGTTGTATTCGGCGGCTGGGGTAGGCCGGACCGGAAGCTGGCGCATGAGTTAATCGAGCTCCAGTTGGCCGGTTACGAAGTGGAAGCCGCGGCCTCGACTTATGAAAAGGCTTGCGGGCGCGTCAGCCTCTACAGCGTCCGTCCGGAGCACCTGATCTACTCGAGCACGTTCGCAGTGCCGCCGCAAAAGTTGTTTTACCAACTGGTGCTGCACGGAGTTGTGGCGGCGATTTGCCTGGTGCCCATTGCGCCGGTTCTGATTCTCACCGCGCTGGCTCTGCGTGCATTTGAGCGGGGACCGGTAATGCGCGCGCAGACGGTGACCGGCCTGAACGGCCATCTGTTCCACGCCTATTCTTTCCACACGGATGGAAAAGGAGTGGTCGCCAGAACCGTGCGCAAATTGCGGCTGGATGGGTTGCCGCAGTTTCTGAACGTCTTGAAAGGCGACCTGGCGATCGTGGGTCCGAGCGCCAGCCGGCCGGAATACCAGCAAGCCATCGAGCGGTACATTCCGTTTTACAGGGAACGCTATGCCGTGCGTCCGGGGCTGACGGGATGGGCGCAAACCCGCCCGGGCCCGCAAGATGTCATGGACCAACTGGAATACGATCTTTACTACATCAAGAACCGTTCGCTCGGTCTGGACACCCTGATCCTGCTGCACACCATCAAGTTGCTGCTGGTCGCCGCGGACACGCCGCGGCCCGCATGGGCGGAGGAACAGATGTCGGCCAGCGCGCAGTAGGGTTTCCACGGAAAAGGCTGAGCCGTCAATCGGGCAGATAGAAGCCGGAGCTTTCGGTGGGGCGCGCGTGCAGGTAGCGGCCGGTGGTGGAGACAGATGCGTGACCCAGGGTAGCCTGGACGAGGTGGATGGGGGCTTTGCGGTCGAGGGCATGACTGGCGTGCGCGTGGCGCATCCAGTGGGGGGAAACTTTCTGTTCGAGGCCGGCTCGCCGGGCGGCCGCGTAAACGATACGCCGCACCTGGGAAGGGTCGAGCGGCGTTCCGCCCTTGCGGCTCGGGAAAATAGGATCTTGCGGATGGCCATCGCGCCGAAGGGAAACGAGCAATTCCCATACAGCAGGCTTGAGCAGAATGGTCCGGGTTCTTCCGCCCTTGCCGAAAAGTGTGAGCTGTCCTCCTTCCTTTCTGGCGATGGCGTCGGCCCACTTCAGACCGCATAACTCGCTCACGCGGGCGCCGGTGGCATAGAGCAGCTTCAACAGAATGCGGTTGCGGCCCCAGGAAGCCGCTTCGATCAGCCTCGATACTTCGCTTTCCTCCAGAATGCGCTGTGCCAGGGAATCGCGGTTGGGCAGGAGCTTTACGGCTGCCCCCACATTGAACGCGAGATAGCCGGTCTGCTGGGCAAAGGAAAGCAGCGATTTGACGGCGGTAAGTGAACGGTTGCGGCTGGCGGGTTTGAGACTTCCCTGCCCCAGATGAGCGGCCCAAATTTCGAAATCGGCCAGCGTGACCCGGCACAAGGGCTTGTCGATGAAGCGGAGGAAGAGGGCGGCGTCGGCGGCATAGGCGCGACGGGTATGTGGGCTGGACTTGCCCGCCAGCCAAAGCTCGACCAGGCGGGAATCCTGGGAACCGTCTTGAGCCGGCCCGAGGCCGGAGGGGGCGGCCAACGTGAGCGGATACATGCTCGCTGGAACTATAGCACGATATGTCTCATTATCGTGCATTAGTCAAATCATAAGTTTGCTAGCCCTCTGCGTTCACGAAAGGTATTTGAAACGATCGTTGCACAACAGTAAGCAGCACGGTAGATTGAAGTGGGAAACCTAACTTCCCCGCCCTCAGGAGGTTTATGCCAGCCAGACCCAGCTACGCCGGACGTATTGCCGAGATGATTCGAGATCTGGAAGCCCGGCGGGAATCCTGGATTGACCGCCGGCAGCTCGAGGAGGGGCTGGGAGTTTCCAAGACGGTAGCCTGGCGGTTGTTGCGGCGGTTGGGGGCGGAGGAAGGTCCCGGGAACGTGCTGATCCTGGCCCGGACGGACGCCATCCGCGGCTTGAGAAGTCTCCAGGAAGACGGCGGGACTATTGACCGGGAGATCCGGCGGCGGTCCCGCGTGGAACAATACCTGAACCAGATGCGCGGGTTTGTGGCCGCGCAGAGAACGACGGTTGCCTCCCAGGAACGCGCGCTGGACCTGGTCAATACCCGCTTTGGGAGCCTCCCACCGAACGTGAGTTTGACTCCCCGGAGCCTGCGCGTCGACTTTGATAGCGCGGCTGCGTTCTTAAAGGCGTTTGGAGCCGTGGTTTTTGCCTTAAACAATGACTACGAAGCCATCCGGGAGTTCATCGACGGCGCATAATGACATGGCTACAGTAGTCGATTTAGTCTAGCTACTGTAGTCGATTTCAATATACATGACCACAGTGTCGATTCTAGGCCTTGTGACATAAGTTTTCTAATCGGGGCCTGGACCTCATCTTTGTCATAAGTTTTATGTTGAGTTAAAGAGATATGTTGTTGTAACATCGAGGTTCTAAAGCATGGCCAGGAATAGAGAACGCACCAACTTGTACCTTAGCTCACAGGTGGCCAAGATCTTGGGGATCAGTTCCAGGACGCTTTACAGGATGCTGGCCGACGGCCGGATTCCGGAACCGATGCGGAATCCCGACAATCGGTATCGCCTGTGGACAGAGGTGGATATACAAACCATTCGGGAGGCACTCGGCCGATGATCAAACTGATGATTGGGAATCAGAAAGGCGGCGTTGGCAAGACCACAACTGCGATCACCGTGGCCCGCTGCCTGGCGGACCGCGGCCTGCGCACGCTGCTGATCGACAGCGACCCGCAGGGCTCGATTACGGTGACTTTGCGGCTGAAGCCAGAGGCATATCTATCTGACTTCATTCTCAATCAGTTACGGCTCTCCGACTGTGCCGTTCCGGTGGCTGAACGGCTGGAGGTGCTATGCGGCAATCGAGAGACTACCGCTATGGAACAGCGCATCTTCACCATGTACGGGCGGGAGCACGTGTTTCAGAATGCCTTCCGCATGTATGAGGAAACCTATGATGCCATTGTGGTGGACGTAGCGCCGTCCATTTCCCTGCTCCAGGCGTGTTCCATGGTGTTTTGCCAGAACGTACTGATCCCGATTTCTATGGACACACTGAGCGTTTCGGGCGCCGGCGCTACCATTTTCTCGGCCCAGACGATTGGCGACAGCGTACGGACGCCCATCCGCTCCATAGGCCTCCTGCCGACCATCGTAAATCGGCGGTACGGCCTGACGGACGTTGTGATGAAGATGATCGCGCAGTTGAGCGAGACGTATAAGATACCTGTTTTGAATACGATCCGAACAGATCAGATTATCGGAAAGGCGGCCCGCCTGCACCAAATGGTGGCCGATGCGGATCCCAAGGCAAAAGCCCTGGAGGATTATGAGGCGGCGACCTCCGCCATCCTCGAGATTCTGGGCGTGAAGGGCTATAAGACTGAGCCGGAGCATGGCGAAAGCATCGCGGTCTAGAACCAAGCTTCCCGAATTCGATCCCAGCGAGCTGGAAGATCTTATCTTTACTCCGGCCGTGGGCAGCGGTGTCGGCTCCCATTTGCTGCACACGGAGAGACCGGAAGAGAACCCTGAGAAGCCGGAGCCAACAGACAAGACTACAGTAGACATGTCCACTGTTACCGTGGCGGAATCGCCTACAGTAGACAGAAACACTGAGAAAACGGATAACTCACAGTGTTTCGAAGCACTTATAGAATCGACTACTGTAGTCGATTCAGAATTGAATACTGTAGTCGCTTCTAACGAGCCGACAGTAGTCGAATCAGCTAGAGCAGTCACAAAGACTACAGTAGACACGTCTACTGTGGGCAGGTCGATTCCGGTCTCCCTCTGGCTGACCGAGAGCGGGGAAATCGTGCCCGCCTCCCGAGTCAAGAGAATTCGCCTCGCACAGGATGTCCTCAGCCCAGCCGAAGAATCGGTGTACGACACCTTGTGGGGAGTGAAGAGCACGCCGGCGTTTAAAGAAGAGCGAGAGAGCTACCGCATCGTACAGGCGGGCTACGACTTTCTGATGAAACGCACGCGGCTCTCCAAGAAAACCATCCAGCGTATCGTCGACCGCCTCATGGACAAGGGCTTCATTGCCATAGAGAAGCCGGCTGACATTTACCTGCGCACCTCCACCGTGTACCGCGTCTTCGCTTATCGTGCCGTGCTCGACCGCCAGGCGCAGAAGGGAAGGTTCCACGTGGCCAAGATCGGGCCCGGCTTCGTGTATGTCCGCGAGGTGGCGGACCCACGGTCGCAGCCCGGTCTGAACCTGTCCACTGTAGTCGCCTCAATCCCGTCTACTGGGGGCGGCTTTGGCCAGTCCACTGAACGCACCGCCGCCCCGCCTACAGAGGACGAGGAGGACACGACCACAGTAGTCGCGGCGGCCACAAATTTAAGACAGGGAAGGGAAGTCAGTACGCCGTCGTCACACGACGGGAGCCAGCCTGGCGGCAGAGCCATGGCGCCGCCAACCACCGATGCCGGCGAAGTACGGGAACTGCGCGTCATGCTGGAACGTTATCTGGGCTTCATCGACGACGACGCCACCCGCCAGTTGCTGCGCCAATGCCGCTTGCGCGCGGCCGATTGCCGCCTGGAAGAGATCGCCTACTTCGTCAGCCACAAAATGCGCACGGTCAATGGAATCCACAATCCCGTGGGTTTCATTTTGACCGCCGTGCCGCGGCACTTTGAAAACAACGGCCACAGTTCGGTGCGGGCATTCCTCGCGGAAGAAGCCGAAAGGCGGAAGCGGATCTGGCAGGAGGAGTACAGATACTGGGGGAGCGTCGCGCAAGATGGGGAAGCTTCGGCGGAAGAGCGGGCGCGAGCGCAAGAAATCCTCCAATCGCTGAAACAGGAACTGAATTCGCAAGCGTAGTACCGGCTTATTCCGGATCCTATTTGCCTTTTTTCTTGTAGTCCCCCCGGCTGAAATACTTCTCCAGCCAGCAGTAGAGCGCGATGAAGAAATAGCGGCTGCCCATCTCCTTGAGCCTGAGTTTGGATTCGCCGCTGCGGCGGTTGCGCCATGTAATGGGGATCGTGGTCCACGAATAGCCGCGCACGATGGTTTTCAGCGGGAGCTCTATGGTGAGGTTGAAATGCGGCGAGAGGAACGGCCGGCAGCCCTCCAGGGCTTTCCGCCGCCAGGCTTTGAACGCATTGGTGAAATCGTTCAACGGCACGCGGAAAATCAGCCGCAGAAACAGGTTCGCCAGCCGGTTGATGACGCGCTTGAAAACCGGGTAGTCGATCACTCCGCCGCCGCGCAGGAAGCGCGATCCGAATACCGCGTCCCAACCCTGGTTGAGCACCTCCCAGTAACGCACCACATCGCGGCAGTCGTCGGATTCATCTGCCATCATCACCACTACGGCGTCGCCCGCGATGTGATCGAACCCCAGGGTTACGGCGCGGCCGAATCCGTGCTCGCCGGAGTTGCGGACGGGGCGCAAAGTTGGAATCCGCGCGGTGGATTCTTCGAGCACCTTCCAGGTCTCGTCGGTCGAGCCGTCGTCCACTACCACGATTTCATGGGGGATGCTCTGTAGACGCAGCTCGGTGTACAGATGCTCGATTGTGCCCGCGATGGCGCCGGCTTCGTTGCGCGCGGGAATGACCACCGACAGCAGTTGCAGCGGCTCGCCCGGCTCATGCGGCTGCGGCTTCATCCATCAAATCCCAACCGGGGCACTCCGCGTTGTCCAGGCGGAGGCAATCTGCTCGAAGATCGTCTCTAGCCGGAGGGTGACGTCCCAATCCGGGTAGTGGGACCGCATTTTGCGCAGATCGCTGTAATAGCAGATATGATCGGCGGCGCGATTCTGCTCCACGTAGCGCCATCGCATGGGCTTGCCGGTAACGGCTTCCGCCATTTGAAACGCTTCCAGGATGGAACAGGAGTTGGCTTTCCCGCCGCCCAGATTGTAGACCTCGGCGGCGCGTGGCGCCTTCCAGAATTCAAAAATGAAGCGCGCCACATCCTCGGCATGGATATTGTCGCGTACCTGTTTGCCTTTGTAGCCGTAAACCGTGTACGTTCGGCCTTCGGTGTTACACTTCAGCAGGTAGCTCAAAAAGCCGTGCAGTTCCACGCCGGAATGATTGGGGCCTGTAAGGCAGCCGCCGCGCAGGCAGCAGGTCGGCAAGTTGAAATAGCGGCCGTACTCCTGAACCATCACGTCGCCGGCCACTTTGGAAGCGCCGAAAAGGGAGTGATTGCTCTGGTCGATGGAAAAATCTTCGGCAATGCCGTTCGCGAACGCGGCGTCGGCATAATCCCAGCGGGTTTCGAGCTCCTGGAGCGCGATACGATTGGGGCGGTCGCCGTACACCTTGTTGGTGGACATGTAGACAAACGGCGATTCGGGACAGGACTGCCGCGCCGCTTCCAGCATGTGCAACGTGCCCAGGGCATTCACCTCAAAATCCAGAAAAGGGATACCGGCGGCGCGGTCATGCGAGGGTTGGGCGGCCGCGTGCACGATCAGATCCGGTTTGATCCCGGCAATAAACGGAAGCAGCTCTTCGCGGTTGCGGATGTCGATGGCGGCATGGCGGTAATCGGGGACCTGGCGCTGCAGCAGGGCGAGCATCCAGCTTGTATCGCCCTCCGGCCCGAAAAACACCGCGCGGTGATTGCTGTCGATGCCGGTAACGCGGAACCCCTGGCGAGCGAAAAACATAGCCACCGCGGAGCCGACGAGGCCGCAGGAGCCGGTAATCAAGACGGAGGGTTGGGACACCAATACCTATCATCGGCAAAGCGAGTATAGGTTGGCAACCAGCCGACACATTCTCCACCTGCGGCCAGGGCGCTCCGAAACGTGAGATACAATGTAACTCAGGGGTATAAATCATGGCGTCGACCATGGTTCACGTGCGCGTGGATCAGAAGACCAAGCAGAAAGCTGCGAAGACATTGGCGGGAATGGGCATTTCAGTGTCGGATGCGGTTCGCATGTTGTTAGTCCGCGTAGCTGCTGAAAAGGCGCTGCCATTTGAAGTGAAGATGCCCAACGCTGCCACCGTGAAGGCACTGCGCGCCACCGATAGGGGAAAGGGAAAGCGGATGAATTCCGCCGAAGGGCTGTTCAAGGAACTGGGTATCTGATCGTTGCGTACCCCGATCAGTAGTACGCAGTTCCGGCGGGATGTCAAGCTCGCGCAGCGGCGCGGCAAGGACATGCAGAAATTGCAAATTGCGGGAGATCATCTTGCTGCTGATGGAAGGCGATCCTCTGCCGCTACGCTATAAGGATCATCCGCTCGGGGGTGAGTGGATTCGTTATCGCGACTGCCACATCGAACCCGATTGGCTGTTGATCTACAAGATCGAAGAAGACGATCTGTACCTGGTTCGGACCGGGACGCATTCGGATCTTTTCCGGTAGACGCGCCGTCCACGAAAGCTGAGCCGATTAAAATTAAAACACCACGCCCAGCCGGTTCTTCACCAGCAGCGCGGTAATGACGGAAATGACGATGAACCAGGCTTCCCAGGGCCAACCGAGCCCCAGCGCGGAGAGCCGTTGGCTGCGATACACCACGTGAACCGATTCGATGGTGGAAGCGCCGATAGGCGACTCGCCGGGCGCCAGCAGCCAGGCCAGTACGCCGCCCGGCCTGGTGTCGGCCAGGTAGCCATGTCCGTTTCCCACCTGCACCGCCTTGGTGACGTCCGCGCCGCCCACCGAAATGCGCACCGGCCCGGAGACCGGTCCGGCAGCCCGCAGCCGCCAACTGATCTCGCCCGCCTCCGGAACGCGGACGCCCGGTGTTTCCAACTCCAGCCCGGCAGGCACTTCCAGACGCGGGGCTGACTCGCCGGACAGGGAAAACGGCGGGCGCAAGCGCACCGTCAATACGGTTTCGCTCCCCACCGGAAGGGCGGCCCTGCCGTACAGCGCTTCCAGGTGCGGGTACGCCAGCAGGAAAGGAATGGCGGCGGCCACAACCGGCACCAGCATCACGGCAAGGTAGCGCGCATTGCCGGTGAGCAGGCGCACCTGCGCGCGCCACACCAGCGCCGGTTCGTCGCCAAAAAGCCGCAACGCCAGCAACTGCGCCTGCACCCGCCGCTTGGCGCGCCGGATGGCGCCGGGGTTCGATGCCACCTTAAACAGCAGCATCATCACAATACCCGCCGCCACCGAAATCGCCACCAGCGAAAACGGCAAGCCGGTAACCTGTGGCGGCATCTGGCCCGCGTAGTTCATCAGTCGAGGTAGCCCAGGCCCTGCAGTTTCTTGACGATGTCCGCGTCCGATTCCGCGTCTTCCAGTTTCTTCAGCTCCCGATCCAGGACATGCTCGACAAATTCCTGCGGCGAGGAATAGCCGCCCGCTTCGCTCACGCGCTTGATGCGCTCCCACAGCTCCGGGCTCAATTTGATGTTGTTGCTACCGAACATGATTTTCTCCTAACTGCTTCGCAATGGGCCAACCTGCCCCACAACGAGCCATTTCTCATGCCGCGGCCCCTTTGGCGGCGCGGGGAGCCAGAATCGATTTGCCTTCCATCCAGGCCGGAGCGGGCACGCCGAACAGGTCGAGCGCGGTGGGCGCCATATCTTCGATGCCGGGATTCTCGGCTTCGATCGCCCGATTAGAAAACAGCACGCCCGGCACGATGGTCGGGTCGACGCAGTGGTCGCCGCTCCAGGCCTTCTGGTTGTCTTCGAAGACTTCGGCCGTCACCTTGCCCACGGCTGCGTCCCAGGAGGTGCGGAAGCCGTCGTTGTAGCCGACAATCAAGTCCGGCGCATGCTCGAGGTATGGCCCCTGGTAAAGATCGGAAGCCGCGTACACGTCGCGGATGGATGTCTCGCCCGTGGCCGGATCGGGCAGGCTGGTCAATCTCGCGATCAGCTCGCGCTTCAGCGCCTCCGCTTCCTTGCCGGGCTTCACAATGCCTTGCGCTTCCCGTTTGGCGATGTTCAAATACAGGCCGCCCAGCCCGACTGTGTAAGCGCGCGTGCGCGACCAGTCGACACCCTCGAAATAGCGGCCGCTCTGGTTGCGCCCATCCTTGAGGAACAGGTAGCCGTTTTCCAGCAGCCAGGTGTTCAGGTTGATGCCGCGGCGGAAGGAGCAGAAGCCGTGATCCGAGAGCACGAACAAGACCGTATCGCCATCGAGCTGCTTCAGAGTCTCGCCGACCAGAGCATCCATGCGCTCGTAGAGCTTCTGGATGGTTCCGGCATAACGCTCGCCATCCGGACCGCCGCGGCCGTCCAGGTAGCGGTAGAACATGTGCTGCACGCGGTCGCTGGTGTCGAACACGCAGGCCACCACGCCGCGCCGCGTTTTATCCAGGGCCTCGCGGAACTGCGCTTCGCGCTCGCTGAAAATGGACCAGGCCTGGTCCAGAAAGGCGCCTTCGTCGATCACGCCTTCGTTCAGCGCCCAGGTATCTTCGGCCATGCCGAGCGTGGCGAACGCGCCGAACAGCTTGGCCAGGTAGACGGCGTAATGCGCCGGATGGCTGATGGGCAGGGCGGGCCGCTCGGGATCGATCTCCACCGGAGTGGCGTAAAGCTCAACTTCCGGGGTAGTCTGGCGCAGCAGAAAGCGCACGATGCCGCTGGCGGTGACTCCCAGCGAAGCGCGAAACCGCAGGCTGATCCAGGGCGTGTATTCCCCTGCCGGCAGGGGGTGCGTCTGGCCGTCGATTTTCAGGCGCGGCTGCGCTCCCGAAAAATCGATTTGGAACGGCACCTTCAGCGCGCCGGCGCCCTCCAGCAGCGGATCGTCCGGTCCTTCCAGTTCGCCCGTGACGATGGAGCCATTCCGCTTGAGCGGGTAGCGCATGCCGGATTCATAAGTAGCCGCTGCGAGCGCGGTGCTGAAGAAAGAGAAGCTGCCCTGCGTGCCGCGCAGGTCGGGCGTGCACATGGCGGAAAGCAGTTTGCCGTTAAAGGGCTCCGGTGGGAAGGTGATGGGCACGCGGATCACCGTGCAGCCGACGTTGTGCTCGCCTAAGAGTTTCCAGAAAGGAACGCTCTTCCGCCCCATGGTGACCGGCGGACGCGAAAGCGGAATGCGCAGCTTGCCCAGACTGAGGACGCGGCTCGGACGCCCCACGCGCGCCGAAGACAGTTCCGGAATATACGTTTTCAGGTTGCGATTGAGGAAATCGAAAATGTTGTGCTTGGCCGGGTTCACGCCGGTGGCAAAGGTGGACCAGGCCACCGGGGAAAGTGAAGGAAAGGTGGTGCGCAGCCGGCGGTAAGCGCCTTCCGCGCGCAGGCGTGCCAGATTGGGCAGGCGCCCTTCCTTCATAAAGCGCTCGGCCAGCCCCGGATCGAGGCCGTCGAGGCCCAGGAAGATGGCGCGATGCGCCTGCGCATGGCGGAATCCGCGGCGGCTCCGTGCCATGCGCCAGACCATGCGAAACGGCCAGGCCAGCAGGGACGCGAGCGTCAGGAAAAATCCCGCGACGATGCTGAGAAACGAGCCGAGAAATGCGAATCCGGCGCCCGGCCCGATATAGGCCAGAGTGGCGCCTGAATGAGCGTGGCCGTGAACCAGTGAAAAAACCAGGATGGCCAGCGGAACAGCGGTACCCAAGCCGCGGCTAGCGCAGCTTTCCTTCGAGGAAGGGAACTTCATAAACCTTTTCATGCTGGATAGGACCGTGACCGAAGAATCCGTCTTCGCCAAAAAGCTCTCCATGATCGGCCGTGATGGTGATGTACGTATTCGCCGGCACGCGGTCGAACAACTCCTCCACCACCCGGTCCAGGTAGCGCACGGCTTCGATCTGGCGGTCGCGCAGCATGCGCAGCTTTTCGTCGTCGAAAAACGCTTCCTGCCGCTCCACCAATTGGCCGCCTACAATCTCTTCATCCAGGTGCTTGAACACCCCATGAACGCCGCTCACTTTGGGCCAGGTCTCCGGCGGCTCGTCCGGCAGCGCATACGGATAATGCGTCTCGCCGACGTTGAGCAGGTAAAACGAAGGCTTCTCCTCGGAAAAAGTCATCTCCCGGACCATGGCGCGCATGTCGTTATGCTTTTCCATCAGCTTGAAACTGTCGAAGCTGGTGTTGAGGATGGTTTTGGGGTTGAGCACCGGCAGAGAAACCTTGGCATGCGTTTCGTACCCCAGCTTATCTTTCAGAAAGCTGGGCAGGTACATGCGCGGCACCAGCGATTTGAATGCGAAATCCGCGGAGCCGAAACGCTCGTTGTATTTCAGAAAATCGCGCTTGTAGTATTCCGAGGCATACACGCCGCGCGGGCTGGAATGCGGCAGCAGGCCCATCAGCAGGTTGTAGTGAGAAGGTGCCGTCCATGATGCGTAAGACCAACGCTGCTCCACCTGGCCCAGCCGCGTCATGACCTTGGGGCTGGCGCGCAGGAACGAGTCGTAACGACAGCTATCGAAGATGACGATGATATAGTTGTTGTACCGCGGCATGGGGGGTGGTTGGTGCGTTAGATATCCAGGCCGGCGTCGATGTATCCCAACTGCTCGAGTTTGCGAGTGACGGCTTCATCTTCCGGGCTGTCGCCTGGTTTGGCGAGCTCTCGCTCCAGGATGGCTTCCAGGTAGGCGCGCAGCGACACACCACGCGCAGCGGCTCTTTGCCGGAGCTTCTCCAGTAACGACTGTTCGATTTCGACGGATTCGGACGGCATGTGACTGAACCTAAAACGATTGCGGTGGTCCCAGTAAAGTTTACAACAAAAAGTGCCGGCGCGTACATGCGAAGGCCAGTGCCGGGAAAAGCCTTCCGGCGGGTCTGTGAGCTCCTGTCTTGAGGCGGCTCGTAATCAGAATGAGGAGGCTCGAAACCAAAGGCAAAGGGAAAATAATCCTTTGATTGTACACCCGCAAATGCGCCATTTCACACCAGTACGGTTCCAGTACTTTGGTTAAGGTTTGGAGGCTTAAATTCCTTGTTATGTTCCGGAACCGA
>DATJAK010000131.1:0-56899 GCA_035516375.1 Bryobacteraceae bacterium
AGGTTTACCTGGACGAATTCGTCTTTCGCCATAATCGTCGCAAGACACCCGCGGCCGCATTTCAGTCACTACTTGGTCTCGGAACCGGCCGCAAATCAACCAAGTACGAGCAGATCAGGGGAGCCAGGGATCTCAACCCCAACCTATTGGGGCATGCTGAAGCAACCGGATAATCAGAAGGCGGCTATTCTAACGAAGGTCGTCCAAACGACGCTCGTGCTCATCGAGGCGCTCTTCGTGAGCTACGGCGACGTTTGCCAGGCGGCTGATCGCGTCCATCATCTGGCCCATGCGCTTTTCATTATCCCGATCCATCGAGGAAAGCAACTCGCCTGTTTGGGTAAGCGCGTTCAAACGCTCGTCTAGAGTCATTGGTCTCTCGTTCCCCCGTGGAGATTGCCCTGATCTCAGTGTATTTCAATTTGCTTGCCGTCCGCGGACAGCGTCTCAGACCCACCGAGGAAAGGCAATGGCTGCGGCGTGCTCGTGACGCTTCGAGGACCCAAGCCAAACAGACCCCACAGACCAGTACTACCCAGGTATGCCACAATAAAAATAACGTCTCATGTCCAATCCAAAAATGCTGGACGATGGCCCGGATACGGGTCCGGAGTCTCAGTTATCTGCAAACGAGCCTGCCGAATCGTTCGGCGACATCCTGTCACAGTACGAACAGTCACATTCCCATAAGTCCGAAGAAGGCAGAAAGGGGCTCGAGGGAACCGTGGTAGCGGTCTCCGGCGAGTCCGTCTTTCTCGATATCGGTTACAAAACAGAAGGCATCATTCCGCTCGCCGAATTCCAGAAAGCGGGCGAATCGGTAAAACCCGGTGACAAGCTCCCGGTCTCCATCAAAGGGCGCGATGAAGAAGGCTATTACCAGCTCTCACGCCTGAAAGTCGAGCGCCCCAGGGATTGGTCGGCGCTCGAAAGAGCATTCGCCGACAAGTCTCCCATCGCCGGCGTGATTACGGCTGTCGTGAAAGGCGGAGTCAGTGTCGATGTCGGCGTGCGCGCGTTCATGCCCGCTTCCCGCAGCGGCGCTAAAGACGCTGCCGAGCTGGAGAAGTTGGTCGGCCAGGACATCCGCTGCCGTATCATCAAGCTCGATGTGGCGGACGAAGACGTGGTGGTCGATCGCCGCGTGGTGCTCGAAGAAGACGAGCGCGTCTCCAGGGATCGCCGTTATTCGGAAGTGAAAGAAGGCGAGACGGTCCAGGGCACCGTCCGCAGTTTGACCGACTACGGCGCATTCGTGGACATCGGCGGCGTCGACGCGCTGCTGCACGTTGCCGATATCTCGTGGGGCCGCATCAACAAACCCTCCGACGTGCTGGCCGTCGGCCAAACCGTCGAAGCCAAGGTGCTCAAAGTGGATCCCGCCAAACGCCGGATCTCGCTCGGCATGAAGCAGCTCCTGCCGCACCCGTGGGAACAGGCCGCCGAAAAATACAAGACCGGCGACCGCGTCAAAGGAACGGTTACACGCGTCACCGATTTCGGCGCATTCGTCGAACTCGAAAAGGGCATCGAAGGCCTCATCCACCTCTCGGAAATGTCGTGGTCCAAGAAGGCGCGGAAGCCCTCGGATGTTGTCAAGCCGGGCGATGCTGTCGAAGTCGCGGTCCTCGGCGTCAACCAGGCCGACCGGCGCATCTCGCTGGGCTTGAAACAGGCGCTGGGCGACCCCTGGGCGGACATACCGCAAAAGTTTCCAGTAGGCTCCACCGTCGAAGCCCCGGTCACAAGCCTCACCAAGTTCGGCGCTTTCGTGCAGCTCGCCGAAGGCGTCGAGGGGATGATCCACGTCGGTGACATTAGCGCCGAGAAGCGCATCAATCACCCGCAGGATGTCCTCAAGGCCGGACAGGTGGTCAGAGCCCAGGTGCTCGAAGTGGATACGGAGAAACGCCGCCTGCGGTTGGGCATGAAACAGCTCGTGCCCACGGGTCTCGATGAATATATAGCGGAACATAAAGAGGGCGATGTGGTCACCGGACGCATGACGGAGGTTTCCGGCAGCCGCGCCCAGGTCGAGCTTGGCGAAGGGATCCAGGCTACCTGCCGGATCGCGGCTCCGGCTGGCACGGAACAAACGGCCACCGAATCGAAAGCCGATCTCTCTTCGCTGAGTTCCATGTTGCAGTCCAAGTGGAAGGGGGGAGCGGGGGCCAGCAGCTCGCGCCCCGAACCCGCGCGCGCCGGCCAAATTCGCAGCTTCCGCATCGCGCGGCTCGACCCCGCGGCAAAGAGAATCGAACTGGAACTGGCGTAAACCGGAAACTGGCGTAAACTTAGAACGGCTGATTTTCCACGTTGCCGGAATTTTCAGGGACCGCTGCTACAGGCTCGTCAGCCAGCCGCGGCAAGTACCGCGGATAGCGCGCCAAAACGGCGCCATAAATCACATGACCCAGGATCGTCGGGCGTTCGGCGTGCAGCAACGGGATCAGCGGACTGAGGGCTTTCCAGATCCCGTGGAACGATACGTAATACCAGCCCAGCGCTACCAGTACCGAAACCAGCAGCAAGCGCATTGGCTCCAGCTTCAAGCGGATGACCGCAGCGAACAGGCAGCCCAGGCTGCTGTAAACCAACAAGTACAGAGCCAGTCCCGAAAGGGTTTCGGCGGAGAAACGGTCCCGCACGGCCGAGCCTCCAAAGAACGTGCTGGCCAGCAGATTCTCCGCCGTCCAGAAGCTTCTCCGCTGCCAGGCCGAGTTGGAACCCATCCAGGCCAGCATCCACAGCGCGGCGATCATACCGGCTTCCAGGCCGGCCAGGGGGATCGGGAAAGGGAGCCTGCTGGGATTGTGCCTGGATACCTCCATAGGTTTCAGCCTATACTGACGAGAAGATTAAAAGCAAAGTTGGCTAGATGCGGCGCGTCGTAATTACAGGAATCGGTGCAGTCAGTCCGAACGGAATCGGACGGGAATGTTTTTGGAGCGCCACGCGCTCGGGTAAGAGCGGTGTTCGCCGGATTACGCGGTTCGACCCCTCCAACTTCGTGGTGCAGGTAGCCGGCGAGGTCCCCGACGAATTCGACGAGATGCAGTACGTCTCGGCGAAAGAGCGGCAGCATATCTCGCGCTCGGTGCCCATGGCGGTGGCGAGCGTCAGCGAAGCGCTGGCCGATACCGGTATCGACACGGCTTCGATGACCCGCGACGAACTGCGCGGCATCGGCGTCATCGTCGGCTCGGGCGGCGGCAGCCAGGATTTCACGGAAGAACAATACCGTCTCTTCTACACCGGCAAACAGAAGCAATGCAGCGTGTACACCATTCCGACCAGCACCATCGGCACGCTGGCGAGCGAAGTCTCGATGCGGTTCGGCTTCCGCGGCCTGAGCCACATCGTCTCCACCGGCTGCACCTCGTCCACTGACGCGCTCGGCTACGCATTCCGCAATATCCAGGCCGGAGTTCTCGACACCGTGGTGGCGGGTGGTGTGGATTCGCCCATCGCGCCGCTCATCCTGCGCGGTTTCCAACTCATGCGCATCATGACCACCAGCTGGAACCATGCCCCCGAGCGCGCCTCGCGCCCGTTCTCCCGCGATCGCGATGGCTTCGTCTTAGCGGAAGGCGCCTGGTTCTTTGTGATCGAAGAGCGGGAAAGGGCCCTGGCGCGCGGCGCCCACATTTACGGCGAAATCTGCGGCTACGGCTCTACCTGCGAGGCCTACCATCGGGTCCGGCTCGAAGAATGCGGCGAAGAGCCCGCGCGCGCCATGGGGATAGCGCTCGAAGAAGCCGGCATTCCGCCTTCCGCCGTGGATTACATCAATTACCACGGCACGTCGACCGAGTTGAACGACCGTATCGAAACACGCGCCGTCAAGCTCGCCTTCAACGGGCACGCTTACAAGTTGCCCGGGTCCTCGCTCAAGAGCCTCATCGGACACCCGCAGGGTGCTTGTGGAGCTGCGGGAGTAGCGGCAACGCTCCTGGCCATGCGCGATGGCGTGGTGCCGCCCACCCTCAACGTGGATGAGCCCGACCCGGAATGCGATCTCGATTACATTACCGAGCCCGGCCGCAAGCTGGCCATCGAGCACGCCGTCGCCAACTGCATTGCGTTCGGCAGCAAAAACTCGGCGCTGGTGCTGGGGCGGGGGTAGCACAGGCCTCCTGGCCTGTGGTCACAGACCGGGAGGTCTGTCCTACTCCAGCTTGTAGATCGTCAGCCCCGACAGCAGCTTCGGATAAAAATCCGTCGATTTCTGCGGCATCACCCCGCCCCCAAACGACGTGTCCGCCACCTGCTCGATCGACGTCGGCTTCAGCAAAAACGCAATCTGCGCGCCGCCGCCACGCGCCTCCTCGATCGCCCCATCGATCCCGCGGACATACCGCAGGTGCTTCTCGTCGCGCACGGCTTCCTCGCCAATGCCGAGCACTTTTCCCAAAAGCCGCTCATGCAGAACCCGCACGTCCAACTCTCCGCGTGCGCTCAAATCATCCATCAGGAACAGGCGCTTGCCGATCGCCGCGCCAATGATGTTCCGGCCCCCGCCCGCGGCCCAAGCCTGCTGCAGCCGCCCAACCGAATCGATTTCCTCCACCCGGAACGATTCCCCCGCTTTGCGTAGAAACTCCTCCGGAAAACCCTGCTGCGGCAATCCGCTCACCAGCCGGTGCGTAGCCAAAATCTTCAGCCCCGGCGAATGCATGTTGACGAAAGTCATCATCACGCGGTCCGCCCCCGCCAAGTTCGGATTGTCCTTACGGAACGCGAGTGCGGTCTCGTAGCGGTGGTGCCCATCGGCAATCAGCAGCTTCTTGTCCGCCATCAACTGCTGGATTCGCGAAGCGTCGGCGATTTTCCAAAGGCGATGAACCGCCCGGTATTCGTCAGTAACGTCCATCAGCGGTTTCCCCCGCGCGGCTTCGTCGAGAAGCGCATCGATCGCGCCCGCCGGATCGGGGTAGAGCATGAAGATCTGTCCGAAATGCGCGTGTGTGTGGCGCAGCAGTTCCATGCGGTCTTTCTTGGGGCCGGAGAGTGTCTGCTCATGCCGGTGCACCACGCCCGCCGAGTAATCCTCTACCGCTCCCAGCCCAATGAACCCTTTGCGCACCAGGCGCTCGCCGGTGTCGGGCACCGTGAACTCCTGGAAGTAGGGAAACACGCCCGGCTCGTGATCGCGCGCCAACACGCCGGCAGCGATCCAGGCCTTCAGGCACGCCGCCGCGCGCATGTAGACATTATCCTCTTCCGAATCTTCCGGCCTGCGCTCGCCGAGGATGATGCGAACCAGATTGTACGGGCTAAGCGACAGGTACCGGCTCTGCATAGCCGGTGAAATTTTGTCGTACGGCTGCGTGACGACGTTCTCGGGCGGCCCAGCCTTTTCCGTATATCGGAAAGGTTGGAACGGATAGATTTTGGCCAAACCTCAGGATAGCAATTAGCTCACTTACCGCACGTTCGCCGGCGCCGCCGAACTCCTCGCCACCCTCCCGCTCCGCGCTTCCTCGATCGTCACGTGGTTCGCTTCCAACGTAATCCCCAGCGTCTGGTCGAGCGAAACGCGCGCGGTCCGGTAGGCAACCCGGGCCGCCAGCGCCGTCGATTGCGCCGTCACCAGGTCCCGCTGCTGCACCGTTACGTTGTAAGGCGTCGATGAGCCCAGCCGGAATCTCTCCGATTCCGCATCGAACAATTGCTGCTCGAGCGTCTGGTTCCGGAGCGCCGCCTCGTAGCGCGCCCGCGCCTGCCGCAGCGCCACCACGCCGTTTCGCACATCCACCTCTACCTGATTGACGTCCTTGCGATTGCTGAGCTGCGTTTGCCGTAGCTGCAGCAGATCGATCGAATAATCCGCCTGCGCCTGCCGGTTGCGGAGCGGTTCTTGAAAGAACACGCCCGCGAGTTCGCTCGCAAAGTCGCGCCGGAATACCTGTCCCAGGGCCGTCCCGATGCCTCCTTGAAACCGTGGATCGGATCGTACTGCGAATCCGTCGAACACCACCGTTCTCGGCGTGCCCGAGAGTCCGGCTTGGCTCTCCGTCGCGATCCCCTGCAGCGTGGGTAGAATGCCATTCTTAGTTCCCAGAGCATTCACTTCGCTGGCTTTCTCACTGGCTTGTTCTGAGGTCAGATCGGCGCGGTTTCGTAACGCCTCCCGCACCATCTCATCGATCGGAAGAAGGTCGTCGGTGCCCGGGATCTCGATCGCATCGGTCGGCACGATGCGGGCATTCGCGAAGACCGGGTCGGCCACGCCTGTCCGGCTGATCAGGTTTTTCAACGACAGTTCCTGCTGCCGCAGCGTGATCTCTGAGTCCGACACGGCTTGCTCGCTCGATGCGGCCTGCGTCTCGGCAGTGATGCGGTCGCTCGGAGCAACCGCTCCCAGCTCGATCTGCCGGCTGACATTTCGCAGAAACGTCTGCGCCGTCTCCAAGGCGCTGCGCTTTGCGCGCAGATCCTCCCACGCGCCCGCCAGGTTGTAGTACAGATTCAGCACCTGGCCGACCACCGAACTTACCTGGTTCTTGAAATTGAGATCCGTAGTGTTCAGATTCATGCGTGACACTGTGATGGTGCGCGCGTTGGCCGCAATTCCAAAGCCCCGTAGCAAATTGTGTTGGATCAAAATGCTGGCGCTGGGCGCGTCCGATGGGTTCAGCACGTCGGTGGAGGCGTTCTCCTTTAAGTAGTGCTCGCTGAAACTAACGGTGGCGAGGCCGCCGCTCAGCAGGCCTTGTTGGATACTGCCCGTGTGCACGTGCGTCGTTTGGATCAGGCTCGCCACCTGGCTTTGCGCCGCATCGGGCTGCGGCGAGGAGATGTGGCTGATGGTCGAAGTCTCCTGGATGATCGGATCCAGGTTCTGCGTTACCGGACCGATCTGCGAAATGGTGGCGTTCGAGGTCTTCCCCCCGTTTGCATTGCTACCCCCCGCCGTCACTCCGGCCGCCGTTTGGCTTCCCGCCACGCCCTGGCCGCTTGCCACCGAGCCGGCTTGCGACGCTCCACCGGGCACGCCGGGCAAAGCGCCGCCCGCCTGCGCGCGCTCCAGCTGCCACTGCGCAATCAGCGCATTGTAGCGGCTCGATTCCAGGTCGATGTTGTTCTCGAGCGCCAGCGCGATGGCGTCCTGCGCCGTCAAATACAGTGTCCCGGCACGCACCAGGCCCTCCAGACGCGAGGAATTCGTCAGGCGAATGGGCGGTACCATGACCGGCAGATACGGCTGCAAGAAGCCCGGCGCCTGCGCCCGCACCGGTGCGATCGGTCCGGGCGCGATGGTCTGTTGGGCCCCGCCGAGCCACGCCACGCACAACCCGATGGCGATCGATTTCGTGGTTGTCATCGCTGACCTCCGGGAAGGTTGGCAGGCAGTACCGAATCTCGCGCCAGGCGCCCTTCCAAGGCCTCGTCGAGCGCGATATGGTTCACGTCCAGTGTCGCCCCCAGAGCCTGATCGAGCGCGATCCGCGCGTGCGTGTAATTGGCCATGGCCTGCACTTCCGTGCTCTGGCTGGTGGCCAGGTCGCGCTGGTCTTGGATCACCTGGAAGACCGTCGCCGAGCCCAGCTCGTAACGCCGCTGATCGCCGGCCAAAGTCTGCTGCTGCAGCACGCGCGATTTATTGGCCGCGTCGTAGCGCGCCCGCGCCTGTTGGAGTCCGATCACGGCGTTTTGCACATCTACCGTTACCTGGTTCACGTTCTTGCGCAGGTTGAGTTGGTTCTGCCGCAGCTCGAGCTCGCTAGTCGTATAGTCGGACTGGGCGGCCCGGTTGCGCAGCGGGATATTCAGCGAAATACCGGCCGAGTAGTTGGGAAAGTTGCGCCGCGCGATCTGCGCCAGCAAATTGCCGTATCCGCCGGCCAGGTAGGCGGCCCCGGGTGAAAGCGCGCCCGCGGCCGTCAGCATTCCCGTAAGCCCGTTGTTCGTCATTTCGGCGAAGGCCTGCAGCGTAGGTTTGAGCGAGCTCTTGATTCCGACCAGGTTCTTTTCGTTGCTGTCCAGATCCAGCCGCGCCTGCGCGATTTCGGCTCGGTTGGCGAGCGCTTCGTTAATCAGATCCTGCGCCGGCCGGATCGCGTCGGTCGCGGGGACCTCGATTTTGTCCAGCGGCACGATGTGAATGTTATCCAGCCCCGCCGCCGAGATGCCGTCGCGGCAAAGCGCGTTCTTGAGCACCGTCTCCTGTTGTTGCAGGTTGGTCTGCGATACCACCAGGTCCTGCTGGCTGGCGTAGAGCTGCGCTTCCGCGCGCGTGATTTCGATTTCCGCCAGCGAGCCCAGCTGCACCTGTCTCTTGTTGTCGTTCAGCAACTGCTGCGCCGTCCGGACTTCCTCCTGCCGGGCGCGCACATCCTCGGTATAGCTAACCAGGTCCCAATACAGATTGAGCGCGGCCGATACCGTTGTGATCACCTGCAGCTTGAATTGCAGGTTGCTTACTTTGATGTTGTTGCGCTGCACCCGGATATTCCTCGCATTGACGGCCCTGCCAAACCCCTGTAGCAGGTTCTGCGTCACCTGCAGGTCGAGATCGCCCGTCGTGTACGGATTCACGCTGAAGAAGTTACTGTTGTTGTGAAAGTGGCTGTTGGCGTAAGTGACCTGGGCCGTCAATCCGAAATCCCAGTTCTGCGAGTACTGCACTTGAAAGCTGCGTGTGTCTTGGACTAGCGCGTCCGTGCCGATCAGGAACGTGTTGCTTTGCGGGATGCTGGAGTGCTGGAGAATCGAGTAGACAAATAGCGACGGATCGAGCGAGGGGATCTGCGGCCCTAACTGCGTGACAATGCCGCCGCCCGAACTCACCCCGGTTCCGCTGGCCAGCAAGGCGGAACCGGAATTGCTGCTGACGCCTTCCAGGCTCACGCTCTGCGGTCCTGCCGCCAAGCCTGCCCCGACGCTGCGCAAAGCGCCGCCGCCCTGGGCGCGCCGGAGCACTTCCTGGTTCAGTAGCGGCCCATACCGCTGCACCTCGATGTCGATGTTGTCCTCGATCGCCAGAGCGACCACGTCCTGCGCGGTCAGGTACAGGTTTCCGGCCCGGACCAGGTCGTTCAGGCGCGAAGAGTTCGTCAAGCGGATGGCTGGGACGCTGCGCGCCTGATAGGGACGCGTCAGCCAGCCCAAACCTCCCGTCGCCGGCATGACGCTGATCTCCGATTGAGCCGATGCGCCCGGCGCCAGAAGCAGCGGAACGAACAGGGCTAGGACTCGAGCTTCGAATCGATTGGGCATAAGGGTAAGGTTCGTATCCAGACAGTTTAAGAGCCAGACCCGTTCCGGCTCAACCGCTTTCGAGACAAGGTACGTACAAAATGACGATGAAGTTCGCCCGATGTTAGCGCCGGGACGCCTCCAGGCCGCGGGCATGCAACCCGGCAGGGCGCTACAGTAGTCAAAGGGAGTATGCGCAAGCTATTTGTGGCGTTGGCATTGTTGGTTGTCACCGCCTGGGCGGCCAATATCCGGCTCTACATGAAGGACGGGTCGTACCACCTGGTCCGCGAATATAAGGTCGAGTCCGATCGTGTCCGCTTCTACAGCGTGGAGCGCAGCGAGTGGGAGGAGATGCCCCTCGACCTGATCGACCTGGATAAGACCCGCGGCGAAGAAAACCAGCGGAAAGAGGAGTTGCAAAAAGAAACCAAGGCTCTTTCCGAAGAGGATCAGGCCGAACGCCGGCTCCAAAAAGAAGTCATGCAAATTCCGCAGAACCCCGGCGTCTACTGGATGGAGGGCGGCCAGGCGAAAGCCCTTCCCCAGGCGGAATCGACGGTGCACACCAACAAAGGCCGTTCCGTGCTGCAGAAGCTGGCGCCCCTCCCGGTGGTTTCCGGGAAAGCCACCCTCGAGCTGAACAATCCCCACTCCATGAACATCTTCACCAACCGGGAACAGGAATTCTATTTCCAGCTTTCCGAGGTCGAGCGTTTCGCTATTTGGAGACTCAAGCCTAAGGGCCCGGTGCGGATCGTCGAGAACCTGACCTATATGCCCGTGACTAAAGAGGTGGTGGAAGAACCGGAGGCGGTGGAAATCCTCCAACAGCAATTAACCCCCGACGGCCTCTACAAGGTCTGGCCGAAAGAGCCGCTCGATCCCGGCGAATATGCCATTGTGGAATATACGGAAGGCAAGCTGAACGAACAGATCTGGGACTTCGCGATTAAAGCGGCGAAGTGAGAGCCCCGTAAATTAAATCCGGCATCCTCCCGCAGGGCTCCTTGTTAACCTCAACTGGCGTTGATACACTGCATCACCGGAGAATGCCATGTCCCATCGCAGGCAGTTCCTCAAAGATGCCGCCTCAGCCGCGGGAGTCGTGTTCACCGGCTGCTGTCTGGGCGCGCGGAAGCTAGCCGCGCAATCCGCCAACCCGCCCAAGCGCCGTGAGGTAACCGTTGGTGGGCGCCGCGTCAAAACCATTGATATCCACGCGCACGTGGTCGTCCCCGAAGCCACCGCCCTCATGGGCGCCAAAACCGCGCCCAACAATCCCGCGCTCATTCTGCCCGAACGTTTCGACACCATGGGCGAATGGGGCATGGACATGCAAGCCCTCAGCATCAACGCCAACTGGTATGCCCTCGAGCGCGACTTGGCGGAAAAGGTGATCCAGATCCAGAACCAGAAGCTCGCCGAGATCTGCGCGGCGAACCCCGATCGCTTCGTGGCGTTCGCTTCTGTCGCTTTGCAGTTCCCCGACATGGCCGCCGACCAACTGGAAGAGGGCGTGAAGAAATACAAGCTGCGCGGCGCTGCCATCGGCGGACACGTCAATGGCGACGAGCTCTCCAATCCCAAGTTCGATCCCTTCTGGAAGAAGGCCGAAGATCTGGGCGTCCTGGTCTTCATGCATCCGCAGGGGATCCCGGAAATGAACAGACGCTTCGAGGGGAAAGGCGGCCTGACCAACGTCATCGGCAATCCGCTCGAAACTACCATCTTCCTCTCGCACCTGATTTTCGACGGCACCCTCGATCGCTTCCCCGGCCTCAAGATCTGCGCCGCGCACGGCGGCGGCTATCTGCCCTCGTACGCCGCACGCTCAGACTACGGCTGCAACCGCTTCCCCGATACCTGTAAGGGTTTGAAGAAACATCCCACCGAATATCTGCGCCAGCTCTATTTCGATTCGATGGTGTTCACGCCCGAGGGCCTGCGGCATCTAGTAGCCGAATCCGGCGTAAGCCAGATCATGATCGGCACCGACTACCCGTTCCCGTGGAGTACCACCACGGTCGATCATGTTTTGAACACGCCCGGCCTGAGCGACGCCGACAAGCGCGCGATCCTGGGCGGCAACGCCGCCAAGCTGCTCTTAATCACTTGAAGTTGTGGGGCCAGGCCTTCCGGCCTGCCGCCGGGCTTCCGCCCGGCGCGCCGCGCAGAAGCGCGGCGGCAGCCCCGAAGGGCTGGCCCCACACATTGCGGGCCGCTTGCTCCATTTGCGACACTGGCGTTTCATGCTCCGGTTGCCGGTATTGCTGCTGGTGTATCTTCCGAGCGCGCTCCCGCAAAGCGCCGGCTTGCCTGCTAAAGAGACTCTCACCTACAACGTCGAGTGGCGGCTCATTTCGGCGGGCAAAGCCACGGTGCAATGGGCTGCGGCGTCGCAGCGCGATCGCCCCGGATGGCAGGTGAATCTACATCTGGAATCGGTGGGCCTGGTATCCAAGCTTTTCAAGGTAGAGGACGATTACTCGGCACACTTGAACCAGGCGCTTTGCGTGCAGTCGTCTCTAATGACCTCGCATGAGGGCAGCCGCCGCCACGAAACCAAGGTCACATTCGATGCGGAAACCCACAAGGCCAGTTATCTGGAGCGCGACCTGGCGAAGAACACGGTGCTGGCGTCACAGGAAAGCGACATTCCGGAGTGTGTGCACGATGTGATCGGCGGTGTTTACTTCCTGCGAACGTTGAACCTAGAGCCAGGGCAAAGCACCGAAGTGCCGGTGAGCGATGGCAAGAAGACGGTAATGGCGCGTGTTGAGGCGCAGCAGCGCGAAGATGTGACCGTTCCCGACGCAAGCTATAAGACGATTCGTTACGAAGTTTTTCTGTTCAACAATGTGCTCTTCCGACGCAGCGCGCATCTGCACGTGTGGCTGACCGACGACCGGCGCAAGCTGCCGGTGCAGGTGCAGGTGCGGCTGCAGTTCACCATTGGGACGATTACGTTGCAGTTGGAGAAGCACGAGTAGGTGCTGCCCGACTGACGACGATCACTCCGGCAGCGCAAACGCCAAAATGTCGTGGCCCGACGCGATCGCCACGTACTGCTTGTTGTCGAACACGTAGGTCATGGGCGACGCCTTCCAAACCTGATTCGTCGGGAACTGCCATAGCGGCTTGCCGTTGGTGGCATCCACTGCCATGAACGCGCCGCTGTTCTCACCGAAGAAGACCAGGCTTCCAGCCGTTCCAAGCACTCCTGCCGAAGCGGTCAGGGACCCGCTCACCTGCGGGACGTCCCAAGCGATCTCGCCGGTCTGGATGTTAATTGCGCGCACCGATTTTTCGAACGTCTCGCCGGGTGCGGGGCGCGCCGTGCCGCCCATATAGCTTTTGAGCGGCTCCCACTCCATGTTGCGCTTCGAGAAAACATTGCATCGTTCGAGGGCCTGGAAATAGTAGAGGCCGGTGCTGGGGATGTAGGCGGTCGAGAACCAGTTGGTGCCGCCTTGGAAACCGGGGCACACGTAGGTACTGCCGTCGGGCTGCTCGGGGAGCTTGTTCAAGATCGGGCGGCCGTCGGGGCCGATGCCTTGCGCCCAATTGAGCTTCTTCAGGAACGGCTTGGCCAGGAGGAGCGTGCCGTTGGTGCGGTCGAGCACGTAAAAGAAGCCGTTGCGATTGGCCTGGATCAGCAGTTTGCGCGGCTGTCCTTGCCAGTTCGCGTCTACCAGCACGGGCGGTTCTTGCGCGTCCCAATCGTGCACGTCGTGCGGTGTGAACTGGTAATGCCATTTCAGCTTGCCAGTTTTGGCATCGAGCGCCAGAATCGAATCGGTGTAGAGGTTGTCGCCCTCGCGCTCGTCGCCGAAGAAATCAGGGCCGGGATTACCGGCCGGCCAGTAGACGGTATCGAGCTGCGGGTCGTAGGTGCCGGTCATCCAGGTTGCGCCAGAGGGGTGGTCGAGCGCCTTGGCCTTCCAAGTCTCGGAGCCGGGTTCGCCGGGTTTGGGCACGGTCCAGAAGCGCCAAACTTCTTTCCCGGTGGATTGCTCGAAGGCGGCCACAAAACCACGTGCACCTTCATCGCCGCCGGCGGTTCCGGAGATCACCAGGCTGCGGACAGTCAACGGAGCCGAGGTGCCGTTGTAGTTCAGATGCCAATCGGCCATTTCGGTTTCCCACAGCAGCTCTCCGTTGAAGCGATTGAGCGCGAGCATGTGGGCGTTGTCGGTGAGCATGAAAATGCGGTCGCCAGCCCAGGCGACGCCGCGGTTGAAGCCGAGGGCGGCGTTACCGGCAATGCCCTTGGTGCGCGCGCGCTGATAATGCCAGATGGCGCGGCCGCTGCCGGCATCGAGCGCGTAAACCTCGTTGGCGCTCGATACGTACATGATGCCTTCTACCATCACGGGTGTGTTCTCGATGGTGGTGACATTGGGCATGGGGAAGACCCAGCGGGGCGCGAGGCGCGCGACATTGCTCCGATTGATCTGGGCGATCTGCGAATAGCGGTTGCCGCTCGGGTCGCCGTGATAGGTGGGCCAATCGGTTTGCGAAGTGACGACGCGGTAACGGTCGCCCTCTTTGCGCAGGAGACGAATGCGTTTGTCGTCGGTGCGAAGCTGCAGGTCGAGCATGCCTTCGCTGAGCACCTGGCCTTCGAGGGTTTGACCGTCGGTAGTCTGCACCTTCCTGCGGACTGCGGCGGGTGGGGCGTTGCGCGGGATGGGGTCGCCGAGGGTCCGGAGGTAGCGGATCAGGCTGGTCATCTGGGGGGCGGGTAGATCGAACGCCGGCATACCGCTAGCGGGGCGGCCCTGGCGCAGGAACGCGGCGAGGTCGCTATCGTTGCGTGCGGCCACTGGCGCGGCGATGGCCGGACCGGATTCGCCGCCGCCGGCGTTGCCGCCGTGGCATCGCGCACAACGGGACTCGTACTCGCGCCGGCCAGGGTCCGTATCTTGAGCCAGTGCCAGCCCGAGGGCGCAGAAGAAGCCGAGAGTCAGGTAGAGCATGCGCATCTTTGCAAGATAGCAAGTTAAGCAGCGCCGGGCAGAAGCCCGGCGGCAGGCCGGAAGGCCTGGCCCCACGGCTTACGCCGAGAGCGGGGTCAACTGTTCGCGCAGTTTCATCATGCCGGTGCGAAGGCGGGTCTTGACGGTGCCCAGCGGCTGCCGCAGGCGGGCCGCCAACTCGCTGTGGGTAAGGCCTCCGTAAAAAGCCAGGTGCACCACTTCGCGCTGTTCGGGAGGCAGGGTTTCGAGCGCTCGAATGACGTGACGGCGCCTTTGCCTTTCTTCGGTGTGACGTTCGGGAGAGAGTCCCTCGGCCGGAATATCGAAGGTCTCGGGAAAAGCGGTTTCGTTCTGCAAGCGGCCGCTCCGGGAGCGGACGCGATCGATGGCGCGGCTGCGGGCGAGCGTAATCAGCCAAGCCATCACGGTGCCACGCGAGTCCTCGTAACTAGCCGCGCTCCTCCACACTTGCGTGAAGACATCCATGGTGACTTCTTCTGCATCCGCTACATCGCCCAGCAGACGCAAGACGATAGAGTATACGAGCGAGCTCGATTCATCGTAAAGGGCGGCCAGCGCGTTTTGGTCGCCGGCGGCGCTGCGGCTGAGATACTCTCGCCAGAGCGCTTCCCGGGCGGCCCTGGGGCTCTCGCGGATAGGACTGGCGCCGCGATCGCTCACGAGCGTTCCGAAGAAAACACCTCGTCGGCAACGTTGTGAATGACCAAAGCCAGGCAACCGGTCTTTGTGGTGATCGACGAATGGTCGGTCGAGCCCGGGTTGACTTCGTAATCGCCCGTTTCGAGAGTGTGGTCGTTGAAAATCAGATCGCCGTCGACGACGTAAACCTGTTCCACTCCACCATGCCGGTGAGCAGGATAAACAGCACCGGCCGCGACGCGCAGCAGCGATGTTACGGCGCCAGTGACTTTATCGACGAACAAGCGGCGAATCTCAATGCCGGGAAATGGAGTTTTCTGCCAAACCCCTTCCGCGGCCCTCACTAACACGCGGGCGGAGGCCACCCGCCGGAGTAGCTCGGTTTTCAATCGAGCGGGCGGTGTGACCTGTGGTACTGCGTACGCCAGCTCGCCGGTGACCTCGCGAAACGCTTGAGCCTCCGAGCGGCACACGGGGCACTCGGCAAGATGCTGCTCGAATTCCGCGATTGCGGGGTCTTCCAGCAGACCCAGCGCGTAGGCTGAGGCTACTTCCCGAATCTCCTCGGTGACCCGCGCGTGTCCTATCATCCTTGAACATCATCATAACCTTATCGGGCCGCGTACCGCCGGGTTGCCCTCGCGGCCGGGCATATGATGAAGAAGTGCCGGCCCGATGGCGTATCGTTTGGGGCTTCGCTTTTTGCGGTCTGATCTTCGGGCAATACGGCTCGCCTCCTGCCGGGATCCGGCCCGCACGGCGAGGCGCGGAAACTTCGATTTTGCCTGGCGGGCGCATCGTCGCTCCCGCGGGCGACCAGTTTCCGACTGGACCCGGGCCCGCAGGCTTGGCGTTGAGCGCTTCCGGCAGGACGCTGGTAACCGTTAACGCGGACTTTTCTCTGACCGGGATGGAGCGCGGCCAGGGATGGGACCTCCACCAGCTTCCGTGGACTCGGGCTCTGGGAGAGCCAACCGCCGCGAGCCTCAGCCACGCGGCGGCGTATGATTTGGCTTTCTTCCGGGAACGCTCGGTGTTCGTATCGGAAGGGGGCTCGGGCCGGGTCGCGCTGATCGAACTGCCGGGCGGCGAGCAGCGCAGCGCGTTCGACGTGAACCGGACCGGCTTTCACGATAGTTTCACCGGCGGGTTGGCGCTGGATGCGGCTCGCAATGTCCTGTACGTTGCGGATCACACAAATCGGCGAGTGGTGGCAGTCGATACACGTCTCGGCGTGATCGACGCGAAGCCGCGGGGAATACTCGCCTCGGTGATGCTGGACGGGCGGCCGTCCGTGCTGGTGTTGTCGACTGATCGGAAAAAGTTGTACGTGGCGGAAACCGAGTCCGATGCTATGGCCGTCATCGATGTGTCCGAGCCCTCGGCCGCCAAAGTGGGAGCCGTGGTTCACATCGGCGGCCCAGCCGGGGTCACGGCCGCTGGGGACCGCGTCTACGTCTCCAATTCGCGCGATGATTCGATCGCAGTCGTGGCCGCCAATCGCGTGGAGGCGGAGATCCCGATTCGAATTTCAGGTTTTGAGCATCTGCGAGGGGTTGCCCCGGCTGGCTTGGCATATGACCCAAAGACGGGGTGGTTGCTGGTGGCCGAATCGGGCATCAATGCGCTGGGAGTGGTGGACGTTCGCTCGTCAAAAGTCCTCGGGCACATTCCGGCCGGCTGGTTTCCCACCAACGTGCTCATCGATCGAGGGACCGTGTACGTGGTCAACCGGCGGGGGCAGGGTGTTGGGCCGAGTGTGGTAGTTGGCTCCGGTTTCGTCAGAACCATTGGCGAGGAAGGCACGGCTGGGTCCGTTTCGATATTCCCGGTTCCGTCGCTGGCGGATCTTGCCGGCAACACGGAACTCGTGATGCAAGCGGCTGGTTTCGAGCCACGAAATCAGATTGCGCCGCATCTGCCGAAGGAGATTCGGCACGTCGTGCTGATCGTGAGCGCGAGCCGCGCCTTCGATGAAATGTTAGGGGATGTTCGGCGAGCGGGCAACGGCCCCGTGGATGGAGCGGCGGGGCTGGCGCGATTCGGCTCGGCCGGATTTGTCGACGGCCACCGCGTCCGGCTCAGCCTGCACGATGTGGATGTCACCCCGAACCATCACGCCATCGCCAGGCAATGGGCATTCAGCGACAACTTCTACGCCGTATCCGGAGGCCCTTCGGAATCCCCGGCCGCCATCTGGGAGCACTTGAAGCACCAGGGAATCTCGTTGTTTGATGGCGCAGCCGAGTCTGCGGACAAGTCTTCCGATAGCGAGCGCGCCCAGCGCGTGATCCGCGAAATCAACGAGCGGTACGTCGAGACCGGAAAGGAGTTGCCGCAGTTGGTCTACATCGGCCTGCCGAACGGCCGCCTCGCGAAGCCGCGCCCCGAAGCGGGCTTTCCGTATGAGGAATCTTTCATTGTCGACAACGATAACGCCGTGGGGCGCATCGTGGAGTTTCTTTCGCGAACCAAGTGGTGGCGGAACATGGCCGTGTTCGTTACCGCAGATTCCGCCGAGGGAGGCGCGGATCACGTGGATGCCAACCGGACCGTGCTTCTGTGCGCCGGCCCCTGGAGCAAGCGGAACTACGTTTCCCATGTCAACAGCAGTTTTTCGGGATTGTGGAAGACGGCGTTCGAGCTGCTCGATATCCCGGTGTTGAACCTATCCGAAGCCTCGGCGGCGGACCTGAGCGATTGCTTTGCTCCATCGGAAGATCGCGGCGGGTATCAGGGGGTCCCGGTGGATAAACGAGTATTTGATCCGGGTGGGAAGTAGCTCCCTTACGGTGGCGGTTGCTCTGAAGGTGGGGCGCGGCCCGCTACTCGCCTGGCCGGTTCGCTCGCCCGGAATTCTCGATCCAGTTGCGAAACATTTCCGTGAAACCGCGTGCTTGCGGGTCTGCGCGCAACTGCTCCACGGTGAATCGCATTTTCCGTTGCCAATTTGGGTATTCGGCGGTGGTGCCCGGCAGGTTTTGTTGCTCCAGCTCCTTGGTGAGATCTTCCTGGTTGATGGCGAGTAACTGGGAGGGGGTAAGCGCCAGAAATCCGACCACGGCATTGTGTAACTCGCCCGTCATCTCCGGATAATCTTCGGCCGAACGAGACATGTGCGGCGGCAGCAGGCCGGAATCGTGCACCGCGTTCAGCATCTTCTGCTTTTCACCAGCGCGCGCGGCGAGCTGGCGCTCGCGTCCAGCGTCATCCAGTTTTCCGGCCTGGTGGCGCGCTTCGATATCGACGCAGGTCCAGAAGCCGGCGAGCGTCGGCAGGTCGTGAGTGGTGGAAGAGACAAGCGCCTGCTGCGGGTATTCTTCGTAATGGCGGAATCGACCGTCGTGCTGCTCGAAATAGAAGAGGCGATAACTGAGAACGCCGAAGGCTGCCAGAGACCGGCGAATCTCGGGCACCACCGTTCCCAGGTCTTCACCGATTAACAACACGCGGTTGCGAACGCTTTCGAGAGCGAGCACGCGCAGGTAATCATCGGAGAGCTCGCGCACATATGCGCCTGCCTCAGCCGTTGCGTCCTTCGGGATCCAATAGAGGCGGAACAGGCGCATCACGTGATCAATGCGCAGCGCCCCGCCGTGCCGGCAGTTCTTGCGAATCGATTCGGCAAAGAGCCTGTAGCCGTTCTCGCGGTGGTGATCGGAATTGGGCGGCGGAAAGCCCCAGTCCTGCCCGCCGGGAGCGAAATCGTCGGGAGGGGCGCCGACGCGGCAATCGGGAATATAGAAAGGACGATGCGCCCAGAGGTCGGCTCCGAAGCGATCGGTGGCCAGCGCCAGGTCGTGGTAGAGACCGATCGCCAGCCGGCGCGACCGCGCCCACTGCTGCGCGCGCCCCAGTTGCAGATCGATTTGCCACTGCAGATACTGGTAAAACATTACCGAGCGCCAGTGTTTGGCCCGAAAAGCGCGGGTGCCGGGCGATTGCGGGTCGCGGTATTCTTCCGGCCATTCGGTCCAGATCCAGACGTCCGGGTCTTGCCGGTGCAGGTATTCGTCGAGCGCGCAGTAGGTAGCGAACTTTTCGAGCAGTTCGCCTTCCCGCGCGACGTAGGCCCGGAAGGCTTGTCCGCGCAGGGAGCCGCTCCGCCATTCGCGCAGGAACTGCACGAACAGCAGTTTTAGAAACCGCAATTTGAGAGCGGCCACCCGCTCATATTCCACCAGCTCCGAGGCGCGCAGGCTTTCGATTTCGGCGCAGATCTCTTTTTGCCACCGCAAACGCTGGGCGCGGCGGCAGAGCGAGTAATCTTGAATGCCTTCCACGTCCAGATAAATGAAGTTCTGATAGAAGATGCAGTTCGGCAAATAGGGGCTGGTATTGAATGGCTTGCGGTTGTGGATGGCGTGCAGCGGATTGAGGCCGAGAAAACTGGCCTGGAGCTCTTCCGATACCCAGTCGATGAGGGCTTGCAGATCGCGAAAATCGCCGCAACCCCAATTGCGCGCCGAGCGGACGCCGTAGAGGCTGAGGGCCACGCCGGCGGCGCGTCCAGTACGGCCGAGGTTGGGATGAATCCACGCGCGGTCGGGTGTGACGATGTAACGTGTCTCGGCCGCGAGTGTGCCGACGCGAATCGAGATATCGTGATATCCCAAGGGCAGGTCATCGGGCAGCGCCACTTGCTTGCGCACGAACCTGCGGCCGTTCAGTTCCGCCGTGTCCAGTTCCGGCTGTTGCCCGAGGTCGAATTGGAGTTCGACGGTTTTACCATCTTCGCGGCGGATGGTAACGGCGGCGCGCTTACCGGCCAGCTCGATGGGCACGCTCACCCCGAGCAGGCGCGGAGCAGATTCAGAAACCACTCGAGCCGGCGGTAACAGATGCTCCCACTCACGGCGCAAGCGTTGCGTGAGCGCTTTTTCGATCTGCTCGGGAGTGTCGGAGGTCACTCCCATAGCCGCCAGCAAAGCCTGTGTGGTAGCGGGACTGGTAACACGATGATTGCCCCAGATATCCCAAAATCCGGGTTCGATACCGAACGCAGAGGCGGCCTGATCGAGGAGCTGATCGGAGACTTCGAGCATGGAGAAACCTCGATTCTAGCGGACGGCGCCGGGAGCATGCGAGAATAAAAGTATGGATAAGCCCTTCGCTAGTAGTCTTCCGGAGATTTTTACCCGTGTGGACGACTATTCGACGGCTAACGCGGCGGCTGCTCAATCGGAGGGCGTCATCCTCACCACGCTGAACATGGCGGTGAACTGGGCGCGCAAGAACTCCATTTGGCCGATGTCGTTTGGCCTGGCTTGTTGCGCAATTGAAATGATGTCGATGAGCGCTTCCCGGTTCGACATTGCGCGGTTCGGCGCCGAAGTGTTCCGCGGGTCGCCCCGGCAATCGGATTTGATGATTATCGCGGGGCGCGTGTCGAACAAGATGGCGCCGGTGATCCGTCACCTCTATCAACAGATGCCGGAACCGAAGTGGGCCATTTCCATGGGCGCGTGCGCTACTTCCACCGGAGTGTTCCACAACTACGCGCTCATCCCTGTAAACCAGGTCATTCCCATCGATGTGTTTGTCCCCGGATGCCCGCCGCGGCCCGAGCAACTGATTTACGCGCTCATGATGCTGCAGAAGAAAATCGGGGAGCAGAGCGGAACCATCAAGCAGGTATTGAACCTGGCATAAGCTCGGCCGAAGCCGGCTCCTCGCTCGGAAACCACTTTCGAATCTCGGGCAAAGCGGCCAGAGCTACATCTTCGCCCGCTTGAACCAATTGTGGTCCGCAGGCGAAACCGTCCCACTCGACACCACGGACATCCGGTGAGATGACCAGGTCGCTGGCATTGCGCCAGCTCTCCTCGTTGCGGCTCTGCAGGATCTGGAAGCAGCGGTTCACCACCTGGAACACATTGCGGGGCGGCAAGCCGGGGCCTTGCGCGGGCAGGTGTACCGAGATCACGTGCGTAGCGCCTAGTTCACGCGCCAACCGCGCCGGGATCTCCATGCTGATGGCGCCATCCACCAGTATTCTTCCCTGGTAGTGAACGGGGTGGAACAGCCCAGGGTAAGCGCAACTGGCGCGGATGGGGACAAAGACATCGCCACTGCCGCAGAACTTTACGGTTTCGCCGGTTGCCACGTCGGTAGCCAGGATCCCGAGCGGAATGGGCATCTCTTCAAAGCGATAGTTTTGGAGCAAGCGGCCGAGGAACCGCTGCATGCGCTCGCTATGAACAAAGCCCATGCGGCTGAGGCTCCAGCGTGCCACATCGCCGAAGCGCAGCGAGCAACCCAGGCGGGCGATTTCGGCTGGGGACGTGCCGCTGGCATAAGCCGCGGCCACGATGGCGCCGGCGCTCACCCCGGTAATGCAATGGATGGGAATGTGGTGCTGCTCGAAAGCCTTGAGGACGCCGGCGTGAGCGATTCCGCGGGCAAAACCGCCACCCAATGCCAGCCCGATTTTGGGCGCGGCGGGCGCGGTGAGCGATGGACGGATAATCGGAATCGTCGGCCGTGCCTTGCGCAAGACCTCGAAGAAGCTACGAATGGCTCGTGCGGCACCCCGACCCTTGTTCATCGCCAGCCCCCCTGTTTGGCCCGTTTGGCGCTTCCACGGCATTTTCCGTCGTAGAATGGCTTCTGATGGAAATGATGTGCCGGATAGGCGCCCGGTTACTGCTCCTACTTGCCACTTTGGTACCAGCGGTACCGCTCGTCGCCGCACCTGTATTCTCGGGCACTCCCGAAATCGAGCAATCGCTCCATAAGCTCAATGAACTGGGCTCGGTTTTGATGATCGGGGCGCATCCCGACGATGAGCGTACTCCGGTATTAGCCTACTTTGCGCGCGGCCGTCATATGCGGACGGCATACCTTTCCGCCACCCGCGGGGAGGGCGGCCAGAACCTGATCGGCTCCGAGCAAGGCGCGCAACTGGGGATCATCCGGACGCAGGAGTTGCTGGCGGCGCGGCGGATCGACGGCGCGGAGCAGTTCTTCACGCGCGCCATCGATTTCGGCTTCACCCGAACACCTGAGGAGACGCTGCAGAAATGGGGCCGCGAGCGGCTGCTATCGGACATGGTGTGGGTAATCCGGAGTTACCGCCCGGACGTGATCATTTTGTGTTTCACCGGGACGCCGCGCGACGGCCACGGACAACACCAGGCATCGTCCATCGTGGGCAAAGAAGCGTTCGAAGTGGCCGGCGATCCGACCCGCTTCCCCGAACAACTTAAGTATGTGCAGCCCTGGAAGGCCAAGCGGCTGGCGCTCAGCGTATTCAATTTTCCGCCGCAGGGGCAGCCTGGTTTGCCGGCGGGCGCGGCGCCGCCTCAGCCAGATGGACCGCCGCTGCCCACCGGCCCGCGCGTGAACGACGACACGGGTGCGTTCAACCCGGTGCTGGGCTATTCCTACGAAGAGATCGCGGGGATGAGCCGCAGCCAGCACCGCAGTCAGGGTATGGGCAACGTGCCGCGCGTCGGCTCCGTGGAGAGCGGTTACGTGATATTGAGCGGCGCGCCCACCACGAAAGATCTGTTCGATGGCATCGATACCACTTGGAACCGCTTGCCCGGTGGCGCCGCGGTTGGCGCCATTCTCGCGGAGGCGATTCGCGCGTTTGAACCGGCACACCCCGAAAAAGTGGCGCCGGCGCTGGTGAAGGCGCGGGCGCTGATCGCCGCGATCAACGATCCGCTGGCGAAGATCAAGCTTGCCGAACTGGATGAAGCCATCGCCAGCTGCGCCGGGTTATATGTGGAGGCGCAGGCGCGCGAGCCGGAAGTGACGCCGGGCGCGAAGCTGGCGGTGACGACGACCTTGCTCGATCGATCGTCAGTGCCCATCCGCCTGGAGGGCGCGCGGTTTGAAGGCATGTTCACGGGGGACTTGCCGGTGGAAGCGGCCACGCTGGAATTCAACAAGAATAAGGTGTTGAAAGCCGAGAGGCAGGTGCCCGGTTCACAGCCGTACACGCAGCCGTACTGGCTGCTGAAGGCGCCTTCCAATGACGTTTATACGGTCGACGATCAGACCAAGATCGGGCTGGCCGATAATCCGCCCATCTTGCAAGTGCGCCTGCGATTGTCGCTCGACGGCACGCCGTTTGAGCTGGTACGCCCCGTACAGTATCGCTATGCCGATCGGGCGCAGGGGGAACGGGTCCGTCCGCTGGTGGTGATTCCACCGGTGGCCGTGAATCTACCGGAAGCTGTCGCGGTATTCCCAAACGCGGATTCCCGCAAAGTGGAGGTCTCGGTTCGCGCCAACGTGGCGAAGGCGGAAGGCAGCGTGCGGCTTGAGGTTCCGATGGGTTGGAAGGTGGAACCGAAATCGAGCCCGTTCCATATTCCCTCGGCAGGCGAGCAACAGGAGCTGACGTTCACGATTACGCCACCTCAAACGGACACGACCGCCTGGCTGCAGGCCGTCGCTTCGGTTGCCGGACGCGACATCGACTCGGGCGTGCAGGTGATTTCCTATCCCCACATTCCTGATCAGACGCTGCTGATTACTTCCGATGTGAAGCTGGTGCGCGCCGACATCCACGTGACGGCGCACAAGATCGGATACATCATGGGAGCGGGCGATGAGATGCCCGACGCGTTACGCCAGATGGGAGTGGACGTGACGCTGCTCAGCCAATCGGACCTGGAAAAGGGCGACCTGACGCGTTTCGACGCCATCGTAGCCGGTGTGCGCGCGTATAACGTGCGGCCCGATATCCGCACCAATCAACAGCGGCTGCTCGACTACGTGAAGAGCGGCGGCGTGTATATCGTGCAGTACAACACGGGGGACACTTCGCTCAACGTTGGCCCGTACGCCTTCACGGCTCCGCCGGGAAACAAATACCGCGTCACCGTGGAAGAATCGCCCGTTACGTTCACGCATGTCGACAGCCGTCTGTTGCAAGCGCCCAATCACATAACGCCCAAAGATTTCGATGGCTGGGTGCAGGAGCGCGGGCTCTACTTCGCCTCCAAGTGGGATCCGCGGTACGAGACAGTGCTTTCCACCAAAGATCCCGGCGAAGAAGCGATCGCGGGCGGGGAACTGTGGACACACTACGGTAAGGGCGTGTATATCTTCACCGCGTACTCGTGGTTCCGGCAGCTTCCTTCCGGAGTGCCCGGTGCGTACCGCCTCTTTGCGAATTTATTGAGCGCTAAGTAATCCCATCAGCAGGCCCCGTTGTTTCTCTCCCAATGCCTGCCAATCGAATTTGCGAACGGCGTGGGCGTAGGCCGATTGCGCAATCTCCTGCCGCCGCTCGGGGTCGGCGATGAGCGTGGCGATGCCAGAGGCAAACGCCTCCGCGGTATCGCCGATCCAAACGCTATGGCCGTGTAACAGTCCGAGGCCGGCGCATCCGGCGGTTGTGGATACCACGGCGCGTTGCATCGCCATCGCCTCCAGCACTTTCACGTTTGTACCCGCGGAAACCGTGGTGGGAACCAGCACCAGGTTCGCATCAATGTAGAGAGGCCGCACGTCGGCGACAAATCCCAGCATGCGGATGCGCGCATCGGGGCGCGGCTCGGGGGAATCCGTAAACGCGCGCCAGTACGTGAGCGGATCGGGTCCGCACACGACCGTGACCGTCATCTCTGGAAACTTGTCACGCAGCAGCGGCCAAACGCTGTCGGCAAAGAACCGGTACGCCACCACGTTGGGAAAATGGCGAAACGAGCCGATGAACAGCAGACTCTGTCCCGGCCGCTCCGGTTCGGCTTGAAATCGTGCGAGGTCCACGCCGTTTTCGATCACCGTCGCGGTCAACCTGGGCTTCAACAACTCAGCATCCTTCTCCGACATCACCACGACGCGCGAATAGCGGCGGACTGCGCGAGATTCGAATCGCCGCCAGCGAACGTAATCCCACCAGGCGCTGAGCGTGCGGTTCTTGCGGGCCACCTGGCCGAACAAATCGAACGTGACGTCGTGCTCTACCAGGATGTCTCCCGCATACTCCGCCAGTTGCGTGTACTCGACCTGCAGCCGCTCGAAACCGAAAGCCTTGCGCTCGCTGGCCAAGGCCCGGCGCATTGCGCTCGACCGGAATTCGCGGACTTCCGGAGGCAACAGAGTCGACCAGCGCGGCTCCCGATACCGCGGCTTTTCCACCAACACGACGCGGGCGCAGAATTCCAAGACCGCCGCTAGATCCGCATCGCCGCTCGCATCGGTGAAGGCGAATAGCTCGACATCGAAGTCGCGTGCCACTTCGCGCAGCAGATTGTAAATGCGCACCGCTCCGCCGTGCGACAGCGGGTACGGGAAATACGGCGAAAGAACAGCCACGCGGCGCTTGGCGGAACAAGCCCGGCCTTCGATTACGCGATACCCCGCGGGAACCACCGACCGCTCCCGTTTCGGCCAGGGCCACCACCACGGCCGCAGATAAATGCGATCGAGCGGAACGCCGCGCCAGAAGAGAAAGGACGCGAGATTGAACCGCAAGTGGTGCCGCTCCAACCGCGAGTTGTACGCCAGAATCCTACGCGGCGCGAGCCGGTAGGCGGCCCGGCGTAGCGCGTTCGATTCGCGCGACAGCATCACTGGCACCAGGCCGATCCGGTAGCGCCTCAGCTCGCCCCGCATTTTGGGCCAGTTCTCAGCTGTGGCGACAAAATGCCGGCGGTCGGGAATCAACTGGCGGACTTCATCCGCCATGCGGCGGCACAACTCCGCCTCACCAGTGCAGAACGTGACCACCACGGCTTCCGGATCTTTGCGAAGAAGTGTGAAGAACCACCTCTTCAGCCGCTGCTTCACCTGACGGACCTCGTGCCCCACAGCACGGAACACGCAGCCAATGGCGTGAGGGCCGCGAGCACCGTCAGCGGAGCGTAGCCGTAGACATCAATCACCTTGCCAAAGAGCGGCGAGATCACGGCCTGAATGGCGCCATAAGAACCCACGAGAACCGAAACGGCGAAGGCCGCGCGCGCGCCGCCGAACGCATCGAGCGGCATGGTGTACATGTTCACGCTGAATGCCGACACGGCGAATACGCTGAGCGAGATGGCGGCCGAAGCCCAAGCGGCCGTGGGCGTGAGCGGAACCAGGCAGGTGGCCAGCGAGGCGAACGACGCCAGCAGGCAAACCCGAAAACGGGCCGGCAAGGGCGCCACGCCCCGGTCGGCGAAGCGCAGCGAGAGCCATCCTCCCGCGAGACCACCAGCGGCTGCGAAGAGCGGCGGTATCCACGCGTACCACGCCGCCTGGACCAGGGTCAGGTGTTGCGCCTCCACCAGGTAGAGCGTCGTCCAGTTGCTCCACAACGAGTAGCCCACCATGCTCAAAGCGTTGGCAGCCACAAACGCCCACAAGCGGCGATCGTGCAGCAAACCGGCGCCGGAGCTGGGCGGCGTGTCCTCTGGAGTGCTGGTTCGGCTCGCGAACAGGTTCCACACCGGAATCCACAGCAGGCCAAGCACACCAGTTACGACGAAGCTCGCGCGCCAACCGCTGCGTACGGCGATGTAGGTGGCTACCGGCGGCGCGAGAATCATTCCCAGGCTGACGCCGGCTTGATTGACAGCGTTGCCCAGCGCGCGCTCGGCCGGTTTCAGGTATTGATGAATGGCTTTGCCCGCCGCCGGAATCCCACCGGCTTCGGCCACACCCAGCACGGCCCGGCAGCCGATCAGCCCAGTAAGCCCTCGCGTAAATCCGGTCGCGATTCCAGCGCAGGACCAGAGGCCCACGGCCAGGCTGATGGCGCGGCTCAGCCCAATGCGATCGGTGAGCATTCCGGCAAACGGCGCGCTGACCGCATAGGTGATGGAGAAGGCGGTGAGAATCAGCCCGTACTGCGCGTTCGACAGATGGAACTCGCTGCGTAAGAGCGGCCCGAGCGTCGCCAGGGTTTGCCGGTCGAGATAGTTAATCGCCGTGGAACAAACGAAGACCGCCAGCACCAGCCAGCGGAAGCGCGTAACCTCGGCCGGGCGGATCACTGGAACTCGATGGCCGCGGCCTCACCCGTGGTCGCCAACCGGGCGTTGGCTTTTGGGAAGTATTCAACGGACACCTGCCGCGGTTTCTGCGGCCCACAGCCCAGCGTCTGATCTCCGCCTCCCGAAACGGCCAACTTGGTTGGATCGGGGATCAACAGCCGGACCGTCTTGTGGTCGCTACCCTCGATCACCATGCGCGCCTGCGATCCGAGGCAATCCACTTGCTTCAAGACACCGGTCACCTTACCGGAGGGCTTCGGTCCATCCCACCAGGGCACTGGTTTCTGATCGGAGCTCGGCGCGTCTCCTTTGTACTTCTCCTCGAGGGCGTGCACCTCGGCGCGGGCCTCGGTTTTCAGCCGTTCGATTTCGCGGGCTTTCTCGTCGGCATCGCGCTTGCGCTCGGCTGTCTCGTAATCGAGGCGCTGCTCTTCGACATCCAGGCGGGCCTGCCGCATGCGGTCGCGCTGGGCGGGGTCCGTGGCCGCTTGCGCGCCTTGATCCCACGCCTTGGCCGCATCCGCGTAGTTGTGTTGGGCGAGATAGCCTTCCGCCAGCGCCTGCCAATACGAGGCGTTGCGCGGGTCTCGCTCGGCCGCGGCTTTCAGGTGCGCCAGCCGCTTGGCGGGATCGGTGTCGCGGGCGGCCAAAAGCGCGAACGGCTCATCCAGCTTGGAATTGATCCCGGCGGCGTGCAGCAGCGCCTGCGTCGCCTTTTCGTTGTCCGGCTCGAGCTTCGCATATTCGATGTAGCAGCGTACACTGGTGCTCCCCGCTGCTACGGAAGCGGCAAAGTGGCGTTTCGCTTCATCCGCATGTTTTTCACGCAGTTCCAAAATGCCGAGGCCTTCTTCCGCTTCCGCCACCTTAACCTGGTCGCGCAACAGAGCCTGATATTCCGCGGCCGACTGGCTTCCCATCAGCAGGTCTGCGCGGGCGAGGCGTGCATCGGAATCGGAGACCTGACGCTCCACAAAATCCCGTTCGCTCAGAGGACGGCTGGAAAGCGAAGTGGTCTGGAAGTTACCCGCCGCCAGATGCTGCTTGGCTTGCGCTTCGACCTCCGCCGCGGATTTGCCGAAGGCATTCCGGTAGGCCGGGTCCTGATCCACACCCTTGCGCAAATTGAAGAGCAGAACGCGCAGTCTCCCGAGGTACTCGGGGTCGCCGACCAGGAGGTGAATGCGTGCCCAATCCAGATCGGGCACCGCGGTGGGAGGCGCGCCCGCAGTAATCCGAATGCCGGTGATCTGGATGGTGGAGAAATATTCGATCAGCCCATGCTCGAACGCGGCCGGCATACGCCCGGTATTAGCGTCGAGAAACAGCCGCGTGAGCTCGGTAAACAGCGCGCGGCCGGGCGTAGTTTTTTCGTCCAACACGATGGCGAGGCCGTCGCGAGTTTCGGTGAGAGGCGAGCCGGTGGTCCAACCCTTGGCATTCTTGAAAACGACGATGCGAATCGGTACGCGCGCTTGGAGGTCGGGCTCACCGAGGATCTCGCCCAGCGCGTGACGGAACTCTTCGAGGCGAACCATATCCTCGCGGGCAGCGCGCTGACCGGTATCCGTCCAGGCTTCGAAGGGCCCGGACGCGAATTTCACCCAATGGTCTTCCGCCGCGAGTAAGCCGGGAAGTAGGGCCAGAAGGAGCAACGGGCGCATCGTCTCTATTATCCCGCCCTGTTAGGATAGCGCGCAGAACGGGTAGGCCGTGGCGACCCAAGAGGGCCGCAGGTCGTTCAGGGAATGGGGTCATTTGATAAGATGGAGAGGCCCGTGGCGCTATCGTCTAACGGTTAGGACGGAGCCCTCTCAAGGCTTAAATACGGGTTCGATTCCCGTTAGCGCTACCAAAGAGCCTCTTTCCAGCGCTTCACAAGTAGCAAATTTCAACTGCCGCGGCAAAATAGGTTTCCAAGCTCCTAAATTCTTGGAACTTAAGTGCATCCTTGGACTTTTACTCGATGAAGCCCGTCGCAGAGACGGAGGCGAGTCTGGTTGCCAACGCCCGCGAAACTTGGTGGAGAGTACCCAGCAGCCGTTCATATTCTTTCGGACCTTCACGGTTGCGGGAAGACCGATCCGTGTGGAAGTGGACTTCTTGGCCGGGGAGTACGGAGGGACCGGGAAAGGGCATCGAACTCAGAAAATTCAGGACACGCGAGCGAGGAAGGCCCGCGGCTGCGATCTCGCTTTCGAGATGAATACCAAGGTAACCGTCGAAGGAACGCTTCTGGAGGGAGCGAGAGACTCCGCCGCTGTTCTGGTGGCATCCATCGTGCCCTTTCTGGTAATGAAGGGCATGGCACTGCATGAACGGCTTAAGAAGAAGAATGCATGGGACATCTATTTTGTCGTGACGAATTATCGGGGAGGCGTTTAGGCGCCCGTTGCCGAAACGCAGCCCGATGTGGATGACAGCCTGGTGCGCGAGGGGCTCTCAAAAATCGCCGAGAAGTTTGCCTCACCGGAACATGTGGGGCCTAGGTTCGCCGCCGATTTCGAGGACGTACACGATTCCGACCAGCGGGCGCTCCTCACACGTGATGCCTACGAACGCGTCGATTACTTCCTTCGCAAACTCGGGTTACGATAACAAGCAAGCAGCAGCGTCCTCGAATAGGCCCCGCTGCGCGCGGAACAGCGAACCTGGAAATGAGTGAGAACGGTTCAGGATCTCTTCCTCTCGATCCTCCGGAAGAAGAAAACACCCGGCTGCGGGAGGAGAATGCTCGGCTGCGCCGGCTGCTGGCCGTTCACGCTATCCCAATTCCGGAATTCGCGCCCGAGAAGCCGCCTCCGCCCGAAACCATCGGGACCGTACCAGGGTTGGACAAAGAGGAGCGCGCGAGGAGGAGAATCGCCATGTTTCGAAGCCTCTTTCGCGGAAGAGAAGATGTTTATGCACGGAGGTGGGAGAATGCCGACGGCCGGTCCGGGTATACGCCAGCGGCTGTGAAAGACTGGAAGGCGATCAACAGAAGCCGCCCTGAGGATCGCAAGAAGGTCGACCAGAAGACAAGAAAGTTCCTACCGATCACCGATGCCGTAATCGAGAACCACCTCCTAGGCAAGGAGACCATCGGCGTATACCCACTGCTGCTCGACGAAACCTGCTGGTTTCTCGCGGCGGACTTCGATAAGAAGACGTGGGAGTATGACGGCCAGGCATTCCTCGAGACCTGCCGCCAACTCGGTGTGCCCGCTGTCTTGGAGCGCTCTCGTTCCGGCAGGGGCGGTCACGTCTGGATTTTCTTTGATCGAGCGTTGCCGGCAATTACCGCTCGCAAACTGGGATGCGTAATTCTCACGCGAACGATGGAGCGCCGACATCAGCTCGGTCTCGATTCGTACGATCGCTTTTTCCCAAACCAGGACACGATGCCTAAGGGAGGGCTCGGGAACCTGATTGCCCTGCCTATGCAGTTTGGGCCGCGGAAGTCTGGCAACAGCGTGTTCATTGACTCCGATTTCCACCCTTACATTGACCAATGGCAGTTCCTCTCGGCGGTTCAGCGGATGCCGGCCGAGGCCGTGGAAGCAATCGTTGCGGAGGCGCAGCGCAAAGGCGATCTGATCGGAGTCCGGATCAGCTTGGCCGATGATGAAGATGCCCAGGACCCGTGGACCCTCCCGCCTTCCCGCAAGCGGAGGGATCGAGCGATTGAAGGGCCTCTGCCGCGGACTGTGCAGATCGTCCGCGCGAATCTTGTTTACGTGGAGAAGAAAGATCTGCCACCAGCCATGCTGAATCGGCTCCTCCGGATGGCAGCGTTTCAGAATCCTGAGTTCTACAAGGCTCAGGCGATGCGGCTCTCGACATACGACAAGCCGCGAGTGATCGCGTGCGGTCAGGAATTCGCGCAGCACATCGCTGTGCCTCGCGGATGTCTGGCGGAGACCCTGGCTCTTCTCGATGCGCACAAGATCCGACCGGAAGTTCGGGATGAACGGTTTGGAGGAATCGCAATCGAAGCAGAATTCCAAGGTCAGCTTCGCCCGTTCCAGGAGGAAGCAGTTGCAGAGATCGTCAGCCACGACGAAGGCATCCTCTGTGCTCCGACCGCATTCGGAAAGACTGCTGTTGCCGCGTGGCTGATCGCGAAGCGCAAGGTCAACACGCTGGTCGTGGTTCACAGGCAGCAGCTTCTCGATCAGTGGCAGGAACGCCTGGAAATGTTTTTGGACTTGCCGCCCAAATCGATCGGTCATATCGGGGGCGGGAAGACCGAGCGGACAGGTTGCGTGGACGTAGCGGTCATTCAGAGCCTGTACCGAAAGGAGGAAGTGAAGGACTTGGTTGCTGAATACGGCCAGGTGATCGTCGATGAATGCCATCACATTTCCGCGTTCACGTTCGAACAGGTAATGAGGCACGTAAAGGCAAAGTATATCGTTGGGTTGACCGCAACGCCGACACGGAAGGATGGGCACCATCCGATTATCTACATGCAGTGCGGCCCGGTGCGGTTCAGCATGAGCGCCCGGACGATGACGGAGACGACGCCCTTCGAGCACAAGGTAACGCCCCGCCATACAGAATTCCGGATGGCGCCAGAATTCGTCGAAGCTACGATCCAGGACATCTACGCCGCGCTCATCACTAATGCCAAGCGGAATGAGATGATCGCCAATGACATTGTCCACGCGGTAGAAGCGGGACGCTGTCCGCTCCTCCTGACCAGCCGGACGGAGCATCTCGAGTATTTCAGGGCGAAGCTCGCGGGTGTTGCTAAGCACGTATTCGTCTTGAAGGGCGGCATGGGGAAGAAACAGCGTCGCTCGACGGCGGAGGCCCTGGCATCGGTGCCGGAGGGCGAATCGCGGGTGATCCTGGCAACGGGAAGCTACATCGGAGAGGGATTTGATGACGCGCGTCTGGACACATTGTTCCTGGCGCTCCCGATCTCATGGAAAGGTACGTTGCAGCAGTATGTGGGCCGGCTTCATCGTCTGCACGACAGCAAGCGGTTCGTTCAGGTTTACGATTATGTGGATGGCAACGTTCCGATGCTTTCCAGGATGTACGAGAGAAGGCTCAAGGGCTACAGCGCGATCGGCTATTCGATCGAACAGGAAGCCTTCCCGCCGGCGGCCGCTCGCTGGTAGCCTCGATCACTACACGGTACATCTCCAGCGATGCGCTCACACCGCGCTCACCCAGCAGTGGATTGTGACCTGGTTCCGGCTGAAATTCGATACGGCCTGAACCAAAATCTTCCTGCCTCACGCATTTTGGGGCTCAGATGGGGCTTGATCTGGAGTAGCACGGCATGCTCCACCGAATGACCAGCGCCCGACCGCTTGCACTAGCCTTTGCGTTGACCTCGCGACAGCCGAGACGTCGTCTCCCCTTCCAGAAAAGTGGAAGGGGAAACCTCGTACGATCGAAAAGATTGAAAGCGAACTGAGCGAGCGGTAGCCGGTGAACGGCTGAAAGGAGAGCCTGGAGGCCGGACGGCTGTTACCACGCTGGGCTGTGATCGGCACACTATTAGCACCACGTCGGCCGTTGCCTGTAAGTGATCGCTGTGAGTAGAATCGAGTGACGGGTTGAACACCGCTGAATCTACAAACTGCGAACCAAGACGGGAATCTACGCTTCGCTCGACGGACAACCCGGATGGCCGTTTCGGATAGGGTTTTGATACAGAAGGAAAGCAAGTGGACTCGCTCAGGAGCGTGGCTGCCCTGGATTTCAGTTGCGCACGAACTGGTAAGAAACGCTGCGGTTGTGCATGGTTGTGATATAAATGTCCGATGCGCTTCTGTTGGCTATCGCGAATCGTAATTACATTAGCGTTAGGAAGTGTTATGACCGCTCTCGGACAGAGCTGGTCGGTGTCGCCTTTGCCATTAACTTTTGCGGACAGCGTGGGTCGAGGCGGCACGGCCACTGCAACCCTTCCAGTCACCGTGACGAGCCCGGACGGGAGGCCATTTTCCGCCTCAGCTCCCGCGAGCTTGGCGACATTCTTGCAGCTGAGCACTCAGTCGGATTGCTCGGGTGCCACCAAGAGTCTGTCCGGTTTGCCGAGCCAGACCACCTTTTTCTTGTGTGCGAACGCGGCGTTCTTCACGGAAATGGGAATTTTGGTCAATATCCTAACCCTCAATTCTCCAACTTCCGGTTCTGAGATAGAACTACCAGTATCTATAACTGTAACACCAGCAAGTGATATCAGTTTGAGTACTTCCGGGGTGACGCTGGACGCCAATAATCCGTCTAAGCCTGTGATTGTGACAATGAGACAAAACGGACCCCAGCCGATCGCGGTGAATACTCCGTTTGTGGGCGATGAAGGGACATGGCTTCAAACGAGTTCGAGTTGTACTTCATCGCTCGCCACCAACGCCACGTGTACCGTAACCATCAGAGCAGACCCCACCCAGCTCAAATCCGGCACCTCGTCCCCGAGCACTTTTAGTAATTTGGTAGCGATTACTGCGCTTGTTAGCGGCTCGGAGGAGGACGTGGCTGTGACCTATAACTATTCGAAGGTTCTTGCGGCGCCGTTGACGATCACATCGACAAACACTCTCTCGGGCACCGCTGGAACGCCGCTATCGATTCCTCTAGCAGCCTCGGGTGGCGTGCAGCCGTACACGTGGCAAGGTTCTAATTTACCTTCGTGGCTGACATTGAGTACTAGTGGTGTCCTTAGTGCGCAGAGTCCGGTAGCTGGCCCGTATAACCTAACGATTAACGTGAGTGACAGTACAGGTGCGCAATCGTCTCAGTCTGTGACACTCACGATTCAGGCGGGCCCATCCACGGTCACTCAATTCTTTCCTCACTTGGCCGATGGCGGCACGAGTGACACGTGGCAAACCGAGTTTCTGCTGATCAACGAGAATGCGACTACCGTGAACGCATCCCTCGTATTTCACATGGACTTGCCCGCGACGGCCTTGCCGATCGGAGTGCCCGCGCTGGGAAAGGTCAGCCAAACGGGCAAGGTCGCGATTCCACCGAATGGATCGGTTCTTTTCCGGACCAGCGGACTGTCATCGTCGCCTTTGGTCGAAGGTTGGGCCGAGATTCAATCGTCGCTGGCGCTGTCGGGCCAAGCGCTCTTTCGACGGCACGCGCCGGACGGAAACTATTACGAAGGTGCGGTGCCGTTGGTCTCGTCGGCACCAACGAGTTTTGAGATCCCATTTGACGGCACATCATATACGACGGCCTCGGGCGGCGCGGTTGCTTTCCTCACGGGAGTGGCCTTCGCCAATCCCAATTCCGGCGCTTCCGCGACAGTCTCTTGTTCTGCCTACGACGCTAGCGGAGATCTTTTAGGCGCGAATCTGCTACTGACACAGGTCCCCGCCTTTGGACACACGGCGATGTCACTCGAGAGCACGTTACCTGTGTTGGGCACGAATCGGGGGCTGCTCGCTTGCAATTCCACGCAACCGGTGGGCGTTCTTGGCTTGCGCTTCTTCGGAGCTTTTGCGCTCAGTTCGGTCCCGATAACTACGACGAGTCACTAAGTTTCAACCTGGATTCCATCTCAAAAATGGAACCGTAACAGCAACTGTACTTGCCGCGCATTCTCTACGAAGGGCGTGAGTGCGGGAAAGCCTGAGTTACCCGTCCGGCCATACAGCGCATCCCCGAAGTTCGAAAGGATAAATCCGGGGAGCGCGCCGAGAAACGGCTGCGGCGGCTCGATATTGGCATGGTTGAAAAAATTGAACAGATCGGCGCGGAACTCGACGCTGGTTCGTTCCGAGAGCGTGGGGATCGCGAAGGTTCTGCCGGCCGAGAAATCCAGATTCCAAAATCCCGGCCCGCGAAACGCATTTCGGCCGGTATTACCGTTGGTCCCATCTGGAGGGATGGCGAACGCGGCCGAGTTCAGAAGCACTCTCCCGCCTGTTGGTCCGGCGGCGTTGATTTGCGCATCGAGCGGATTGATCAGGTCGGCGCGAGTATTGCAAATCGGATGGCAGTTTTGGACGCCGGCGTATACGGAGTACGGCAAGCCGGCGCGCCCGACAAAGGTCTCCGCAATCTTCCACCCGCGCGAGACTGCGCCAAGCCATCCATGCCGCGTAGAACCGGGAATCTCCCAGTAAGAGAAGATCACGAAGTTCTGACGCTGATCGAAATCGGAATTACCCCAGTCAGCGCCCGGTTGACCTTGAATGGTGAACGCCCCGTAGTAGGGTTTGTTGCCGAATCGATCGGTCTGGTTGCTGAATCCGAGGTCGAAAAAATCGCCGAGCAGGGGATCGCTCTGGTCATCCATGCTGTGACTCCAGGTGTAAAAGACGCGCAGAGCGGCGTGACTCGCCTGATAGAGTGCGGACACACTCAGCGCTGAGTAGACTGATGATCCGTCACTCGCCCGGTAGTATATCTGCGGCAGTGAACTATTCGGTTGTCCCCCCGTGACGGTGTTGCGGTTGAAGACATCCGTGGTGATTAACCCGGTTCCCGCCGATCCAATGCCGTAAAGCTCGAATTTCCACCTGGTTGACATCGCGATCTGGGTGTCCAGGAAGAAGCTGTGCACCAGCGCCGGGCGGAGCGTAGAGAATGCCGTAAGGTTGAAGGATCCGGTGGTGAAACCAGCCAGACACTGCTGCTTTACGATGGTTGTAAGGGCGAGATACGTCGCGCCCGAGTTACATCCGCTGTAATCGAAGTTCGCCAGCGTCTCATCATTCATGTTAGCCGTGGCCCATAAGTTGTCGAACAACGAGTCGCGGAACATACCGTATCCGAGGCGGATAGTCAGCTTGCCGCGCGCCAGTGCCGGTGTATAAGCTAGGCCTGCGCGGCCGGACCAGGTGGCCGAATCCATGCCGTAGAGTTGCCGGCCCGCCGGTTGAATGGTCGCCTGACCAACTGAGGCGGCCGGTGAATTTGCGGCTAGTCCGACGGTAGCAATCGGAGTGGCCGAGGAAATCTTTGGCGCTCCAAACCACTCGAATCGTACGCCGGCATTGATCGTGAGCCGCGGCGTGAGGCGGTAGTCATCCTGGGCGTACGCGGAGAATCGGCTGTAGTGGAAATGGCCTACCGGGGATGCCAGCCGTAAACTCCCTGACTCGAGCGCCAGACGAGATAGCGGTGCTTCAATCTGATCGGGCTCGTCCAGCCCGAAATCAGTGGCATCGGGAAAGTGGTAGAAGCCGTTCGATTCGTATGCCAGCGACTGGTCTAACGTACGAAAGAGTACGTCTCCACCGGTCTTCCAGACATGGTTTCCGGCGGCAACGACGATACCGCCGCCCGCTGATGCGCCGCGGGATTCCGACTGGTACGCCACATTGCGGCTGGCCGGACCGTCGGCGCCCGGCAACATGGGACCGTTGTCGATGCTCAATGCGGGCAGGTTCGCATTGACCAATGACCAGCCTTGCGAATCCCGCATAAATCCGGCTCGAAATTCGCTCGTCACCTTGGAACTCCAAACCTGATCGACTGCGCCGCCGGAGTTGGTCCAGGATTGATTCAAGCCACCCTCCCCGTAAGGAGTCCAGTTAAAATCCGGCCGGTCCAAAGCCCCGGCCGAAACGTGCCCGGTGAACGTTTGCCGTTCGGAACGGGTGTAATCCAGCCGCTCCAGCGCCGTCCAGCGATTGAGATGGATGGGCGGCGAGAGCGTCACGTCCCCACCGATAGCGGTCGGGTCGGCCGAGGTCCCGTAGACAAGAGGCGGATCTTTGCGCAAGATCTGCGCGGCGAACGAGGTCGCGGGCAAGGACCCGACGAAGGACTGCGTAGGCAGGAAATATGTTTGCGGGTCGGCATAGCTGCGCGAGCGAAAGACTTCGAACGCCGTTCCCGACGACCAGTTCTTCCAAGGCAACGGTCCCCCGGTCCAGAATCCGTCCTGCAGTTCCACGAAAGTTTGCCGCGCGATCCCGTTGGCGTTGTGTTGGAAAGAATTGGCATCCAACGCCTGGCTCTGCGTATTGCCGTAAAGAAGGCCGTGCCAAGTGTCGCCTCCCCGGCGTGTCACTGCATTCGCGATGTAGCCCGACGTGCTTCCGTACTCCGCCGAGAAGTTATCCGTCGAGACCCTGTACTCTTCTACAGTTTCCGGTGGCGTCGGAAATGTTCCGGTGAGCAGCCGGTTTTCGTACTCGATTCCGTCCAGAAGAAATTCGCTGCTGGTTGGGCGTTGGCCATTTACGGAAAGGCCGAGGCTTCTTACGGTGCTGGCATCCGAAGTTACCAAGGGCATCAAGACGAGTGCACTATACACGTCGCGGCCGGGCAGCGGCAGCTTTTCGATCAGCCTCGGATCGAGCACCTCGGAGGCGCTTGGCTCAAGCTGGCCGACTTCAGTTCCGGACGTCCTCAGAAACGCGACACGGTTGAAGTCGACATCGGGGCCATAGAAGCGAACTAACTGGCCGGAATCGGAGCCGGACATTTGAAGCAAATCGCGTTGTCCAAACAGATCGGCTAGCGGTCTCATCTCGATTGGTTGAGTCAGCGCTCCTGCCACCGGGACAACCAAGCCGTGAATCTCCACGGTCTGCAGCGCCAGTTGTGCCGGCGCATCGGCAGAGATCCAGTATTCGCCCGGCGGGACGAGTGCGAACGTGTAGTTGCCGTTGCTGTCCGAATCAGTGCGGGAGTCGATGTTCAGTGCTTGATTCACAATTCTTAAGTGCGCGCCGGGAACCGCGGTCAGAGATCCAGCGACCCGGACTGTGCCTTGGATGAGCCCTTGAGTCGTTTGTGCATGCGAGGGCGGGGCTGCGGCGAAGCAAAATCCCACGAACATGGCCAGCGCGCGGCTGAGAGCCAACGTTCTTTTGATATAACGGATTCGTGGCGCGCGCGGGGTGGGCATTGCGGAGTTTAATCATAGCACTGGCCCTCTTTTCCTCCGCCTTCGCGCAGGCTCCTCAGCCGCGTGGGGTAAGGCTGGCAGAGAGCAGCGCCGCCGGGAAACCCGGGAAAACTTACGCCATCTTAATTGGAATTTCGAGCTATGAGCACGATCCGCCGGTTCCCTCGCTGCAGTTTGCGGATCGCGACGCCGAGACGCTTGCCGCGCTTTTGCGAACACCGCGCGGAGGCGACCTGAAGACTCCCGATCAAATCCATTTGCTGACGAATGAGCGCGCCACACGCGCGGCGATTGATGACGCGGTACGTCAAGTCACAGCGGCGGGCGCCGGGATGGATGACACCTTGATCCTGTTCATCGCGGGTCATGGAGTTTACCTGAAGACGGAAGAGGATCCGGTCACTCACCGAGTCATTGAACGGGATCCGTACATGCTGACCTACGAAAGCAACCCGCAGGATGCCAAAACCACGGGCTACTCGATGGACGAATTCCGGCGGCTGATCGCCACCGAAGCGCTGCACTTCGGCCGCGTCTTCGCGTTTGTCGATGTTTGTCATGCGGGAAATGTGGCCGGGATTGCCGGCGGCGGCGAGGTGGAGCAGGCTGTCGAGCGCGTCTTTGAAGGCCGCGCTGGAGCGCTGGGATTGCTGATGGCTGCGCACGCCCGCCGTTTCGCGTATGAATCGCGCGATTTCGGGGGCGGCCACGGCGCCTTCAGCTACTTTCTCATTGCGGGAATGAACGGGGCCGCGGCGCCCGCAGGCAGCTTCTCGATCAACTTCGGCGATTTGCAAACGTACGTTTCGGAAATGGTTCCGGACTACACTCGCGGCCGGCAACGGCCCGATCACTTTTCTACCGATGACGATATCGTTGTGGTCGGCAATACGCGCGCAGAGGGTATCGTTCTCGAACCGGCGCAGCGCCTGGACTCAAACGCGCTACGCGATGCGAGCCGGCTGCGAAGCGCGCCTCAAGCGCCCGCGGCTGCGAAAGCTAACGAGAAGGATGCCTTTTCGCAAGCCATTCAACGCGGTTTGTTGCTGCCGGAGCAGGCGGGCAGCGCCTGGAACATGCTCGCGCAGTTCAGCGGCCCTCTGCTTGAGGAACGGCGGCGCCGGCTGCGCGTGGCACTCGAGGATAGGGGACAGGAGTTGATCTCGCGCTACCTCGAGGGCGAACAGGTGGCCCAGACCAAGAGCGACTTCGATCTCTGTGCGCGCTATTTCGAGCAAGCGCTGAACCTGGCTTCAGAAGCCGAGTTCGATCGGAGCCGCAGTCTTTTTTGCCAAGGCCGGTCGCTGATTTTTGACGGCCGCTATGATGAGGCGATCCGGCTGCTGGGTGATTCGATCCAGGCCGATCCGAGGCATGCCTACGCGTACAATGCGCTGGGGATCGCGCGCCTGGAAAGGGTGGCGCGCACTGGCCAGGGCTTTGCGGATGCACGCGAGGCCCTGCTGATGGCCATTCGATTCGCTCCGTATTGGGCCTACCCGTTGCACAACCTGGCTCTACTCGAATCGGAGCGCGGAAACTATCAGGAAGCGATCCGTTTGTACGAAGCCGCCATGCAGGCCGCGCCGCGCTATTCCTACCTTCCGTACAACCTCGGACTCTTGTATGAGCGGCTGGGCGAGTTGGACCAGGCGCGCGCCTGGATGGAGAACGCCCGCCAGATACAGGACGCCACCCAGCCGATCCAGTCACAGCCGTCGCCGCAAAGAGCCGAGATTTGGAATGCGCTGGGTACCGTCCTCCGGGAGCAAGGGCATTTGTCCAAGGCTGCCGACGCGTTCCGCCAGGCGCTGTCCGTCGATCCGGACAGCCGGACTGCACGGCAGAACCTGGGCGCGCTCGAGTATCAATTGGGCGATCGGGGAACCGCCGAACAATTTTGGCTCGATAATCTCCAGCGCCATCCGGATTTTCTTCCCTCCCGCGTTTCGTATGCGAATTCGCTGGCGCGCAGCAGGCAGAATGACGCCGCCATTAAAGAGTATGAAACTGTGCTGGTTCAGAAACCGGATTTGGCCGCCGCTCACGAAGCGCTCGCCAGGTTGTATCTGGCGCAAAACCAGCCTGCGAAAGCGTTGACACAAGTGGGACCCAATCCGGCTTCGCCCGCAATGTGGGAGATCCTTGGTGATATTCGTGAGAGTATGGGCCAAGTCGATCAGTCTGCAGATGCATGGAGAAAGGCGCTTGCGCTGACTGCAGACCGGGCTGACCGGAAACGGATTGAAGCGAAACTGCGGAAGCATTAGGTATTTGCGGTAATCCGCCAGCTACGGCGTGCCGCGCACCCACTGCGACACGGCCCTGCCGCGTTTGCCCCGATGTCCGAAAGATTCCCTCCTCGATGAGCTGGACAGGCCCCGGCCTCGCCGCCAGGTACGGTCACGCACCCCGATGGAACCGTAGTCTGCGTCCGGTTGACACTATATTCCTTGACGGGTATATGCTGTTTGGGGTATATCAAGAGAGTGGAATCAGTGTTCGAAGACATTGTGGAGCCGAACCGCCGCACGATATTGAGCCTCCTGGTCTCGTCACAACAGTCGGTTGGAGAGATCGAGCGTCAGCCTCGGATGCCGCAGCCGACTGTGTCAAAGCACCTGCGCGTGCTGCGCGAGGCCGGTTTCGTGGAATTCACGGTGGACGCACAGCGCTCTCTGCTGGCTGAAGCCGGAACCGCTTCAGGACACCAACGAAACGGAAGACAAGGAGAAGAAGATGACCGATCGCCAACAGTACACACCAGGTCCGGCCAGCGGGGCGCAGGTACGGAAGGACGGAGAAAAGTGGACACTCATTCTCGTCAGAGAGCTGCGCCACGCGCCGGAAAAAGTCTGGAAGGCGCTAACCGATCCAGCGCATCTGCGCGAGTGGGCACCGTTCGAAACCGATGGGAGCCTGGCTACGGTCGGAGCCACGCTGAATCTCACCTGGGTGGGAACGGGCAGGCCCCTCGAAACAACAGTGACGCGAGCCGACGCTCCCACGCTGCTTGAGTACGGCGATATCCGGTGGGAACTCGAAGCTTGTGGTGGCGGCACACGCCTGACGCTGTGGCACAACATCGATCGCCGCTTCATCTCGATGGGTGCTGCCGGGTGGCACATTTGTTTCGATGTTCTGGATCACCTTCTCAGCGGAACTCCCATCGGCCGCATGGCGGGTGGCGACGCAATGAAGTTCGGCTGGCAGCGGCTGAACGCGGAGTACGCCAAGCAGTTCAGCATTGATGCACCCAACTGGCCGCCTCAGGCTGCTCAAAAGTCATGAAATGGAGGAAAATCAATCATGAAAGAGGCCAACGACCGCCGTTTCCTGCTCAGCTCGCACAGGGTGCGCGGTTAAATACCACGTGAACAAAACGACAGTAACGAAACCTGCAGCCCACGCTATCACGGGAGGTGTCTGCGAGGAGCGAGTTGCGGGCCAGCTTCGGCAGGTGCAACCGGGCCGTCTGCCTCTACGGTCGGCCTGTCCTCGAAGTGCACGCTGAAACCACCCTTTGGAATGTCGATGAGAATCGGGTCATTGGCGCCTTCGGTGTGGTAGTATTCAGCCAGCTTCTGACGGAGACGCAAAACATGCATCCCAACGACAGACTCCTGGCGAGGATCGTACGACGGAGGCTTGCCAAAGAAGTCCAACCCGATTGAGTATTCCTTCAACTGCCCAGCTTCATTCGACAGCGACTGTTCAACCAGGTAGCGCAAAAAGCGTTGCTGCAACTCGGAGAGGTGCAAATCGCGGCTCTGCACGATTCGCCCGACCTGTTCGTGGATGGCGTCTGGCCGTACTGGGAGTATTTCGGTAGTAATATCACGGCCTGTTGCGAGCAACGTTCCATTATGTGAGGACGAAGGGCTAGCCACTTTGAGTCACTGACCGCAAGTTGACCGTCTTCGAGTGCCCTGCTCGTTGCTTTGGTGATACGTTAGCTTCGAGCGAGCGCTTCATTTAGGACGCTATGCAATTCGACCTAAGGAATTCGGGCGTGTGGGCATGTCTCTTCGTTATCACTGTCACTGCCGCGGCACACCACGCCATCTCGGTGGAATTCGATCCGGCGCGCCGGGTGACCTTCGAAGGGGTGGTCACGAAAATAGAGTGGACGAATCCGCATATCTACTTTTATGCGGATATTAAGGACCAGGACGGAAGAGCGGCCAATTGGGCATTTGAGGCTGCCGGCCCAAACCAACTCGCCAGACTGGGGTGGAGCCGAAACACGGTGAAAATCGGTGACCGAGTCGTGGTGGTGGCGTGTCCCGCACGGGGGGGCGCCAGAGTGGCGTCAGCGAGGTCTGTGGTGGTGGCCGACGGTCAAAAGTTGTTCGCGGGCTCCCCTTTTGATGGCGGGCCGAAACCATAGCGTCGGTCAGCCCGACATACCGACGCTCCTCCGAAAGTCTTTCTCACTTGCACCGATCGGCTAGTGTGGGCTTGTCACGATACTTGTCATGGCAATTGGAGCACGCCACGGACAGTGTTCCCGCTGCGTCGGTTACTGTGTCCTGGTTCTTGGATTGCGCAGCCTTGTATGCAGTCATCCCCGCGTCCCGCAGACCCTGCACGAATTTCGCCCAGTCAGCGTTCCGGATCGGGGCGTCTAGCCCATTCGAGCATTTGCGCCCTGGGAGAGTGAGTAAGTCAGCGGTCTCGGCAATAGCCAGGGCACTATTCTCAACCGCTTGCCACTGGCCATAGGAATTTGCCAGGGGATCGGTCGCCAACGAGGGATCTTTGGCAGGCGGCACCTTGGCGGGATCCAGGTTTTGTGCCGCGAAATAAACGTTGGAAGCCGGAAATAAAGTACCGCGCATCAATTGAGCAAGATTGGCGGGACGTTGGACCGGTGCGTTGCTACGCTTTGCAGGCGCGGGAGTTTGCGCGCTCGGACGTTCGCCAAGATAACCGGACATTCCGGCACACAAAATGAGCGCCGGTACAATTCGACTGTTGACCATCGGTCTTTCCTTTCGTTAAGCGAATAGCTGCGCGGAACCTCATTTCAGCAGTCGCGCTGTCTGTATCTGGGTGTCGCCCGAATTGCCCCACGCCATCCAAGTTTCGTTCCCGACCTGCAGCAATCTTGGATACCCGATGCTCCGCTGGGTGCCATGGGCTACCTCGACAACCGGGCCGCTATTACTTGCGCTCGAAACTTGACGAGCCAGGAGCCGGACGCCGTCTCCACCGGAGCCTTCCTCGAGCCAGGAGACGACCGCGGAGCCAGTGTCATCGAGCGCCACTGACGTATGGCCGAAGGAGTTGCCGGCGCTGATCCGGATCGGATTGGCGAAAGTTGTCCCCCCATCACTGGAGAGCGCAAGTTGCACGCGCGGAGCGTCTTGGGCTTCCGTGTACCAGGCGATTGCCACACGACTGCCTCTTGCCGCCGCCGCCGCTCCGTTGACCGGACAGGCATTGATCTGCCATTTGTCGGCGTTCAGTACGCGCGAAGGCAGCCAGCGCCCGTTCTCGGAACGAACAACCGCAATATCGCGAATATCCCGCGAACTATGGTCGCGGTAGGCGACGAGCAGCCCCTTCGGCGTCTTCACAACGCTGGTCGGACAACAGGTGCAAACGTCGGAGTCCAGAGTTTCCTCTTTCACAACCACGCCGTTGGTATTGACCACCGTCCTCTTCAGCGCGGACGGCGCGTCGTCGCCTTTCAAAGCTTCCAGCCAGACAACCGATGCTTCGGCGTCTGCGCTCACAGCCATAGAGGCCAGAGCATGCTGGACTGGGCTTCTGTCCTTGTGGGCCATGACCGGCATCGTCCATTGCGTTCCGTTCTTCGAAGCGGATACATACAGGTTTTCGGCTTCTCCCTGTCCAGGAGGTACTTCGACCCATTCCGCTAGTAACGATCCGTTGGGAAACGAGACCACCGACGGTGATTCCGCGGGCTGACGAAAGAATTGGCGATTTGCCACAATCACCCACGGCTCAGACCATTGGGTACCGTGCCGCAGCGCGTAGCGCAAGGAGAGTGAGCCATCTTTAGATTTTTCGAGCCAGCTCAAGAGGGGGCTGCCATCGGAAGCCGTGGCCCAATTGGCTTGAAGACTCTCTGCGCCCGATGGATTCGAAAGGGGGGCCACCTTCAGGGCTTGCGCGGAAGCGGCGGCGGCTATCGATAGCAGGAGCAGAGCGCAGCGCATTCTCATGTTGATCGATCCCACCGTCCAGAATGTCCCTCAACTCGCCACTTCTTGGAGTGAACGAGGCGAACTCAGTGAGACTAGCATGGAATCACGGAGTATTACCCGAAAGAACTGGCAACTAGCGGATCGCGTCAAAGAGTGACCGGTCACTTACCCGGATCTGACCGTCCGCGTGCCTAGAACTTGCACTTTGCGTGATAAGCTCTGCCTAGTCTCCTCACCACCTCTGCAAGCTGTCGAATCGGAAAACTGGGGGACTCGTTTCGTTTAAGTCGATGAAAACACACAGAATTGCCAAATTTGGCACGTGGCAGTCACGAACCGCCTCGTGACATCTCAAGAACCGTTCTTCCTCGATTGCCGTGCTAGTGTTCATGCTTGCCTCTGATTGGGACACGAAGGTGCTTAGAAAGGGCGAATTTTTTCATGGGTGCTAAAACCTCCGGTCGGCCAGCCCGCGCTGGCGTTCTTGTACTGGCCGGCGCTGCTGTCGCTTGGAGCGCCGTAACTGGGAGTATCACCGGAACGCTCCAGGACCCGACCGGCTCGGTGATTGCAGGCGCCACGGTTACGGCAAAGAACACGGCTCAGGGCGTTCAAACCAAAACTACGACCGACAGCAGGGGCATCTATACATTTCCGAGTCTGCCGGTTGGCCGCTATGATCTTCATTTCGAATCGTCGGGTTTTAAGCCTCAGGACAAGGCCGGGATTGCGGTCGATATTGACAGTGCTCTCACGGAAGATGCGACTCTCGATCTTGCGCAACGGTTAGAAGAGATAACCGTCGCCGGCAACGTAGTTTCGGTCGAAACGGAAAGCACCCAGGTCGGGGAGGTGGTCACGTCGCAGTCGATGACCGCCGTCGCTTTGAATGGTCGAAGCTATACGGATTTGCTGGCGCTCCAGCCGGGTATCGTACCGATGTCGACGCAACAGCCTGATTCGGTGGTCATGGCCGGGGCGACGGTGGCGATCAACCCTTCCGGCACGCTGAATCCTGGCAATCAGTCCATCTCGGGACAGCGCGAAGACGCCAATGGCTTCATGGTCAACGGCGCCGATGTCAAAGAGTTGATGAACGGCGGTACGCTGATCGTGCCCAATCTCGACTCCTTGTCAGAGTTCCGAGTTCTGACGAATAACTTCGACGCCGAATACGGCGACTACAGCGGCGGTATTGTAAATGCGGTAACGAAATCCGGAACCAATGGGCTTCATGGTACCGGATTCGAGTTCTTGCGGAACACCGATGTGGACGCCCGTAATTTCTTTTCACCCCAGCGGGGATTCTTTCGGCAAAACCAGTTCGGCGGGACGATCGGCGGACCCATTAAGAAAAATGAACTCTTCTTTTTTGGTGACTATCAAGGCACCCGCACTTCCCAGGGCATAGATTCCGGCTTGATTGCGGTGCCTTCGTTGGCGGACCGTGCGGGCAATCTCTCGGACTCGGGCCCGTTGCAAGGAGAGGTCAGTGGCCCGTACCTGGCCAATCAGCTCTCGCAGAAACTCGGATATACAGTAGTCACGGGCGAGCCCTATACGAGCGTTTTCCCGAACGGGATCATTCCCCAAACGGCATGGTCGGAGCCCGCAAAGCACCTGCTCCAGTACATTCCGTTGCCGAATATCGGCTCCTCAACCTTTTCTACCGGTGCGGAAGCCCAGACCGTCCGCGATGATAAAGCCGGCCTCCGCGTGGACCAAAGCAGCGAACGCTGGGGTTTGTTTTCGGCTTACTACTTTCTTGACGATTACAGGTTGAACAATCCGTATCCGACCGGACAAGGCGGCGCCAGTGTTCCGGGGTTTAACGCGTTAAACTTCGGGCGCGCTCAACTCATTACTGTCGCTCACACAAAAACATTTGGTACGAATGCCGTTAACGACCTGCGGCTGAGCTTCATGCGCAGCAACAACACAGTGGGACAACCGCAAGGCGGTGTCGGCCCGAGCCTCGCTTCGCAGGGGTTTGCCACGGGGGTCGGAACCCCTGGTATTGTGCCGCTTTCGCCCCAGATTGAAGGCGTCGAAAACGTCATCTTCAATTCGTTTGTGATGGGTGTGCCCATCACAAACTTGCAGCAGGCCAACAACACCTTCGGTATCAACGATACGTTTTCCAAGGTCTGGCGAAACCATACCTTCAAAGCCGGTTTTCAGGGCACGATGGAGCAGGTCAACGTAAACTCCAACCCGACTTACAACGGCTCCTTTCTGTTCGCCGGTACCGAAACTGGCCTCGATTTTGCGGACTTCCTGATCGGAGTTGCGAGCAACTATAACCAGGCGGACTCGCAAACATTCTATTTACGACATAAGTATCCCTCCGCGTTCGTTCAGGACAGTTGGCGCCTCAAGCCGAATCTAACGGTTAACTACGGCGTTCGCTGGGAGTACATGGAATATTGGTTTGAGAAATTCCACCAGGAACCGACATTCGCATTGGGCCAGCAATCGCAGGTCTTTCCCACCGCTCCTCTAGGGCTGGTTTATCCGAGCGACAAAGGCATTCCCGGAACTCTCGTGCCATCGCAAAACAAATTCTCTCCGCGTTTTGGCATTGCATGGTCGCCCGGCAATTCGTCGGGGCTCCTGGGAAAGATTTCCGGCGGGGCCGGGAATATGAGTATTCGCGCAGGATACGGCATGTTCTACTCAGTGATCCAGGGGCAGGTGCTCGGTTTCGATCTTCCCCAGCCGCCCTACGGTTTAAGCTACACCAGCCCTGGGCCGCCGCTATTTGCCACGCCCTTCATGACCGCCGCGAATGGGTCGTTCACCGGAAATCCGTTCCCTCTGAACTTCCCTCCTCTAAACACCAGTATCAAGAACCCTGACTCCAATTACGATTTCTCGGTGTTTGAACCGATTGCCGGTGCGACCGGACCAAGTCCGTTCAACACCTTCCCGTACAACGAGAATTACTTCCTCTCCATCGAGCGGCAACTCGGTCAGAACACATTGATCAGTGCCGCGTTTGTGGGCTCGCAAGCGCATCATCTCTTGGTGACGTATTCGGTCAATCCCGGGAACCCGGCGCTGTGTCTGGCTCTCAGCACGCCAGCCTCAGTGGCGCCCGGGTCTGCCACGTGCGGCCCGTTCGGCGAAGATACACAATACGTCAGCGCATCGGGGCAGGTCTTCAACGGCACTCGCGGGCCATTCGGTTCCGCTCTTAGCAACGACGATTATGAGGGGAGCTATGGCAATTCCAGTTACAACTCCCTGCAGATCACCGTGCGGCATTCCGGTTCCCGATACTCGTTCCTGCTCGGTTACACCTACAGTAAGTCGATCGACCAAGCCTCGGCACTGGGAGATACCGTCAATCCCTTCAACTTCAAAGCTACGCGTGCTCTTTCTGCCTGGGACCTGGCGCATAATTTCGTCGCCAGCTATGAAGTCCAACTCCCCTCTGACCGGGTGACTCATCGCCTTCCGTTGCTCACGCAAGGATGGTCGATCTCCGGGATCACGCGCGTCAGCACGGGCTTTCCGGTTACGATCAAGAGCAATGACGACAATTCCCTCCAAGGCAGCATACCCAATGGAGTGAACAACTATAGCTTGGATACGGCCGATTATAACGGCCAACCTCTGAACTTGAATGGAAATCCACGCAACGGCCTGCCCTATTTCAACGCGGACGCCTTTTCCCAGAGCGCTCTTGGTTCGCCGGGCAATGCCGCACGAAGATCGTTTCACGGGCCGGGCATGGTGAATTTCGATCTCGCCTTGCTGAAGGATTTCAAGATTACCGAACACAAAACGCTGCAATTCCGCATGGAGTCCTTCAACACGTTTAATCACGCGGAGTTCTTCGGCCCGGCCTCCGTGCAAGGTAATATCGACAGTCCATTGTTTGGTCAGGTCATCAAGGCCGCGCCGCCACGGCTGATGCAAGCTGCATTGAAGTTCATTTTTTGATTGAGATATGTTGCGGCTGTCGACAGGTGTTGGTCCTGGTGATAGGGCTTCAAATGGCGGCATGCCTGGCAGCGGCGATTGCTTCATCGGCGCACGGGTTGCAGCGTGGTTTCCGCCAGTTGCTCACTGCAAAAGAATTCGCTGACCAGTGAGGACATACCTAATTAACGTAATGGGCGAAGTGACCCAAGCCGGCTTCGCTTCTTCAGGGATCCGCTTGCCCACACATTGCTCACACCATCTGCCTACACGGGGTACTCAGCTCAACCACTCCACCTGCCGCTAATATTTCTTGCGCCACACGCAGCCCGATGATATCATTAACATTGTTGGATAAATCCGTGCTGCGGACGGGCGCCGAGGAGGCGAATATGAATACGGTTCGATTCAGACGGGCCCTCCTGCTGGTTTCATTGTTGGCAGGCGCTCGCTTGGGATGGGCGCAGAGCGACATGAGAGGCCATTGGAGCGGGGCGCTCGAGACGCCCGCCGGTTCGATTGTCGTCGAAGTTGATTTGGATAAAACAGCGAACGGCTGGATCGGCTCGGTTTCTATTCCGGCCCAGAATGCCTCGGGCCTGCCGCTCGAGGGGATCTCGTTCAGCGATGGAAAAGGAACGTTCCGGGTCAAAGGGGCGCCCGGAGATCCGACATTTACTGGAACCCTTTCGGCAGACGGCAAGATCCTGGAAGGGCAACTGGTGCAGGGACCGGCAACGCTCCTCTTGAAGCTGACGCGGACTGGAGAAGCGAAAGTCGAGGTGCTCAAACCAAGCGCGCCGGTTGCCCCGGAATTCGTGGGCACCTGGGAGGGCACGCTTGCAGCCGGCGCTGGTCTGCGGCTGGTCCTGACGATTGCGAACGGGAAGGATGGATCGGAAGCCGTGCTCGTCAGCGTCGATCAAGGCACCCGCATACCCGTGAGCGCGATTACCCAGAAGGGCAAGAACTTGACGCTTCAAGTAAATGCCGTTGGCGGCGGCTATGACGGCGCCATCAGTGAAGATGGAACGCGGTTGACGGGTACCTGGACCCAACTGGGCAACAGCCTTCCGTTGGAGCTCAAGAAGGCCGCGCCCGCCGCCCGGCAATAGGCGGTCCTTAGCGCTTCATTTCTTCAGCTCCGCCCATGCGGAGGTATATCCGAAGGGCATCCACTTCACCATGCTTTCCACGCGAGAGATTTGTCCGTCGCTGATCTTAATCAACTGCGGAACCATGTAGGTGCTGGGCACGAGCTGAGTTGCGGGCAAGTTGGCTGCGCCGGTGCCGGGGTTGTCGATCATGGCAACTGCCAATACGACTCCGCGCTCAGCGTCTGCCACCAGGATGCGCCGGTCACGGACAGAGGTGGTATGGCTGTAAAGGCCATTGGGAACGGCGCAGCCAGGGCTCGCCTGGACGGCGTTGTCGCGGCGGGTGCACTCGCGCGTGAATTTCACCTCTTTGGTCGAATGCCGCTCCAAGCCATCGAAGTAGGCGCTCAGCACATTTTGCGGAATGGCCGTCTGCGCCGCCTTTTGCTCTCGGAAGACGGTATCGAGCGAGCCGAGCGAATCGGCCTTCCACTCTAGCGGCAGCGGCGGGCGCATGAGCGTAATGGTACCGCCGCGCGGACCCTGCGACTCTTCCCGCACATCGATCGCCTCCATCTCGCTGATCTGTCCGCCTGCCACCCTGATTCGCAGCGCGAGCACGCCTGGCGTGCCGTGTTCATTGGTCAGACCCCAGTACCCGGCCGTTGCGCTGGCCGGATCGGCGAAAAACGCGGCATAATCATCCGCACCCGGCATCGCGATCTTGCCGGCAGTCCCCCACAGGCCGTCGTCCAGGGCAAGGAACTGCCCGTTCTCGGAATAGCGCACGCCTTTGGCCAGCGGCAGGCGCGAAGCATCGTGCGTCAACATCGCCTGGAGCACCTGTCCCACCAGGCTTTCGAGGCACGCACGATTGCAAGGGTTGGAAGTGGTCCGGTTGGTGCCGGCTCCGCTGAGATTCACCGCAGGGCCGGCGTGGAATGCGGAACGCATGCCATAGGGAACTTCGGTCAGCGTCATCTCAATACGGTAGAGCTTGTCGCCCCGCAGGCGGAACGCTTCGCTCGCGTGCAGCGTGCGCGGCACGTCGAAATAGGCGGGGATGGGTGACGATTTCCCGTTCACCGAAGGCAAGGTGCGGACGGTGCCATTGTGATCAAAGGTGGTGATCGCGAAGACCGCCTGCCGCTCCTCATCCACCACGGGGTAGCGGCGCTCGCGGATCTTGGTGACGAAGCCGAGGAAGCCGGTCTGGAATTGCGCCTCGCAGGTGAGCGATGCAAAAGCGGTGTCATTGGAGTGGCCGTAGGCTTCGCCGGTCTTCACATTGGTGGTCTGGTTGGCGTGTTCCAGGCGATTGCAATCTTTGTCGAAGAACGAATAGTCGCCCTTGGGATCGTTGCGCTCCATGCCGCTGTAATACTTGTTGGTTTGCGCCATCAGCATGGCGCGCGAAATGCGCTCAGCGGGCGGCACAGCCTCCAGCCAGACGGGTTCCGGCTGGCCCATCTTTTCGTAGCGGGCCGCGCCCAGGGCATCGCGCGAAATCTGCGTCTCCACCTCGCTGATCTGGCCGGCCTCCACTTTCAAGCGGAACGCGTAGATGGCGCCCACGCCATGTTCCGTGATGGTAGTGATGGCCGCAACCTGCCCGGATTGCGGATCGGCGAAGATGTGGCGGTACTTGCCGGGCGAGCCGGCGATTTGCCACTCCCCGGCGCCGAGCGGCAACACCTGATCATTCTCCGCGTACCTCACGCCCGGCGCAGCCGGCATACGCCCTGGATCGTGAGCCGCCAGCGCGGTCAGGTACGTCGAGATCATGCCTTCTAAACAGCTCCGGTCGCAGCGCACGTCCTGCGCCTGCGCGGAACCCAGCGCCAGGGCCAACCATGCGGCGGTGAAGGCGATTCTAAACGTGACGTTCATAGAGCATCCCCAATAGAGGTTACAGTGTCCCGTAAGTCTTCCGCCACCCATGGTTCGACCCGTGTGATATTCCTCCCGGCCAGACGGCCGCGCGCCACTCACGCGATCTCTGCCGGTGTGTAAATCAGATAAAAAAATCTTAAATCTTTTGCAAAAATGCATTATGATAAATTCTGAAAGCAATTTTAGGATCACTGGATACCGTGTGTGGTGGTTCCGCGTCCGCATGAGCTCCGGAGCAGGGCAGGACGCTTCTCCGATTCAGTGCTTGCGGACCCGGGAAGAAGAATCTCCTTTTCCGCAGTAGCGGCTCAGCTCAAAGGCTCCAACCCTCCCTGACCTGCACTGCGCTGGCTCCAATCCGAAGAAGAAGGGCAGACAAAAGTCCGCAACGCCACCGGTGTGGCCGCTTGAGGAGGGTCCTGCCCTGAGGTACTGCCATGACTGCTACCGTCTCGGGACTCGATTTGACCACCCTGGAACTGAGTTTGAAATCGCTGCGGGACTTCGCCAAGGAGCGTCTCCCCGATGAAAAGCTTTTAGAATTGGATGCTCGTGATGAGTGTCCGTTGGAAATCGTGCGCGAGATGTGCACCGAGCTGGGCATTCAACTCCTGTTTATCCCCGAGGCGTTTGGTGGGATGGGCGGCGGCGCCTTCGATGTGTATCGCGTGTGCGAAGAGATGGCGCGAATCGATCTGGGATTGGCTACCGCGGTCTTGGCCACGTTTCTGGGCAGTGAGCCGATTCAAGTCGGCGGCACGCCGGAGCAAAAGAAGTATTGGATGTCGCGCATCGCGGACGAAGGACTTCTATTTGCCTACGCGGCCACGGAACCGGAAGCGGGCAGCGACCTGGCAGCTTTGCGCAGCACGGCGGAACGGGTCCTCGAAGATGGCCGGATCACTGGCTACAAGATCAACGGCAGCAAGCAGTGGATCAGCAACGGCGGTGTGGCCGATGCCTACACGGTGTTAGCAAGCACTCCGGGCGGGCCGAGCTGGTTTGTGGTGGAGAAGGGCATTCCCGGATTCACCCACGGCAAGCCCGAAGATAAGCATGGAATCCGCACCAGCAATACGGCCGCCCTCTCCTTCGACGACGTCTATGTGGATGCCGGCCGGCTGATTGGCAAAGTGGAAGGATTGGGTTTGAACCAGGCGCAGGAAGTGTTCGGTTACACACGCCTCATGGTGGCGGCGTTTGGTTTAGGCGCCGGCTGGGCCGCGCTCGACCGCGCCATCCCGTATTCCACCGAGCGCATCCAAGCCGGGTCGCCGCTCTCCCAGAAACAGGGTTACACCCACAAGTTGATCGTGCCCCACGCCGCGCGGCTCGAGGCGGCGCGCGCCTATATCGAAGAGACTGCCGAACGGATCGACGCCGGCGAGGGCAGTTTGAATACGGAAGGCGCCATTGCCAAGTACATGGCGTCAGAGGCTGGCAATCGGGCTGCGGACGCCAGTATCCAGGCTTTTGGCGGCTACGGGTATACCCACGAGTACATGGTGGAAAAGATCAAACGCGACGTCCGGATCACCACGATTTACGAAGGTACTTCAGAAATCATGGAGATGACGATCAGCCGCGACCGCTGGCAGTTGCACATGAAGTCGCGCGGCCAGCACTACCACCAACAGGCGCGTGAATTGGCGGCGCTCAGCCAGCGCCACCCGGACGTGGGAGCCGGCATTGCGGCTTTGGCTCTCGATGCGCTGGCGGAAGTCATGGAGAGAGCGCGCCTGGGGCGTTTGACGCGTCACCAGCACATTCTACTGCGCCTGGGCGAGTTGATCGCTTACGCCGAGTGCGCGGGCAGTCTCGCGCGCCGGGCCGCCTTGGCCGCCGAGCGGCGGCTTCCAGACAAGGCGAGCCATCGTTTCGGCGCAGCGGCGCTGGCCACGTTCAGCAACATTTTCGCGCGCGAGGCGGCGCTCAAAACCGCTCAAGACGGATTGCTGTGGATTACCGCAGCCGAGCCTCCGGCGGACGTGGCCGCATTCGAGGCTGGTCTGGGGCTGCCGGCCATTTATGGCGCGCAGGCTGGTCTGCTCGCGGACATGGACGCCGCGCGCGACGTGCTCTACGGCCGCACGTAAAGAGTCTCGGTTTGGCAAGCGGGGAGGCCGTCCTCGCCAATAGGAACGTCATCATGGAAAATACCGCGTATCGAGCGATTGCGATTGTGGGCGTGGGGGCCGTTCTGCCCGACGCCCCCAACGTTGGGGCTTTCTGGCGCAACGTGAAACAGGGCCGCTACAGTATCAGCGACGTCGCGCCCGATCGTTGGGATGCAGCATCCTATTATGATCCCGATCCCGCCGCGCCTGACAAAACCTATTCGAAAATCGGCGGCTGGGTGCGCGAGCACGTTTGGGATCCCGTTAAGTGGCATTTGCCGATTCCGCCGCGCGTGGCCGATGCCATGGATGAAGGGCAGAAGTGGGCGATCGCCTCCACGCGCGAAGCGCTTGAGGACTACGGCGTTCCCGAACGGCGTCTTGATCCAGATCGCACTGCCGTGATCCTCGGTAATGCCATGGCGGGCGAAAGACACTACCTCACGGTGTTGCGCATCTATTTTCCGGAATATGCCCGGGAATTAGCGGAAAGCGCCAGTTTCGCCGCGCTGCCGGCTGAGGTGCGCCGGGACATCACGCGCGAGTTGCAGAGCCGGATCGGCCGGCGCCTTCCCGAAATCACCGAAGACACCATGCCCGGCGAGTTGGCCAACTGCATTGCCGGCCGCATCGCCAATGTGTTCAATTTCCATGGCCCCAACTACATAACAGATGCTGCGTGCGCTTCTGCAATGGCCGCCATCAGTTCGGCATCCGAGGGCCTGATAGCGAACGAATTCGATCTGGCGGTTTCCGGTGGAATCGACCGCAACATGGGCGCTCCGACCTTCGTCAAGTTCTGCAAGATCGGCGCGCTTTCCGCCACCGGCACACGCCCTTACGCCGAGGGAGCCGACGGATTTGTCATGGGGGAAGGCGCGGCCATTTTCCTGCTCAAGCGCCTGGCCGACGCCGAAAGCAACGGCGACAAGATCTATGCCGTGCTTCGCGGCATGGGCGGGTCGAGCGATGGCAAGGGTAAGGGAATCACCGCACCCAATCCCATCGGGCAGAAACTGGCCGTCGAGCGTGCCTGGCAAAACGCGGGGCTGTCACCTGGGACCGCAACCTATTTAGAAGGTCACGGCACGTCCACTCGCGTGGGCGATGTAGTCGAAGTACAAAGTGCCGCGGAGGTACTCAACGGTTTTCATCTTCGCCCGGGCTCGGTGGCTCTCGGTTCGGTCAAATCGAATATCGGGCATCTTAAGGGTGCGGCGGGCGCGGCCGGATTCTTGAAAACGGTTCTCGCTCTCAACGAGAAAGTGCTGCCGCCCAGTTTGCATTGCGAGCATCCCAACCCGGACATCGACTTCGCCCACAGCCCGTTTTACGTCAATACGGAACTCCGGCCGTGGAACGACGGAGCGGACGGTGTGCGGCGGGCCGGCGTGAGCGCGTTCGGTTTTGGTGGCACGAATTTTCACGCCGTACTGGAAGAATACGTCCCGCATCGGCTGACCGGCAACGGCAAGCGGTTCCTGGCGGTTACTGAGAACGGTCCGGTACCGCAGCCTTCCAAAGCCCCGTTACGCGGCGCCCTGGTTATCGGCGCAGCCTCGGAAGCCGAACTGGTCAATCGTCTACAAGCTGTGCAGAATTCCGCTGCAGCGGGCGGCGCCCCCGCGCCTACCCTACCAAGTCAATCGGACTTGCGCGCGCCGGAGCGCGTAGCGATCGACTATGCGGACGCGGCCGACCTGGCGCAGAAATGCGCCAAGGCGCTTCAGGCGCTGGCCGCCAACCAGCCAGGCACGTGGAAAGCTCTGCGCGCGCAAGGCATCTTTCGCGGCCATGGACCCGCACCGAAAGTAGCGTTCCTCTACACTGGCCAAGGCTCGCAGTACGTCAACATGCTGCGGGCGCTCCGGGCGGCAGAGCCAATTGTGGCGCAAACGTTCGCCGAGGCGGACCGCGTGATGACACCCTTCCTGGGCAAACCACTCAGCGAGTTTATCTTCGTCGATGGTGCGAATGGCCAAGCCGTGGCCAAGGCCGAGGAAGACCTGCGCCAGACGGCGATCACTCAGCCCGCCGTACTGGCGGCCGATGAAGCGTTAACGCGGCTGCTGGCCGCCTATGGCATCAAACCCGACATGACCATGGGGCACAGCTTGGGCGAATACGGAGCGCTGGTTGCGTCGGGTGCGCTTCCGTTCGAAGACGCGCTGGAAGCGGTCAGCGCCCGCGGCCGGGAGATGACCCGCGTTTCCGTGGAAGACAACGGCCGGATGGCGGCTGTCGCCGCGCCCATTCCCGAAATTGAGCGAATTCTCCAAGCGGTCCGTGGCTACGTGGTGATTGCAAATTTCAACAGCAACCGCCAGGTGGTAATCGGCGGCGCCAGCAAGGCCGTAGAGCAGGCTATGGATCTGCTGCAAAAAGCCGGATACACCCCGGTGGGCTTGTCGGTAAGCCATGCCTTCCACACGTCGATTATCGCTCCCGCGGCCCAACCGCTTCGGCGCGTGCTGGAGCGCCTGCGCCTGGCTCCGCCGCGCGTGCCGATCGTGGCAAACGTGAACGGCGAGTTCTATCCCACGGGCCCCGCGGCAGTGCCTGAGATGTTGGATATTCTGACGAAGCAGATCGCTTCGCCCGTGCAGTTCGTCAAGGGCCTGCACACGCTGTACGACGCGGGCGCGCGCGTATTTGTCGAAGTGGGTCCGAAGAAAGCGCTCCAAGGCTTCGCCGAGGATGTGCTCGACGAGCGGGGCGACGTGGTCTCGCTTTTTACCAATCACCCGAAGAATGGCGACGCTGCGGCCTTCAACCAGGCACTGTGCGGGCTCTACGCGGCGGGCGTAGGGCAGACCATCGCTTTTCGTGGTCTGCCGCCGGAACGGTCTGACCCCGCCCGGCAGACGACAGAAAACGATCGTCTGCCCCACGAAGTGCCGGTAGCGATCACCGGCGCGGCGCTCGGACTGCCGGGAACCGAACGCATTTTCGACGACAGCAACGTGGAACGCATCCTGCGCGGCGATCAATTCATCGACGTCATCCCCACCCGCTTCCGGCGGGCCATGCTCGATAAGCACATCACACGACTGGTGAAGAGCGACAACGGCGGGCCCACATTTGAATCCATCACTAACCAGGCCGACGTGATCAAGCTGGCGGCGCGCGGTGGCGCTTTCGACCTGGAGAAGGAATTCGGTGTGGGAGCGGACCGTGTCCTGGCACTCGACCGCGTCACGCGGCTGGCGATCGCGGCGGGCATCGATGCCCTGCGCGACGCCGGAATCCCGTTGGTCTTGCGCTACAAGACCACCAGCAAAGGCACTCAGCTGCCGGACCGGTGGGGACTGCCGGATGCGCTGCGCGATGACACGGGAGTGATCTTTGCTTCCGCCTTCCCCGGTTATGATTCGTTCACCGAGGAACTGTCGCATTACTATCGGGATCGCGGCCGCCGCGAGGAATTGGCGCGATTGGAGAAACTGCGTGCGCGGGCGGCGGAGGTCGACGGTCATCCGGCTCTCCGGCAGGAATTCGATCGGAACATTGCCGAGGTGCGTGCCGCCATCGAACGAGACCCCTATGTGTTCGACCGGCGGTTCCTGTTCCGTGTATTGTCCATGGGGCATTCGCAGTTTGCCGAGTTCATCGGCGCGCGCGGCCCCAACACGCAAATCAATGCTGCCTGTGCGAGCACGGCGCAAGGGGTCTCTCTGGCCGAGGACTGGATTCGCGCCGGGAGATGTAGTCGCGTCATTGTGATCTCGGCGGATGACGTAACCTCCGACAACTCCCTCGAATGGTTCGGCGCGGGTTTTCTGGCTACGGGGGCGGCGGCTACAGACGACGTGTTGGAAGACGCCGCCATTCCGTTCGACCGGCGTCGCCACGGCATGATTATCGGGATGGGAGCGGCGGCGCTGGTGGTTGAGTCGGCCGAAGCCGCCCGGGAGCGGGGCATCCGGCCCATCTGCGAAGTCCTGGGCGCGGTGACTGCCAACAGCGCATTCCACGGCACGCGCCTCGATGTCGAGCACATCGGCAAGGTGATGGAGCAGGTGATCGCCCAAGCCGAGGCGCGCAGCGGAATTCAGCGTCTCGATGCCGCGCCGCACATGGTGTTCGTC
>DATJAK010000132.1:0-72400 GCA_035516375.1 Bryobacteraceae bacterium
GCCGTTCCGCCGTGGCTGTGAGCTCGGTTTGGGCGCGGCGTGCGGGAACCTCCGCGTGTTGATGAGTGGCTCGGGCGCATTCCATACGGCGGCGCCGGCGCTGGCGGATTATCCGGTGATTCTGCGCGGGAGCAAGGGAGAGATTCGGGAGCGGGATGCGTCCGCGTTGCTGGCGCTGGCTTGCCGCGAGGGATGGCCGGGAACGTGCGGCCTGAAAGCGCGCCGGTAAGCGGACGGACGTGATAGTATGGCTACCGATCAGCTGGGGAAAAGCACCGCTCCTTCCAGTCGCGGCTCGGTAAAACAGTGTCTGTGTAACTGAGCCGCAACCAGAGGGAGCGGTGACCTGTTGCGGCGAAGTGAACGGAGCAAACGAAGTGGGAAATCGGTCTATGGTTCGTTTCTTGGGCGCCCTTGCCGTAGCGGTTGCCGCGGTGACGGCGGCGTTCTGGTTGCTCACGCGCAGCGCGGCGCCGGTCTCGGCGGCGGGAGAGGTTCCGGGCCGCATCGCCGGTAAACCCGACCTCAACGGGATTTGGGAAGCCAACAACACCGCGAACTGGGATCTGCTCTCGCATCAGGCGCGTCCGTTGGTATCGCAGCCCGGGGTGGTCCCCAACTCGGTGGTGCTGGCTGCGCCGGTGCTCGCATTGGGCACGCTCGGCTGGATGCCGGGAGGCCTGGGCGTTGTGGAGGGCGATGAAATCCCATACAAACCTTGGGCCGCGGCGAGGAAGAAAGAGAACCTCGAACACTGGATCGATCGCGACCCGGAAGTGAAATGCTTCCAGCCGGGGATCCCGCGCGCCCTCTATATGCCACATCCGTTCCAGATTGTTCAGAGCGCCACCCAGGTGCAAATGGTCTTCGAGTTTGCGAATGCGCAGCGGACGATCCACCTGACGAAGATGGAACCCTACCCGAACGTGCTGTGGATGGGGTATTCGACGGGCCACTGGGAAGGCGACACGCTGGTGGTGGACGTAACGGACTTCACCGATGGGATCTGGTTCGACCGGTCCGGAGATTTCGCGAGCGACGCGCTGCATGTGACGGAACGGTACACTCCGGCCGGCAAGGACGTGATTCAGTACGAAGCCACCATCCAGGACCCGCAAGTGTTCACGCGGCCCTGGAAGATCAGCATGCCGCTCTACCGGCGCCTGGAGCCGAATGCCGAGCTCACCGATTTCCGGTGTGTGGAGATGGTGGAAGAAACCATCTACGGGCATCTTCGCAAGCAGCAACTGGTGAAGCATTGGGAAGGCAAGACCATGAACGTAGACATCACGCGCAAGATTCCGCCGGGCGAAGAAGTCTACGAACGCTATGTGTCGGGCAACCCGCCGCCGGCGAAATAGGGGAAGATTGTAGAAAGAGAATCGGGAGGTCAGCCATATGCAAACCAAATTATCGCGAGGAGCGGTTGCGGTTGCCGGCATTACGTTGCTATTGTCCGCGCTGCCGCTGCGCGCGCACCATGCTTTCGCCGCGGAGTTCGATGAGAAGCGGCCGGTGCATTTCGTGGATGCAACCGTCACGAAGGTGGAATTGATCAATCCCCACAGCTGGGTTCATGTGGATGTGAAAATGCCGGATGGCACGGTAGAGAACTGGGCCATCGAAGCGGGCAGCCCGAACATCCTGATGCGGCGCGGGATCACCCGGGAAACCCTGAAGGTCGGGGACAAAATTGTGGTGGACGGGTATCAATCGAAAGACGGGACGCACCGGGCGAACGGACGGGATCTCACGCTGCCGAACGGGCAGAAACTATTCCTCGGCTCGCAGAACAATACGGGGGCCCCGTACGAGGTGCAACGGCCCGGCGTCGATACAGAAGAGAAGAAATAGCTGAGGTTTCCATGCAAGACCGATATGTAGCGTGGCTCGGTGTGGCTGCGGGCGTGGTTGGCCTGGCGTCGCTGGCGGCGGTCTCGCTGACGGCGCAGCAGGCTCCGGCTTCCGCGGCTAAGACCCCCGCCAAAACGACGGGAGCGGCGAAGGCCGGAACGACGCCGCGCACGCCCTGGGGCGATCCGGATCTGCAGGGCACCTGGTTTGTGATGTATGACGTGCCGCTCGAACGCTCCGCGGCGAATGCAGGCAAGGAATTCCTGACCGATCAGGAAGTAGCCGACGCCGATGCAAAGAAGGGCATCAACCCGGGACGGAACGCGCGCGCGGCTGCCAAAACCGCGCAGGACGTGAGCGGCGCGTATAACGCGGTGTTCAACTCGGTCTTGAAGACCGGCAAGCGGACGTCGATGATTACCGATCCGCCGGATGGAAAGATTCCGCCGCTGGTGGCGGGAGCCGGCCCCGGTCCGTTTGGCCGCGGTGGCGCCCAAGCCCCCTTCGGCTTAGGCGTTGGGGCGGGCGTGAACGACAATCCGGAGACGATTCCGCAATCGCCGCGCTGCCTGGGTGTGCCGATGCCGTTCCTTCCGCTGAATACGCTGTTTGCGCAAGGCACGGTGATGCAGGTGGTGCAGTCGCCCAAATCGATGGCGATCTACATGGAGGACGATCATGCCGGCGGCGGCAACCGGGTGATCCACATGGACGGCACGCCGCATCCCACTTCGAAACTGAAGTTCTACCTGGGAGATTCGCGCGGCCACTGGGAAGGCAACACGCTGGTGGTGGAGACCACCAATTTTTCGCAGGGCTTTCGCGGATCGAACCCCGACACGTACAAGATGATCGAGCGCTTCACGCGCGAAGGCGACACCTTGCATCGTCAAATCACCTTCGATGACCCCAAGACGTGGACGAAGCCGTGGACACTAGTGGTGGACATGGGCCGATCGCCCGATCAACACCACATGATCTTCGATTCCGCGTGCCACGAGGGGAACTACGGCATGGTCGGCATTCTCGTGGGTAACCGCAAGGAAGAACAGGCCGGGAAGAAGTAAGCTCCTGGCTCCGCTCGCGCTCATCCTGCTGCTCTCCTTCGGCAGTGGAGTTGCGGCGCTCATCTACGAGGTCGTCTGGTTCCAGATGCTGGAACTGGCAGTTGGCTCGACGGCCGTCTCCCTCGCCATACTTCTTGCCGCTTTCATGGGCGGCACGTGTTTCGGCAGTCTGCTGCTGCCGCGGGTGGTTGCGCCGCGATTTCACCCTTTGCGCGCGTATGCGCTGATCGAGCTGGGCATTGGGGCTTGCGGGATCCTGGCGTTGCTGTGGATGCCGGTAGTGGGTGGCTATGGACGGGGCATGGCCGCGGCAGCATGCCTGATCCCTCCAACCGTGTTGATGGGGGCAACGCTCCCGGCTTTGGCGAGGGCGGCTCGCGGGGTCTCATGGCTGGGCTTCCTCTACGGCGTGAACATTGCGGGCGCGGTGGCGGGTTGCCTGCTCGCGGGGTTCTATCTGCTGCGCGAGTTCGATGTGGCGACGGCCACGTATGTGGCGATGGGGATCAATCTCGCGATGGCGGCGATGGCTGGTGTAGGGGCGTCGGGTTCCGCTCCTTCACAGTCGCGGTTCTTTGGCAACCAACCGGCCGCATTGGCGAGCGGGACTGCGGTCTACTTTGCGATCGCGCTCTCGGGATTTTGCGCGTTGGCGGCGGAAGCAATCTGGACACGGCTGCTGGGACTGCTGTTCGGCGCCTCGGTTTATGCGTTTGCCGTCATCCTGGCGGTCTTTTTGGCCGGGCTTGGGATGGGCAGCGGCATGGGGGCAGCGCTCGCGAAAAGGGTCAATCGCCCCGGGATCGCGCTCGGGTGGTGTCAACTGTTGGCTGCGGCGGCGATCGCCTGGACGGCCTTCAACCTGGACGCTTCGCTGCCGTATTGGCCGGTAAACCCGGCGATCTCTTCGAACATCTGGTTCAACTTTCAGCTCGACGTGGTACGCGCGGTCTGGGCGCTGCTGCCGGCCACGCTGCTCTGGGGAGCAAGCTTTCCGCTGGCGCTGGCTGCGGCGGCGTCGAAGGAACAGGACCCGGCGCAGTTGATGGCGGGCGTTTATGCCGCTAACACCTTCGGGGCAATTGTGGGCGCGCTGGGCGCAAGCCTGCTCCTGATCGCGTGGGTGGGATCGCAACGCGCGCAGCAGATCCTGGTGGCGTCGTCGATGGTGGCGGGTCTCCTGCTGCTGCGGTCCTGGAAGTTTGCGGCGGCCGTGGTGCCGGCGGGTCTTCTGATCTACAGTGTGCCGCCGGTGGCGAAGCCGCTCATCGCGTACGGCCGTTACGCGGCGACCTGGGTTGGCAAGAGCGATATCGTCTACGCGCGCGAAGGCCTGAATTCCGCGGTGGCGGTAGCGAGCTTCGCGAACGGCGCGGTGACCTTTCACGTGGCCGGCAAGATTCAGGCTTCCAACGTGCCGCGCGATATGCGGCTCCAGCGCATGCTCGGGCACCTGACCACTCTGCCGAACGCGCATCCGAGTTCGGTGCTGGTAATCGGCTGCGGCGCGGGGATCACGGCAGGCGCGGTGTCCATCGATCCACGGGTGGAACGCGAGACGATTGTGGAGATCGAGCGGCTGGTGCCCGAAGTGGCTGCCCGATATTTCCGCGAACCCAACTTTGATGTCCTCGACAATCCGAAGGTCCGGGTACGCATCGACGACGGACGGCATTACCTGATGGCGTCCTCAGAACGGTTCGACGGCATTACCATCGATCCGCTGGACCCCTGGGTGAAGGGCGCGGCCAACCTGTACACCGAGGAGTTCCTCGAGGCCATGAAGCAGCATCTGAACCCCGGCGGCGTGGTCACGATGTACATCCAGTTGTTCGAGACGGACCTGGAGGCGGTGAAGAGCTCGGTCGCGACATTCTTCGCAGTTTTTCCGAACGGCACGATTTGGGGGAACCCATACAACGGCCAAGGGCATGACATGGTGCTGATGGGCCAGGTGGAACCGCTGCGCATCGATCTCGATGAGATGGAGCAGCGAGTGGGGTATCGCGGCGGGGACAGCCGGATCGCGCAATCGCTCGCCGAGATCGGCATGAACTCACCGGTGGATCTGTTTGCGACTTATGCGAGCCGGAGGCCGGACCTGGCGGAGTGGCTGAGGAACGCGCCGATCAATCGCGACCGGAACCTGCGCATGCAGTATCTGGCGGGATTGGGGTTGAACCTGGACGACGCCGCGGCCATCTACGCCGGCATGTTGCGGCTCCGGCGATTTCCGGAAGACCTGTTCGCGAGTGCGGAAGGCCGGGTGGAGTCGCTGCGGAGGGCCATGGGAGCGGAGCGGTGATCCGTAACACCGTTGCTATACTGGCAGAGACTTTGATAACGGGAAGCTCGGATGAATCACTTTGTAATATGCGACCGGTAACGATCGCGCTCTTAATTGCGGGAACTGTGGCCACGTGCAACGCGCAGTGGATTCACTACCGCAATCCGCGCGTTCCGCGGACACGCGATGGCAAGCCTGATCTGACAGCGCGCGCGCCGCGCACCCCCGACGGCAAACCGGATCTTTCCGGCATCTGGCAGGTTAAGCCGTCACCGTGGGACGAATTGAAGCCGCTCGTCGGCAACATGAACGATCTATTCGTCCCAGGCGACGACTTGATGGATTTCTCCAAGTACGCGCTCAACATCCTGGCCGATTTCAAGCCGGAAGAGGAGCCGATCCGGCCGGAAGCCAAAGCGGCCCTCCGCGAGCCAGGTAGGCCGGTGAATTCGTGCCTGCCTCAGGGAATTCCGTTCGTGTATCTGCTCCCCGTTCCGTCCAGGTGGATCCAAACGCCGGGCTACCTCGCGATTGTGTTCGAGGGGATGAATGGCGTTCGGCAAGTTTACCTCGACGGGCGCAAGCCTCCGGCCGACCGGGAACCGTTATGGCAGGGTTACTCGACCGGCAAATGGGAAGGTGACACCCTGGTCATCGATACGGTCGGGTTCAACGACAAAACAAGCCTCGATGCCATGGGCCACCCGCATAGCGAGGATCTGCACGAAACGGCGCGCTACCATCGGCGCGATTTCGGCCACATGGACGTTGAGGTCACGATTGAAGACCCCAAGATCTACACGCGTCCGTTCCGCATCCAATACACCGACGACCTGCTACCCGACACCGATATTCTGGAATACGTCTGCCAGGAAAACGAGAAAGACGCGCCACACATGTCCAAATAGTTGGGCCGGTGGTGGTACTGGACTGTTTGCGTGGGCCAGCGGGAATGCGGACTAAAGGTCGCGTCGCGTTTGACGATAAGGTACATGAGCGGCTCCGGCAGGTTGCCGCCGCCGCAAATCGACCAAGGAGTTTAGACGCGCATGGCACAGTTCCAGGCATTTTCGCCGCAAGTTATGGTGAACGGTCAAACCGTTCTCGCAGTGATCAGTGGGATGGGAGCATTCAAAGACACGGCTGCCCAGATTCTGCAGCGGAATGGGATTCCGAACCCCGATCCCAATGGGTGGTACCCCCAGCAATCGTGGTTAAACGCATTTCGCGAGATCGCGCAGAGCATCGGCCGCAGCACGCTAAAACAGATTGGCGCGAGCATTCCCGCCAATGCCAAGTTCCCGCCGGGAATCGATTCCATTGAGAAGGCGCTGGAATCGCTCGATGGCGCCTACCACATGAACCACCGGGGTGGCGAGATCGGACACCTCTCGTTCGCCAAAACGGGCCCGAAAGGCGGCGTCATGACTTGCAAGAATCCCTATCCGTGCGACTTTGACCGCGGGCTGATCGAGGCCGTGGCGAATAAATTCAAGCCGGCGGGCTCCATCGTGCGCGTGCAACACGATGACGCGAAGCCATGCCGCGCGAAACAGGGCGATGCCTGCACGTACCTGATTAACTGGTAACGGACGGCCGGCGCTTTCGAAATCGCCGGGACAGCTTACGAGTGCGCAATGGCACCTTCGACCGTGGTGAGGTCGACCACTCCCCGGCAGCCGTAAAGAGCCGGGATGGTTTGGCTGTCCGGATAGGACCGCCGCAGTTGCGCCACCTTCTCCGTTCCGGCGCGGTAGGCGGGCAGATACATGCGGCCGAGCAGCGGGTGCCGGCCCCAAGCGCCCGAGAGTTTGTCGGCGCGTTCGGGTGAAACCAGAAACTCATTGCGCAGCGTGCGTGCCACATCCGGCTGCGCAGCACCTTCCTGCCAAGTCAGGTACGACGCCTGATTCTTCGCGTCATCCTGAAGCAGCGCCAGCAGGACGCCGATCTGCAGATCCTGGTCGGGCAGCTGGTCCACTTCCGTTACTCCGTGAGCCATCAGGATCGCGTTGTTGGCAATACCTTCGAACAGCGCGGCGGCGCGTGTATTCATGGTAAGAACAGAGGCTTCGAATTCGGCCTGCTTGCGCCAATACAGGTTTTGCAGATAGGCGAAGGTAGTTACGTGGCCGGGCACCACCTCATGACTGACCAGTTGCAGGAATTCGGGCACGGAGATTTGGAGCGAAGCGTTGATCTCGTAGGTGGCTTCGTATTCCGGAGAGCCATCGGCGCGGCGCGCGCGGCCCAGGTAGTTCATCGAGCCGGAAAACCAGGCCTCGCGAATCGGCAGAAACTGAATGTTGGCGCGCGGGATATCGCGCAGTTCCGGCGGCAAGTGCGGCACCACGTGGCGCGCGCTCAGTTCGTCGAAATAGGCAATCACCGCAGCACCGAGGGTGCGGATGGACGCCATCGGAATGCGATGGGCTTGTCTCCATTCATCCACCGCGGCTAGCAACTTCTCGCGGCCGGCCGGCTTGCCGAGCAGCTCCGCCACGCGCTCGCGTTTGCGCACGGGGTCGGAAGGCTGCGGCGCGATGCCGGTGGAGGCGGCCACACAGCGCGCGTAGGGAACTTGCGGACCCTGGCCCAGGATCTCCATGGCGAGGTCCCACATGGTTTCAAAGCACAGCGCCAGTCCGGCGACATACGGTCCGCGCGCGCCGCTGAATCCGGCCGCGCAGGCTTTCACTCCCTGGATCGCGCCGGGAATATCGATCGCTGCGAGATATTTCCGGATGGCCTCGCGGTCCAGCGTTTGGGCGGCGACGCCGCCGGTTTCGCGAACGCGTGCGGCTGTGCCGTCCGTGTATGCGGGCGGCAGCGGCTCGTCGGAGAACCAGGAATCGGCGATAAACCGGCCGGTGCCGGAAGGGCACATGACATCGCCACCCCACAGAGTGTCGATTCCCAAAATGGCATTTCCCAGCAACGCCTCGTAACGGCCGCTCATCGCTGTGCTTCCTCTCTATGATGGGTCGATCCTCGCCAGAGATACGCGCAGAGGCCGACGAATAACCCCGCCGAGACCAGTTGAGAAATCATCTCATGGTCGTAGAAGGGCGTTTTGATCCAGTCTTCGGTGAAGCCAGGGAAGAGGCGGCAGGCAGCGCCGATCACGCCACCGAGCGCGCCGCCGGCCATCAGCCCCGAAGCGATGACCACGCCACGCTCGCGCACCGAGGCGCCCTGTTCGCCAGCCAACTTCTCGGACCGCTTTCCCAAGAAGTGCGCCAGAAATCCGCCCACCAACGCCGGGCTGTTGAGCTCGAGCGGCAGGTACATCCCCAAGGCGAAGATTAAGGCCGGCACGCCCAGCATCTCCATGATCACGGCAATCGCCGCGCCGGCTCCGAACAGCGCATAGGCCACGGGCTGGCGGCTCATGAAGCCTTCCACCAGGGCCTTCATGATCGAGGCCTGTGGCGATGCCAGCACCACGCGCGCATCCCCCGGCGCGGCTTCGCCAAACTGAAACGTGTGCGCCAGCATCACAATGGTCAGCCCGGCGGCAAGCGACGCGGCGATCACGCCCAGAAACTTGACCTTCTCTTGCGCCGCTGGAGTGGAGCCGAGCCAGTAGCCGGTTTTGAAATCGGTGACCGCCTGGCCGGAAACCGAAAGTGCGGTGCACACCATGCCGGCGATGGCCATGACGAAGAACATCCCGGTGGTGCCCGAAAGCCCGAAGCTCAACAGCACCACCGAGGAAATGATGATGGTGAGCATGGTCATTCCGGACACCGGATTGCGCGCGACCGTGGCGATGGCGTTGGCGGCCACCGAAGTAAAAAAGAACGAAAACACCAAAGTCAAAATCAGGCCGGTGGCGATGATTACGGGCGCGCTGGCCAGGTTCCCCAAAAACACGCCGACGCCCACCGCGCTTACGATCACGCCCAGCAGCATGGCCATGAGCGGAATATCGCGATCGGTGCGCTCGTCCGAGACTGCTTCTCCGCGCCGGAATGCGTGCAGGGCCACACCAAAGGAAGCGGCAACGATACGCATGGATTTGAGGATGCCGAAGATGCCCGCGGTAGCGATGGCGCCGACACCCACGAAACGCACATAATTGCGAGAGATCGCGCCCGCGGCCATTTGCGCAATCGGCGTGGCGCCGGGATACACAGAGCCGGCCACATGGCTGCCGACCATCCAGAAAAGCGGAACCAGCACAAAGTTAGACAGCACGCCGCCGGCGCACAGAATCAGCGAACTGCGCAGGCCCATCACATACCCGAGGCCGAGGATGAAGCTGATGGCATCGAAGCTGAAGACCACCCGGCCGCGATCGGACAGCGCGCGCACCGCCGGCACGAACTGAAAATCGACGTACTCTTTCCAGACGTGAAACGTGGTGACGAAGAAATCGTAGACGCCCGCGATGGCGGTAGCCTGGAGCAGCAATTTCGCCTGCGAGCCGCCTTTTTCACCGGTCACCAGGACTTCCGTGATGGCGGTGGCTTCCGGATAGGGTAAGCGGCCGTGCATCTCGCGCACGAAATAGCGGCGCAGCGGAATCAGAAAGAAGACGCCCAGACAGCCGCCCGCCAGGCAAATGAAGATGGTTTGCACGGGATGCGGATCGAGCTTGAGAATGTATAACGCCGGCAGCGTAAAGATTGCTCCCGCCACCACGGAACCGGCGAGGCCGCCAATCCCCGTGATGATCACGTTTTCGAGCACGGACGAACGGCGCGGATACACGCGGGCGAGGCCGATGGCGAGGATGGAGATGGGAATGGCCGCCTCCATCACCTGTCCCACCTTTAAACCGGAATAGGCCGAGGCGATGGTGAAGATCACGCACATCAGCATTCCCCAACCCACGGAGCGACCCGTCAGCTCGGGGACGCGGGCGGAAGCGGGCACCGGCGGCTGATACACTTCCCCCTGCGCCAGCGGCGTGTAGGCATTGGCGGGGAGTTCCTTGGATGGCGCGGCGGTCAGCATGCGGGCACCTCGTCACAACGTAACACAGGGCTCGCGGCCAGTGACGGTCTCGCCCACGCCCCAGCCGCGCAGGTTACCATCGGACTGAATGGACGCGGCGGATCGCGAGCGCTACTCCCGGCAAATCCTGTTCGCGGGCATCGGCGAGCGAGGGCAGGAGCAATTAATTCGGGCCCACGCGGCGATCGTGGGCTGCGGCGCGCTGGGCAGCTTCCAGGCCGCGGCGCTGGCGCGCGCAGGAGTGGGACGCCTCACCATCATCGACCGCGATTACGTCGAAACCAGCAACCTGCAACGGCAGTGGCTGTTCGAGGAATCGGACGCCCTCGAGGCGCTTCCCAAAGCAGCGGCGGCGGAACGGCGGATTCGCGGCATCAATTCTGCGGTATGCGCGCGTGGAATGGTAGCCGACCTCACGGCTTCGAATGCCGCCGAGTTGTTGTGCGGCGTGGACGTGATCCTCGATGGCACCGACAACTTCGCAACGCGCTACCTGATCAACGATTACGCGGTCAGCCGCAAGGTTCCCTGGATCTACGGCGCGGCGGTGGGGAGTTACGGTCTGGCGATGCCGGTAATCCCCGGAACGACGGCTTGCTTGCGATGCGTCTATCCCGAGCCCCCCCAAGGGGCGCAACCCACCTGCGAAACCGCGGGCGTGCTCAATGTGATCGCATCGCTGGTGGCGTCCTACCAGGTGGCCGACGCGTTGAAGATTCTGTCGGGACATGCCGATTTGGTTTTGCCGCGGATCACGCGAGTAGATCTCTGGGAAGGTGGAACACGCCAGACCGAGGCGCCGCCGCGCGATACTGAATGTCCCACCTGCGCGCGCGGCGAGTTCCCATACCTGGATGAGACGCGGCGCGATCCCGTCACGCTGTGCGGCAGAAACGCGGTGCAGATTCACGAGCGGGCTCAGGCCATCGACCTGGAGGAGTTGGGCCGCCGGCTCGGAGCGCTGGGAGACGTGCGGGCGAACGAATTCGCGCTGCGGTTCCGGACAGCGCCTTACGAAATGACGATCTTTTCCGATGGGCGCGCGATCATCAAAGGCACGGCAGATCCGGGAGTCGCGCGGAGTTTGTACGCGCGGTATGTGGGGCAGTAGCGTAGGACAGACGGTCGCCTTTTGCCGTCGGTCAGGCTTCGCAGGCCACTGAAAAACGATGGCCTGCGCCACCAAATTCGCGCGGGTCAATACCCCAGTTGCTTGTCCACCACGTTCAGCAAAGGCTCGCCCTTCCGGTAGCGTTCGAAATTGTCGAGGAAGAAACGCATGGCGGCTTCCAGCCAATCGGGCGTGTGGTCGGCGCAGTGGGGTGAGAGCAGGACATTATCGAGCCGATACAAGGGGTGGCCCTCAGGCAGCGGCTCGTGATCGAATACATCGAGCGCCGCGCCCTTAATGCGCTTCTCAGTGAGCGCGCGGACCATGGCCGCTTCGTCAATGACGGGACCGCGTCCCACGTTGATGATGACGGCGCCGGGTTTCATGGCGGCAAATTCCGCTTCGCCGATCATGCCGCGGGTCTCGCCGGTCAGCGGAGCCGTCACCACCACGTAGTCGCATTGCTCGATCATGCGGATGCGGTCCTGGGGACTGAAAATCTGGGTCACGACGGGATCCATGTGGTAGAGCAGCGGGCCGCGCCGGGTGACGCCCAAAACGCGCATTCCGAGAGCACGCGCGCGATTCGCTACGGCGCGTCCGATATCGCCGTAGCCGATGATTCCTACCGTCTTGCCGGAGATCTCGACCACATCGAACGGGTCCCACTTGCCGGCCATCCGGCTACGGACGAGGCGCCCGAGGTCTTTGGCAAAGTACAGCATGGCGGCCACCACCCATTCGCCCAAAGACTGGCTGAACACGCCGCTCCCATTGGTGAGCACCGCGGGACTCTCAATCAATTCGGGACTGAGCAACGTGTCGAGGCCGGCGCTGCGCGTGTGAATCCAGCGCACCCGCGGCGACATACCCAGCACTCTTCGCAGCAGGTCGCGAGAGAACCCCCAGCTGAAGATTACGGTGGCGTCGTCGGCAGTTTGTTGGAACGCCTCCGGGGTGGTTCCGACGGCGATGCTGGTTTCGGAGGGCAGCTCGGCGAGTTTGGCCAGTTGCGGCTCTGTGGGCTTTGCCAGCACCAAAACTGTGTCATGATCCATGAGGAGCAAGCTACCACATGTTAGACCTCTCGCTCGAAGTCCTTCGAGTCGTGGAAGACGCCGCCATCGCCTCGGCGCGCACCATGGGGATGGGCGATCCCCACACCTCGGACAAGGCTGCCGTGGAGGCCATGCGCAGCTGCCTCGATACCATTCCGATCGATGGAACCATCGTGATCGGCGAAGGCGAGCGCGACAGCGCGCCCATGCTGTACATCGGGGAGAAAGTGGGAGCCGGATCGAACAGTGCCGCACCGATCAGCGTGGATATCGCAGTCGATCCGCTGGAGGGCACCAACCTGTGCTCGACCGGCGGGGCGGGCGCGATCACCGTACTGGCCGCTTCCGAGCACGGCGGACTGCTGCACGCGCCCGATTGCTACATGGAGAAGATCATCGTGGGCCCGGCGTGCAAAGGCGCGGTGGACCTAGAGGCGCCCGTCAAGCAGAACTTGAAAGCCATCGCCCGGCGGCTGCAGCGCGGCGTCGACGACCTGGTGGTCGTGGTGCTCGACCGTCCGCGTCATCAGAAATTGATTAGCGAGATTCGCGAAGCCGGAGCCCGCATCCGCCTGATTTCCGATGGCGATCTCTCCGCGGGGATTGCGGCGGCCGTGGCCGGAACCGGGGTGCATGCGGTCATGGGATCGGGCGGAGCGCCCGAGGGCGTATTAACTGCCGCTGCCCTGCATTGCTTGAACGGCGAAATCCTGGCGCGGCTGGTGATCAAGGACGAGGCCCAAAAAGAGCGCATGCAGTCGATGGGCATTCGCGATGTCTGCAAGATCTACACGACCAATGAACTCGCACCGGGACGCCACTTGATTTTTGCGGCATCCGGCGTGACCGATGGGAACCTGTTGCGCGGCGTACGGTTTAGCAGCGACGGCGCGCATACACAAACGGTGGTGATGACGTCGAGTCCGGCGACGGTGCGGTTTATCGAGACCACTCACTTGGACAACCGGCCCGATGTGAAGGTGCGCTTCCGGTAAACTGAAGTTGTAGTGAGTTATCCAGAAACCTGTAGCTGCGGCGCACAACTGCCTCCCGAGGCTGTGTTTTGCCATAAATGCGGCAAGCCGCAACGGGATGTCGGCCCCGTTGAGCCCGAACCGAGGCCCGTCGAGGCCGCTCCGCCACTGTTCCTTCCGGTGCCGCCGGAAACGCCGCCGCTCAGTTTTCGCAATCCGATCGCCCTGCGCATTGCCGCGATGGTAGCGGTGGGCGCGACGTTCCTCAGTTTTCTACCCTATTTGAATTGGCTGGCGGCGGGTTACTTCGCCGTCTTTTTCTACCGCCGCCGCACCGGGTCCGGCCTGAACCTCTTGATCGGCCTGCGCATGGGTTGGATCACGGGCGTGCTGATGTTCGGCCTCACGGTGCTGGTGATCGCCGCCGCGGTACTGCTGGTGAATGCTTCCGGCGGGCTGGACGTGGTGCAGTTGCAGTTCAAGAACATGGCCGATCCGCGCGTTCAGGAGATGTTCAAAATCCTCAGGAGCCGTTCCGACCTGGCGATGCTGATGGCGCAATTGTTCGTCTTCATCACGTGTCTGAGCATGGCGGGGGGAGCGCTGGCGGCCAAGCTGGTGGGACGGAGTTAGGAGGCTGGTGTGAGAACACCGCTCCTTTCAGTCGCGGCTCGGTAAAACCGCGTCTGCGTTACTGAGCCGCGACCAAAGGAAGCGGTTTGTTAGTGCTCCACCTTCGAAAATCGCTTCACCACCGCTACCCCGAGGAAGATAATCACCATCGCGGCGGCCTGCCGCAGGCCAAATGGTTCGCGGTAGAAGAGCCAACCGAGCCCGACCGCCACCACCGCGTTGACATAAGCGTAGACCGAAAGAATCGCCACCGGCAGGGTTTCGAGGGCGTAGACGTAGGCGCTGTATCCTATGATCGAGCCGAAACCAACCAGGTAGAGGATGGCGGCAACGCTACGGCCGCTCCAATGAATCGGATGCTCGGGAATCAGAATCGCCAGCGGCAAGGCGGCCAAGCCAGCAGCGAGCTGCTGCACTCCCCCGGCGACGATCGGGTGCGCCTTGCCGGTGTTCCGGCGTTGGAAGATCGATCCGAACGCCCAGGAAGACATGCCAATTTGCAGAACCAGAAAGCCATCGAGCATCGTGCGGTCGATGGTATGGCCAGCCAGATCGTTGGTGAACAGCAGCGATGCCCCCAAAAGGCCGACCGTCATGCCGCCGATCGTCGGAAGGTGGAGGCGTGCGCCGCCCGGCAGAAGTGCCTCCACGCCGACCAGCCAAAACGGCGAGATGGTGGTGATCAGGCTGGCGATGCCGCTGGGAATCAGCACCTCGGCGAACACCAGGCAACTGTTGCCGATGGCCAGCAGCAGCAGGCCGCTCACACAATTCGATACGAGTTCGCGCCCGCGAGGCAAGTACAGGCCGCGCGCCGCTGCGAAACCGATGAGAACGCCGCCGGAGAGTAGAAAGCGCGCTGATACCAGTACCAGCGGCGGAAATGCCTCGAGCGACATGCGGATCCCGAGGTACGTAGTGCCCCAGAAAAAGCACACGGCGGCCAGTGCGAGATACGGCTTGAACAGGGGATGGCGGGGCAAACTTCAGGGTAACAGGGCGGGTCGGGGTGTGAACCTTACGAAGACTCGGGCCCACTCGCCGCTGTGAAGATCTCACTCTTTCTAAAATCACTGAAACGCTGCAGCGCGATCAGGTATACCTCGTGCGCGGCGCGATGAACATCCTTCGCTTGCTCGAGCACCAGCTTGACTTCAGAAGCCATCTCCACCTCCTCCGACAACCGATTCAAACGCGAAAGTGAATCGGCAGCTGCATCAAAAAGCGCGCGAGCTTCTAAGAACTCCCGCCTCAATCGGTTCTCAATCCGTCGGCAGGAGGCGAAGGCCGTCCGAGGCTGTGGGCAACCATGCTGGTGTAGGTGAGCCTGGTATTCGGAACGGGCGGTCAGTAGAGCAATGTAGGTATCTTGCTTCTGCTGACGAGCGGCGTCGCCGCCCGGGCGCTGGAAGGACCAGGCTTCCGGCAGGCCACAGAAACGGTCCAGTGCAATCGAGTAGTTGGCTGACAGCATTTGTGCCACGGCACATTTTCGCGGCAGCGCCGCTAGTTCGGAAGAGACCGTCGCCAGAACCCCCGCGCGATCGAAAGGCTTCGCAAGAAACGCACACCTAGACGCGAAGGGGCATTCTTCACACGTCGTCGGTGAGGCGGACATCAAAACAGTTCGGCTGCCAGGGCAGTGGTTGGCGATCCATCGAGCCAGTTCGTGGCCATCCATGAGCGGCATGTTCACTTCGGCAATCACCAGATCGAAGCACGCTGGAGGGCCGCATATTTCGATTGCAGCCCGTGGACTGCTAGCGGTTTCAACTTCGTAGCCGGCTCGAACCAGCATGGCACTCAACAACCCGCTGACTTGCGGCTCGTCGTCGACTACGAGTATGGCCGCCACTACCGCCGCCTTTCCCTTCGCCGACCACAAGTCTAGCATTGCCGGACACCACAAATGGAGAAAATTTAAGCGTCGTTGTTCAGTGAAGATTTGTCTGGACTATCGGATAAATCAATGCAAGATGCGTCACAATGGCCGCATCAGCATTCTTTAAGATATTAAGGTATATAATTCTTAATAAAAGAAAGCAAAAAATGCGTCATTCAGATCGAGTCGCCCGTGACGGCCCTGACACAATCCAGGAGCTGGACGTTCCATCAGGCACTGAGTTGTTTGGCGCAGACCAAGCACCGCGGGGCCTGTACCTGTTGCGTTCGGGTCATGTTCGCCTCATCGGGGTCGACAAAGTTCTTCTCGACAACTTAAACGCAGGGTCGGTCTTTGGCGAAAAATCCCTGCTGGGTCATCCGGTGCTTAGACGCCAGACCGCGGTCGCGCTCTCCCCGGCAAAGGTCACCTTGTTTAAGAAGGCTGGGCTGAAAGTGCAACTGCACGAAGACGCGCACTTTGCTACGCGGACAATGAAGGCTTTGGCCTTACGCTTGGAAGAGTACGAACAACTCATTCGAGATTTTGTTAGGGAACCTGCCGAACGAAGACTTGCATACCTGCTGTTACGGATAGCTCCCAAGCGGCACGGTTGGGTCAAGATCCCCTTTTCTCTTACGAACCCCGACCTGTCGAACATGGTTGGTGCGTCGCGCTGGAGGATCTCGAATCTGCTCAGCAAATTTCAAAAGCGGGGCTTGCTTCGCCGCCATCCGGGTCTCTGGGTTCAGCGCGAGGCTATGCGCAAGCACCTCAAGATACTGCAACCGAAAATTCAACTCCGCTGAATGGACGCAGCAGCGGACACTGGCAAGGCGTTTTGCGTCTGCTGATGGGCGTCCCCTGCTACCCGTGGACGCTGGTCGAGGCAGCCGCAACCGTCGCACCAGGCAGGCGGAAACAGAATTTGGCGCCCCGGCCGGCTTCCGACTCGACCCACATCTCGCCGCCGTGATCGAGCACCGTCTGGCGTGAGAGCGCCAGGCCGAGTCCGAGTCCGTTTCGCTTGCGCGCACTCACGAACGGTTGAAACAGGTTGGAGCGGATTTCGGGAGCGATTCCGGGGCCGCTGTCTTCTACCTGGATCAGGACCACGCCATCTTGCGGCGCGGCGGTAATGCGCACCTCGCCGCCATCCGGCATGGCCTCCAGAGCGTTCGAGACCAGGTTCAAGAACACGCGTTCCATGCGGCTGCGCTCGAGCGGCAGCTCAATTTCCGGCGGAATCGAGAGTTGCAATCCTACGCGTTGCGCCTCTGCCTGGGCCACCACGGCGTCGCAGGCAGCGGATGCCACTTCGCGCAGCCGGCACATTTCGGGCGCACGGTTCTTGCCGCGCGAGACCTGGAGCAGGTCCTGCAACAGTTCCTGGATGCGGCGCGAAGCCTGGTAAATGTTGGCCGCCAGGCGCTTCACGTGCCCGGCCGGCAACTCGCGGTCCACCAGCATCTCGGCGCCGCCGTAAATGGCAGCCAAGGGGTTGCGCAGGTCGTGCACGATGGAAGCCGAGAGGCGGCCGATGGTGGTGATGCGCTCCTGCTGGATGAGGTCCTCGCGGGCCTGCCGGATGGACAGGCACATATTGTTGAAGGTCCGGCCCAGGCGGCCGAGCTCGTCGTTGCTCGTAACCTCGACTTCGATGGCGTAGTTCTGGCGGGCCACCTCGGCCGCCGCTCGATCCAGTTGCTTCACGGGCTCGACAATCCGGCGCGCCAACAGGTACGTGAGACCGAAGCCGATGCATACCGCCACCAGCCAGAGCAAAACGATGTTGGTGTAGAGCATGGAGATGCGCCGGTACGCGGCATCGAAGGAGCGCAGAATGACCAGCTGTCCCAACTGCGTCCCCATCATGTCCGGCAACGGCGTTTCCACGCGGGCATACTCGGTCACGCCGTCACTGACGCGGTCCGTGGGCCGCGCGTGCGCGAGGTTACCCACCACAGCGTTGGTGGCTCGTTCATTCAAGGTAGAGGCGATCACGCCTGCGGGCGTCACGAACAGGAATTCGCTGCCGCCGGTGGCTTCTTTGAGCCGCTGGGCTTCGAGAGCGTCCACGTGATATCCGGCCACCAGAACGTTCAACAGAGCCTGCCCCTGGGTGGCGTCGACATATACGGGGGTTACCGAGATGTCGTACAGGTCGCCATCCTGCAGAAAGAAGCCGGAGGCCTGTTGGGGAAAGCGCGCGGCCGCGAGGCGCACCACGTCCATCCGTTTACGTGAGAGCGGCGTAACTCCGCCCAGCGACGCGATCACGTTACCGCCCGGATCCGTCACCAGGAAGATCGCGGTGGCATCGGAGATTTTCGACCACAGCTCCCCGGCGCTGTCTTGAATGGTGGCCTGATCGCCGGTGCGGAATGCGGCGCGCACCGACGGCATGGTGCTCAAGAGGCGGCTGACGGCGGCTAAGCGCTCGGCGCGCGAGTTCCAGTAAGCCTTATAGGCCTGGAAATTGGCGCCGACCTCTTCGTTGACAGTCTCCGAGACCGTGCGCGTAATGTCGTGCAGGACGATTTCTCCGGTGATGGCGAACAAGACGGTGACCGCCACGGAAGTGGACAGGAGGATCTTCCACAACAGCGACAGGCGCGAAAACCAGGCGATCATTTGGGAGCTCCCGGATACTTGTCGCCTTCGGTAACCGGCGGGTAGTCCTGACCGTACTTGTTCAAATGCGGGGCGGGAATAAAACCTGTCTCGGAAATGGAAATCAGGGGCAGCGTGAGGCCATTCGCCGGCACGCTGATGCGCCGCTCCAAAGCCTGCAGGTTTTCCGGCACGGCGCGCTCATGAAAGATGTGGAGCTGGTATTCGCCCGGCGGCACTCCTTCGATTGCGAATTTGCCGGAAGCGGGCGTCACCACGAACCATGGCGAATCCACAACGGCGATGATAGCGCTCATGGTGGGATGAATGTTGCAAAATACGCGGACGATTCCCGAAGTCCGGAACGTTACGGAGCGGTTCTTGCCCGGCGGATACAATCCCACGTCGAACGGCTGGCCGCTGAAGTTGGAGAATGCGTTGTGAAAGATGGGGTCGAAGTTGGGGAAGTCGACGGTGCTTCCCTGAGTAATGGCGATCACGTGCGGAGTGAAGCGCTTGTCTCGCTGGAGCATTTGTACCCGCTTGGCCGGCGGCAGAGCAGGGGCGGGCTGCCCTATGGGGCCCAGCCAAAGAATCACACCGGTGTAATTGTGCTTGCGCACCGCCGCTTCCCGCGAATTGGTGATCTCCACGGTGCCGGAAACGGTAGCGCCGCGAACCGCCGGCAGCAGCAGGCTAAAACAGATAACCGAGCGCCAGATCATAGTGATTGTTGATGAGGGTCCCCTGTCCCAGATAGACGGTTCGTGTCTGCGAAGCTTCCCAACCCAGCAGAACATTCGGCGCGAACCGGAAGTAGACGTTGGCGCCATAAACCAGGTTCTTACCGAGGGCTCCCATGTCGAGTTCGGAACTCCGATCGTCGCGCTCCCCGGTGAAGAAGTGAACGTCCAGGCGGCGAGCGGCGTGTATGGTGAATTGACCCCAGCCTCCGGTACTGTGAATGGCCCGGGCCTGACCCCGGTAAATCAGAAAGCCTTGAGGAACCAGACCAGTCCCGAGCGGCGCAACGTTCTGTCCGCTGTAAAAGGCTCCGGTGAATTCCAGCAAGTGAGCGGGACGAAACAGCCAGTCGGCCGACACGATCTGCGATGGAATCGAGAAGCCGCCGGCGTGGGTGGTACTGACGTGGAAACCCGGTGCCAGTTCGAACCGCCGCTCGTCGTCGATTTTGTGAAAAAACTCAAAGCGGCCTTCGAGACCCGGGCGCCATGGTTCCACCGCGCCGACCGGGTCGCTTCCTGCATAGGGCCCGATTTCAGTGGTTTGGACCACGCCCATCTGCGCATGCACGCCGCTACTGGCGCCCAAGGAAAGATCCTGCTCCAGACGCACCTGCGGCATCCAGAGCCACAGGTTCCCTGCTCCGGTAAGGGGCGAGATGCCCACCTGCGCCAGCGAGCTTGGTTCGCGCGGATTGAAGATTGGTTTTTCCACTCCAACCATGATGCTGCGGGAAGCCCAGTCGAGCTCGATGGAGCCGGTCCGCAGACGGAAGGTTTGGCCAAGAGGAGGCGTACCCGAAAAGAAATCCATGTAAACCGAGCCTTGCACATGACCGCCCCACAGGGTTTCGGGGCCCTGGTATTGCAGCCCGATAATCGTTTGCCGGATGGTGGCGCCATCGTGCGCGGGGCCGGTGGGAGAAGCGGCGGTGGGATATTCGTAGCCTCCGCTTTGATTCGAATTTACGAAAGCATTGAACAGGGCCATACCCGTGACCCGGATGGGGAACTTCTGCGAGGATTCCACCTTGCTCTGCGCCTGCTCCGCGGTGCGCTGTTCCTGAATGTCGAGTCTCTGTTCCACCGTGGCGGGCGCGGCAGACGCCGCGGCTGCAGCAGTTTCGGGTAAAGGTGCGGCGGCAGGCTCACCGCGCGCCGACCCCACTTCGGCGCGAAGCATTCGGATCTCCTCGAGGAGTTCCTGGTTTTGCGACTCCAGGCGGTCTAACCGTTCCAGGATGCGTGCCATTTCGGGGGAAGTTTGCGCGTGCAGGAAAGCAGGGAAGAGTACAGCAGCAGCGAGGGGCAGCCTAAGGCGTCGTTCCATTGAGAAGTTGCTCCAGTTTCTTACAGACCTGGGCCGGGGAAAAAGGTTTGGGAAAAAAGGCATCCACTTTCATTTGTGCGATCCGTTCCGGAGTATCGGGATCGGTGTCGGCGCTGACCACGATAATGGGCAGCGCGGATGTGCGGCCGTTTTCCCGAACGCGCCGAATCAATTCAAAGCCATCCATGCGAGGCATGTTCAGATCGGTGATGATGGCTTGGACGGCGGAGCCAGGTTGATCCATGATCCGCAGCGCTTCCACTCCGGAAGCTGCCATTAATACAGAAACCCCCGGCATGCAGGAAAGCGCCAGTTCGATGGTGGCGGCGCTGTTTTCGGAATCCTCGACGATCAGAACGGCGCGCGGTTCTTCACAGTGCGCCCCAGGGGTCATGCTGACATTTTCGCCCATTCGTGGTTCGGCAAGCCGCTCCCTTTTGGGTAAAAGCTGTAAAATTCGCGTGGCGCTGCGGTGACCTGGAGGTCTGCGCTACGGAACAAAGCGATATCCCACGCCGTGTACCGTTAGAAAATAACGCGGCGAGTTCGGGTCCGGCTCGAGCTTCTGGCGCAACTTCACTACGTGGGCATCCACGGTACGGGTGTTGGGAAAGAATTCATATCCCCAGACCGAGTTCAAGATCATATCGCGGGTCAAAGGCCGGTCGGGATTATGCAGAAAGAAACAAAGCAGGTTGTATTCGGCGGGAGTAAACTTCAGTTCCTCGCCCTTGCGCGAAACGATGCGGCGCGCGAAGTCGATTTCGGCTTCGGCAACGTGCGCAACTTTGCGTTCATCCGGCGCTGAACGGCGCAACACGGCGCGGATGCGGGCCATCAACTCCCGCGTGCCGAACGGCTTCACCACGTAGTCGTCGGCGCCAATTTCGAGCAGCAGCACCTTGTCGATTTCCTCACCCACGGCGCTGAGAACGATGATCGGCGTGCCGGCCTGGGTGGCGCGCACCTGTTTACAAATCTCAATGCCGGTCATGCCGGGCAGGCGCAGGTCCACCAGGATCAAATCTGGCTTGAGGGTAACGGCTTTTTCGAAGCCGGAGCGGCCATCGGCGGCAAGCACGGCGCGGAACCCCTCCTGTTCAAGCATGACGCCGATGGTGTCGCGCAGATTTTCGTCGTCATCGATTACAAGGATGGTCTGCATAAAGCGGCGCCGTTAACAGTTCCCTTAGTACTAATTGTAGTCAATCCCCGCGGGCGAATTGGTTACAGATGCTATACTGAACTCGCCGTTAGCTGGCTTCAAAACTCATGCAAGTAACAGTAATTGGAACCGGTTACGTGGGTAGTGTCACGGGAGCCTGCCTCGCCTACCTGGGACACCACGTCACCTGTGTCGACACCGATCAGAACAAGATCGCAAAGTGGAAGCTGGGTCAAGCTCCTATCTACGAGCCCTACCTGGACGAGCTGATCGCGCTGGCCGTGCGGCGAGGTGGGATTGAATTCACCACCGAACTTTCCGATGCGGCCCGTGCGAGCGACGTGATTTTCATAGCGGTGGGAACGCCGCCGCTGCCCAACGGGGCGGCCAATCTTACGTACCTGGAAGCTGCGGCGCGCGGGATCGGCGCGGCCATGGATGATTCCCGTTTTCGGGTGATCGTCAATAAGTCGACGGTTCCAGTAGGCAGCGGGAACCTGGTAGAGACGCTAGTGCGCGAGGGCATCGCCGAGATGAGCCCCAACGGACGCCACAAAATCTCCTTCGGCGTGGCCAGCAATCCCGAGTTCCTGCGCGAGGGTTGCGCGGTTTCCGATTCGCTCTACCCGGACCGCATCGTGGTGGGTACATCCGACAAGCAAACACTGAGCGTGATGCGGGAGCTCTACAGCCCGCTCATCGAGCAATCCTTCATTCCGCCGAACGACGTGCCGCGGCCCAACGGGATGACGAAGGCTCCGTTTGTGAGCACCACACTCACCAGCGCCGAGATGATTAAGTACGCCTCGAATGCGTTTCTGGCGATGAAGATCGGGTTTGCCAACGAGATGGCGAATATCTGCGAGCGCGTGGGCGCGGAGGCGACCGAGGTGATGCTGGGGATCGGGCTCGATTCGCGCATCGGCGCGAAGTTCCTCAACGCCGGCGTGGGCTGGGGCGGAAGCTGCTTCGCAAAAGACATTCAGGCGCTGCTCCAAACCGCCGGCGAATACGGTTACCACAGCCGGTTGCTGCAGGCCACGCTCGATGTCAACACAGCCCAGCGGATGATGGTAATTCAAAAGCTGCAGGAAAAACTGTACATCCTGAAAGGCCGGACCATCGGAATGCTGGGCCTGGCCTTCAAGCCGGATACCGACGATTTGCGCGATGCCCCGGCGCTGCATATTGCCGAGCGGCTGTTGCAGATGGGCGCGCGGGTGAAGGCTTATGATCCCATCGCCATGAAAGCCTGCCGGGAACAGTATCCCGACTTGAAGATTCGCTATTGCGAATCGCCGCGCGAAACGGCCGAGGAGTCGGACGCGCTGGTGCTGGTGACGGAATGGAACGAGTTCCGGCGTCTTCCGCTCGAAGAGCTGGCGCGTTCCATGGCCAAGCCGATCCTGGTAGACGGCCGCAATATCTTCCAGCCGGAGACGGCCATAGCCGCGGGATTCGACTACACCGGCATCGGCCGCTATTTGGGCGCGCGCTCGGAAAAGCGGGAAGCGGTTCCGCTGGGCTAAGCGACCATCTTCAAATGGCGGCGAGGAGCCGCCGCATCAGTTCCTCCGCCGGACTCGAAGACCCAGCTTGCCCCGCGTACGCCGGATCTGCTCGTCCATCCCCGGCCCGCGGCCCGGATTCTCTGTTTTGAGATATCATCTCAATCTGGAGATGACGTGACAGTCACCGAAGAACACGCTACCGATACATTCGTCGAACAGAGGATCGCGCAACGGCTGGCAGCGTTGCGCGCGGAACGTGGATGGTCTCTGGACAAGTTGGCGGAGCGGACCGATATCAGCAGAGCTACGCTATCGCGGATCGAGCGCGGCGAACTGAGCCCCAGCGCGGCCATACTGGGAAGGTTGTGCTCGGCGTACAGTTGGACGCTGTCGCGCCTGATTGCGGAGGCCGAGATGCACCCGCCCAGCCTCATTCGTCCGGCGGTGCAAACGGTATGGGTGGATCCGGAAACGCGCTACCGCCGGCGCGCCGTGTCCCCGCCAGCTGCAGGCCTCCGCGGCGAGTTGGTGGAAGTGCGGTTGCCCGCTGGAGCCACGGTATCGTTTCGGGCCTCGCCGGTCCCGGGCTTGGAGCATCACTTGTGGCTGCTGGAAGGATCGCTCCAGTTGACGATCGAAGGCCGCGCCTTTCGCTTGTCTGCGGGCGACTGCCTTCGCTACGTCCTAAATGGGCCCTCCCTGTTCGAGTGCAAAGGAAAGCGGCGGGCGCGTTACATCGCGGCGATGGTGCATCCATGACGAAAACGGGCAACATGAGTGCAATGGCGATTGAAGAGTGGGCGGCTTCTGGTTCGAACCACTTCCTGCAAAACGATCTCGACATGCTCGCGGAGGTGCTGCACGCCGCTGTGCACGCCGGCGCGAGTATCAGTTTCGTCCTGCCATTCTCGTTGGACGACGCGCGCGCCTTTTGGCGGGAACGGGTGCTGCCGGGAGTCGCAGCGGGTACCCGGCGGCTGCTGGTGGCGCGCGAGGGCGGGAGAATTCTGGGCACGGTGCAACTGGACCTGGCGACGCCTCCCAACCAGCAGCATCGCGCGGACGTGCTGAAACTCATCGTGCATCCGGATGCGCGGCGGCGCGGCATCGCGCGGGCTTTGATGACCGCGGCGGAGGCGTCGGCGCGTTCGGCCGGACGCACCTTGCTCACGCTCGACACGGTGACCGGGGGGCACGCCGAGCCCTTGTACCTGTCGCTGGGCTACCAGCTGGCCGGCGTCATTCCTCGCTACGCGCGCAAGGCCCTATCGCCGGAACTCGAGTCCACCAGTATTCTCTATAAGGAATTGCACTTAGAAACAGCGCGCCCCCATACCGTCGATCCCGGTGCGCCCGCGCCTGGCCTGCGTTATAGTTGATTCTCGCCAGGATTGACGGAGGGCATGATGAGACCGATTCGGCTTTGTTCAGGACTACTTGCTTTTTGCGCGGTGCTGGGACTCGCACAAACCACCGAAGAACTCGTCAACGACGGCAAGAACACCGATAACGTCACCACCCAAAGCATGGGCTACGACCGCAAGAGCTACAGCCCGCTGAAGCAAATCGACAAATCGAATGTAAAGCGGCTGGTGCCCATCTGGAACACGAGCGTCATGAACGACCAGGGGGAACTGGCGGCCCCCACGGTCTATAACGGCGTCCTGTACGTGATCAACGGCAAGTGGAGCTTTGCCATCGACGTGGAAACCGGCCGCCAGATCTGGCGCACGCCCGTACGGCTGGAAGAGGGTGTGACACGCGCGGCGTTCCACCGCGGCGCGGCGACGATCTACAACGGCAAGCTGTTTCGCGTAACGGTCGACAACCATCTGGTCGCGCTCGACATGAAAACCGGCGAACAGCTCTGGAACCAGAAATTCGCGGACTACAAGGATGGCTACTACGCCACCGGCGGGCCGATCGTGGCGAACGGCGTACTGATTTCAGGCGTGGCGGGCGGCGAATCGACCACGCGCGGGTTTCTCGACGGATGGGATCCGAACACGGGGAAAAAACTGTGGCGCCGCTACACCATTCCCGCGCCGGGCGAGCCGGGTTCCGAGACCTGGCCGAAGAATAGCGACGCCTGGTCGCAGGGCGGTGGCCCCACGTGGCGTTCCGGTTCCTACGATCCGCAGCTCGACCTGGTGTATTGGGGCACGGGCAACGCCGAGCCCTACGATCCCCGGCCGCGCGAGAATCTGGACAGCCTGTTCACCAACAGCGTGCTGGCGATCCGGCCCAAAACCGGCGAGGTTGCCTGCTATTTCCAATACACACCTAACGACGTTTACGACGTGGATGCCACCGATGAAAATGTCTTGGCCGACATTCCGGTGAACGGCCAGTTGCGGAAAGTCATGATTCAGACCAATAAGAACGGGTTTCTCTACGTCCTGGATCGAACCAACTGCAAACTGATCGCCGCCCATCCGTATGTGAAGGTGAATTGGGCCAGCGGTATTGACATGACTACCGGCCGCCCGATCCTAACCGACATCCAGAAGCGCTTCGCTGCCGGGGAAGAAGTGGAGATCTGGCCGTCGCGCGGCACCAACGCCGTGCCCATCGCTTTCAATCCCAACACGGGCCTGATCTACGCCAGCACCTGGAACGTGCCGCGCATTCAGAAACTCGCGCCGCCGCGGGCGGTTGCGAAGGGCAGCACCTCCACCGGCGTCAATGCCAGATTCCCCGGCGACCCCAAGCCCGGTGACGTGCTCGGCTACTTCGCAGCGATCAATCCATCGACGGGCGAGAAGAAGTGGGAGATCCCTTTGACCGGCATGCCTAGCTCGGCCGGCATGCTGGCAACCGGCGGCGGGTTAGTGTTCACGGGCAAATTGACGGGCGAGTTTATCGCGCTCGACGAAGATACCGGGAAGACCCTTTGGCAATTTCAAACTGGATCGAGCGTCAATTCCACCGCGATCACGTACACGCACAAAGGCCGCCAGTACGTAACGATCGCATCGGGACTGGGCGGCACATTGGCTACCCGGTACGCATCCAGTAAGATGCCGACGGGAGGCTCGGTGTGGACTTTCGCGCTGATGACGGAGTGACGGCGCGTTTAAGCGCCTGCGCCCACGCTTTCCCGGCGGGCCACCGTCTTGGCCGGCACGGTGAAGGAGAAGGTGCTTCCCTGCCCTAACTTGCTTTCGACGGAAATCCGGCCGCCCATCAGCTCCACCAGTCTGCGAGAGATGGTCAGCCCCAAGCCGGTGCCGCCGTAGCGGCGCGCGGTCGATCCATCCGCTTGCGCAAACGCCTCAAAGATGCGCTCCAGCTTTTCCGGAGCGATCCCAATTCCCGTGTCGCGCACTGCGAAACGCAGGTCGACCAAGTCTTGAGCGCGCGGCCGGGACTCTACGGTCAACGCCACTTCTCCTTCTTCGGTGAACTTGATCGCATTGCCCAGCAGATTCACCAGCACCTGCCGCACGCGCGACTCGTCTGCGATTACCGTATCGGCCACAGATGGCGCCACTTCGCAAACGAACTTCAGCCCTTTCTGGCGCGCGGCCAGAGCCATCATCTTCGCGGTTTGGTGGACAAACTCACGAACGTGAAATTCCGCGGGATCCAACGCCAGCTTGCCGGCCTCGATCTTCGAGAAGTCCAGGATGTCGTTGATCAGCACCAACAGCGACCCGGCGGACTGCTTCAAGATCGTCAGATAATCGCGCTGCTCTTCCGTCAGTTCGGTGTCGAGGAGTAAGTCCGTCATGCCCACTACGCCATTGAGCGGCGTGCGAATCTCGTGACTCATATTGCCCACGAATTCGCTTTTCAACCGTGACACTTCCTCCGCCCGCTCCTTGGCGGCACGCAACTGCTCATTGGCGGCCTTTAACTCGGCGGTACGCCGCGCAACTTCGGCTTCCAACTCCGCGTGTTCCTGTTCGAGTTTTCGGTCCCGCTCCGCTAGGCGCGCGTTCTCCTCCTCCAGCAGGCTCTTGGCGATGGCGGCTCCCATCTGTTCGCCCATGAAGGAAATCGACGCGATCTCCTCGGCAGTGTGCGCATGGGCTTCGCGATGATGCACGTTCACCACGCCAATCGATTTCCCCCGATGCACGAGAGGAACCGACAGCAGCGCTTCATATGTGTCTTCGATCAGCGCGGGGATGCTCCGGAAGCGCGCATCGCTGGAGGCCTTGGAGCTCAATGCCACCGCCTGTTGGTGCTCCGCAACCCAGCCCGTGACGCCTTCGCCGAATTTCATCCGCACGGTTCCGAACTGGATGTATCGGGGGACCTGGGACGCATAGAGGACAAACTCGCCGGTGGCCAATTCCATCAGATACACCAGGCAGCCGTCGCAATTGGAAACCCGCGCCGCCAGCCCCAAAATCTGGCCCAGGATCTCATCCAACGACAAGTCGGAATTCACCAGCCGGCTCACACGGTGAAAGATCGAGGTGTCGGGATGCTGAAAGTTCATGGAAGCCTGGTTGTGGAAAATCCGAATCGCCTGGAATTTCACCGACGGGGTGATGGAGACGACCAACGTCCGACAATGGCGCGCGGGGATGGCCTTCACTTTGTTAGCATCGGCGGTTCGGGAGTGTCAACGCTATTGTTAGTTAGACGTCGCGGGGGAAGGATCGCGCAGTAACAATTGTGTCTTCGGGGCCCTCTCTGGCGGTGGGCGCAAGTGGTAACCTGCAGAAAGGTGTTACACAAGGCCCCCGTACTCTTCCCGGTCCTGGTTTTCGCCGGTATCCAATCCCTGGCTGCAATCGAACCCGAGCGCGATTTCTCCGGTCAGTGGGTACTCGATCCGGCCATCAGTAACACACAGGCTCTCATCGAGCCTCTCGAGCGCACGCTGGCGATTACCCAGCAGGAGGGCTCGATTCAGTGCTCCGCGTCCTTCAATGGCACAAGCGTATCCTGGTCATATGCGCTGAACCATGAGGAGACGCGTTACCGCCTGGGCGAGGAATCGAGAAGCAGCGTTGTGAAATGGGAAGGCCCGGCGCTGCTCGTCAATACCCTGGTTTCGGGACCGCAAGGCTATACGGTGATGGACCGCTGGAGCCTCTCGCGCGACCGCTCGCGCCTCTCCATCACGCGGCAGATTGTGCGCGCGGGCACACAGAATGAAGGAACGCTGGTGTTCCGACGCGAAGGCCAGCCGGCAACGTTGGTTTCGTCGAATACGCCGGCACTGAGCCGGCCTGCACCTCCAGCGGCGCCCGCCGAAATCACGGTCGCGGCCGGTACCCACATTCCGCTCACGCTGCGCAATGGCGTGGATACCAAGTACTCGCACGAAGGGGATCGCGTTTACCTCGACACCGCGTACCCGATCACAATAGGTGGCCGAGTGGTCATTCCGCCGGGCAGTTCGGTGAACGCCACCATCACCACGAGCAAAGCGGCCGGCACGGTGAAGGGTAAAGGCGAGCTGTTCATTCGATTTGATTCTCTGACGCTGCCCAATGGCGTCACGCGCGACTTCCGTTCCCGCCTGGCGTCCGCCGACAGCTCCACCACGGGCAAGGTGGATCCGAGAGAAGGCAAGGTGACAGGCGAGCGCGACAAGGCCGATACCGCGCGCAGCACGGCGGAAGGCGCGGGAATCGGCACAGGCATCGGCACTCTGGCAGGCGCTGCAGCAGGAAGCCCGTTAAAAGGCGCAGGCATCGGCGCTGCAGCGGGCGCCGCCGCCGGATTGGCGTCGGTCCTGATCAAGCACAAACCGGATGCGAAGATCCCGGCAGGGTCCACAGTCGAAATGGTTCTCGACCGGGACCTGCACTATCTGCCCACGGAATTGAAGTTCTGACCGGAGCCAGCCGTCTCGCCGGGCCCTGCGTTCACTTCGACGGCAGGATCAGCTCACACGGTCGCGGGTCCCACTTCGATCCGTCCGGTTCGCGCCGGAAGTGATTGCTCGTTACCCAGGGCACATCCAGATATTGCGGATCGTCTACACTCTGCGTGATCACCAGGTAGTCCGAGCCCTTGCGCGAGTGCAGGTCGTAATATTCGGTCAGGACGGTGTTCTCGCTGTACGGCACGCCGTTGTTGCGCAGGTAGCCCGGCAGCAGGTTGGTGGTTACCACTTTCAAAGTGCCGCCCAGCTTGCGCGTGTCCCGCGGCTTCTCATCCTCGCCGTTGAAGATTCCAGGAAAACCCGGCGTGTTGGCGTCGCGCGCGGAAAGTTTCGATGTGTAGTCGCGCGTCGATTGCGGCGTTTGCCATCGCGCCACCGAATTACCTTGCATGCTTGGTGGTGAGCCGGAGCTGCGCGCGCGCGAGAAAGAGAAGAGGCGCATCTGCTTTCCGGCATCGGTTTCGATCTTGAGGCTGTTGTCGTCCTGCCAGGTAATGTGGAGCCGGCCCGGCACTCGCATGACCGCCGCCGCGCCGTAACTCATGCACTGCTTACCCGTGGAGATGTCCTTCGCGGCGTCCCAGGTGTCGGCCACTTTCCGGCCCGCGGCGTTCAGCGGAATGCTGTAATAATCGCCTTTCGGCGCGGTCAGCATGCGCGTGCGCCAGTCTTCGGTAATCAGCGAAACCCAGTAACCGGTGAGGTCGATGGGAGCAGATTCTTTCGCAGTCGGAGCCTTCTGCTGGGCACCTACGCGAAGGGCCAGCGCTACAGCCAGAAGAATTGCCCGCCGCCTCATTTCTTCGCGCTCCCTTCGGTTTTCAGACTCTTGTAGACGGCTTCGGTGAGCATTTCTCCCGTCCAGGAACTCGTGCTATAGCGGCGGTCGTAGTCGCGCGTCGGCCGCGCCGCCTTCACTTCGTCGACCGTCTTCCCCTTCTCGATCAAATCGGCAACGCGGTCGCGGATGATCGTCAGCATGTCCCGAACCTCCACCACATCGGCCTGGTCGCAGAGCCGGCCATGACCCGGGATCACCATCGTGCCGCCCTCCTGCATGATGTGAGGCACGGTCAGTTGCAGGATGTGGTTCAGCGCCTGGATCTCGCCCTGTATGCTGCCGCCGCGTTTCAGATCGATCACGGGATACCCGGTTGTCAAAAAGATATTGCCCGCCGCCACCACGTTCGATCCGCGGAAGAAGACGATGCTGTCCCCATCGGTGTGCGCGGCCTTCTCGGCGAACGCCTGGATGTCTTCTCCGTTGAAGTCCAGCACCGTTCCCGCGTCGAAGGTGAGGCTCGGCCAATTCCCGGACGGCACGCCCGAACCGGGGCTGCTCATACGCGTGAGCACATGGTCCTGCGCGAAAACCGATACCGCCGGCGCTACATAATAAGGACGCGCATCGGGCTTGGCGATCGCGTCATTGCCGCCGGTGTGATCGGCGTCGGCACTGGTATTCAGAATGTAGCGGATGGGCTGCGAAGAGAGCTTGCGAACCTCGGCGAGAATCCGTTCGGTCAGTTGCGGCGGTCCCGTATCGACCAGCAGGACGCCGTCGTGCCCCGGATCTTTGCCCACTTGCACGGCGACGTTGCCGAGTGTGCTGGCAAACATGTAGACGTTGCCGCGGACATGGCGAACCTCAAACTGTTGGGCTGAAGCCAGCGCAGCCAGTCCGAGCACAAGGGCCAGCGCCTTCATGGCTGCTTCTCCACCCGCTGGTTCGGATGTTCGCGGGCAAACTTCGTGTCGAACACCTTGGGCCGCGGAATCGTCATCTGCTTCAGCTTCTTTTGATATTCCGGGTACATGGTTTCGGCGCCGCCACGCGTGGCTTCGAACGGGATCCCGTACTCTTCCGAGAATTCGCGCAGCTGCGTATTGGTTCCCGGAAGGTGGTGCGGAATCCAGCCCTGCGGTTTGGGAAGCTCGGGGTGAGGAATACAGGAGCCATAACTCGCGATCGGTTGAAAAACCTGATACGGATTCCAGATCCAGCTTTCCGATCGCACCAGCGGCTCGCTCAAATACACCGGGTCTTCGGTGATCGTAGTCAAGGTGAGGATCTTATCGTGCAGATCGAAGAATTCGGTGAGGGTCGCTTCATCGGAGAACGCGATGCCATTGCGGCGCAGATAGCCGGCCTTGATGTGCGTGGTCTCGATGTGAAGCGTGTCGCCTTCCCAAACGCCGGTCGAAAACCCGGACCAGGTGTGCGGCGCGAACTCCGAAGGGTGCGGCCGGCCGTCCATCCAGATAGTCCGCGGACCGGTATAGGTTCCGTCGATGATGAACGCCACCATCTGGCTGGTGGTCGGGTCATCGATGGTGGAAATCTTCAAGTTCGAAGGCGCGCGCATGGCGTAGGGAGCGGCGTGGGGGATGCACTGATGCTCCACCACCGAGATCAAATCGGCATCCCAGGTATCGGCGCGCAAGCGGGCCTCGTCGTTGATCGGAATGCCGAGGTAATCGCCAACGGGAGAGCCGGGGTCGGTTCGCTCGAGCACATCCTCGTGGTACATCACGGACCACATGCCGGTAAGGTTGAACCCGACGGGCGTCTGCGCAGGCGCCGTGGCGTTCGCCAGAACCAACAGCGAGCTGACCAGGACAATTCGACGCAGGTGGGCCATGCCATCCTCCACTAACCGGCATATCGTATCACGGGTGGCATTTGGTAGTATCAAAGCGTGAGCGACACCCGTATCGCACGGACACTCTTAGCGCTGATTTGCATCGCGCTATTGGTGCTGGCGACAGCCACGAACCCGACTGCGGCGCATCTCGATACGGCCGTTGTTTTGGTTTTCTGCTTCTTTGTCGTTTTTGCGCTTTTTCTGCTGCTCCGTTCTGACGGTGAACCTCCGGCCCAGCCGCTTTCTTTCTTCGCTTTCCATAGCCCGCGCGCCCCTCCATCGGCGTAGAACCAAATCCAATTTGCTGATCGATTCACCGCGGCCCCGCTAAGCCGCGTCGTCCAAAACAGTGCAGTTGGTTCTTCCCATGGAGGGTTTGTTCAATGAAGTTCCTGGAAGCGTTCGCGAATATCTTTCGAGTCCCCGACCTTCGTAAGCGGTTGCTATTCACGCTCGGGCTGCTGGCGGTCTACCGTCTCGGCAGCCAGATTCCGGTTCCGGGCATCAATGTCCAGAGCCTGGAGGATTTCTTCAATTCGGCCCAAGGCTCGATCTTCGGATTCTTCGACTTGTTTGCCGGGGGCAATCTCCGCCGCCTCACGATCTTCGCCTTGGGCATTATGCCCTACATTACGGCGTCGATTGTTCTGCAGTTGCTAACGGTGGTTGTCCCCAGGCTCGAACGAATCCAAAAGGAGGGCGAGCTCGGCCGCCGCAAGATTACCCAATGGACTCGTTACCTGACCATCGTCCTTTCGATCGTACAGGCATTCCTCATCGCTCAGGGGCTTGAGGGTATGCAGAGCGGAATCGTGCTTGACCCTGGATTTGGCTTCGTGTTGCTGACCATCCTCTCGCTCACCACAGGGACTGCGTTCATCATGTGGTTGGGAGAGCAGATCAGCGAACGCGGCGTGGGCAACGGCATGTCGCTGATCATCTTCACCGGCATCGTCGTGTCACTGCCGCGGTGGATTGGGAGTGTCTACACCAACACTTTCGTCACGCACGAGTGGGACGCGCTGACGTTGATTGTGTTACTCGTGATGATGGTCGCGGTGGTGGCGTTCGTCGTCCTCGTGGAGCGCGCCGAGCGGCGTATCCCGGTGCAATATGCGACGCGCCTCGTAGGCCGCCGCGTGATGGGCGGCCAGCCCTCGCACATGCCGCTTAAGCTGAACACGGGCGGCGTGATCCCGGTCATCTTCGCGTCGTCCATGCTCGCATTTCCGCAGACGCTCACGGCGATTCCGGCAGTGAAGAACATTGCGTGGCTTGCCGGCACGCTGAAGAGTATTCAGCATGGCGAGCCGCTGTATTACCTGCTCTTCGTAGCCGGGATCATGTTCTTCTGCTTCTTTTACGTTTCGATCATCTTCAATCCCCACGAAGCCGCCGACAATATGCGCAAGTACGGCGGCTTCATTCCCGGAATCCGGCCCGGCCGCAATACTGCCGGTCACATGAACCACATCCTGACTAAGATCACGGTGGTGGGCGGCATCTACCTGTCGATACTTTGTCTGATTCCGGAGATGATCATCTGGGGGATCAAGCTGAATCATCTCCCGCTGATCGGCAACTGGATCGACCAGGTGGCGCCGCGGTTTCTATTGGATGGCTTGAACGTCCAATTCTATTTTGGCGGGACCTCGCTGCTGATCGTGGTCGGTGTCGCGATGGACACGATCAATCAGATCGAGGCGCAACTGGTGATGCGCCACTATGATGGCTTCACGCCGCGTTCGGGCCGGATCCGCGGCCGAAGGAACACGTTTTAGTGGAGAGACCCGATGATTGCGATAGCACTCGCGACTTCGTGCGCTCTGCGTGTCGTGGTAATTGCCGGCGTGGGGTCGGGCCTTTCGGCCCGCAGCCGGGCTTCTGCCCGGCACGCCGCGCGGAAGCGCGGCCGCAGCCCAGAAGGGCTGGCCCCACACCTTGACATAGCTATCGCAATCACCCGATCAGTCCACTTGCACGCGTGTTATAGAGTGAAGCTTGCGCATCCACTTATTCGAGTTCGAAGACCAACCGTGGTTTCCGCGCAGGCTTCGCCAGGCGATGCAGTCTTATCTCGCCGTGGCTTACCGGGTGACGCCGCTGCCGAAATTGTGGGCCGAACAGCTCGCTTCGCTCATGACTCGCGGCCAAAAGAACGATCTGCTCGATCTGGCGTCAGGCGCGGCCGGTCCGGTCCCCATGATTTTGGATGAGCTGCACCGCCTGGGCTTCCACGTCCAGGTTACTCTCACAGACCGCTTTCCGAACCCCGCAGCCAGTCCGCTTCCCTACTGGCCGGAACCCGTAGACGCGCGCCATGTCCCGGCGAATCTGTGCGGGATTCGTACCATGTTCGCCTCATTCCATCATTTCCAGCCTGACGACGCACGCGGCATCCTCCGGGATGCGTTCGAGCGCCGCATTCCGATCTGTGTTTTTGAAGCGACCTCACCAACCGCCGCGGCTACCGCGATCCTGATTCCGATCCTGGTGCTGGTATTGACGCCGATGGTTCGGCCGTTTTCTTGGATGCAGATCCTCTTCACGTACTTAATCCCGATTCTGCCGATTCTGATTTTCTGGGACGGCCTGGTTTCGCATCTGCGCACATATTCAGTGGCAGAGTTGCGCGAGCTGACGCGCGACCTCAAATCCCCGGATTATGCCTGGCAAATGGGAAAGCTTCAGCCTGGCGGAGCGCCGTTCGGCGTTCCGTATCTGATCGGCCGCCCGGCGCATTAATGTGCGTCAGCCGATAAAGGTGTGGACTTGCTGCTCTGTGGAAATGAGCTCGCGGCGGCGCATCGGCTCTCCCACGCGCATGTGCGCCCAGTCGTAGGCAAACTCCTTGCCACAGTCCAGGCACACCACATATGTGCCGGCAACGGCCGAGGCTCGCCCAACTGCTCCCACGCGGGGCAGCGGCGTCTGTGGAAAGGTGGTTCTCTGGTGGCCACACCCGAAAAATGCTCGCAGTATCGCCCTAACCATACGGCGGTAGAGGCAATCCGTAGACCCCTCCGGAAAGGCGCCTATCGGCCTTAGGGACTCACCCGAAACCCGATGAGTCTCCGCAAGTTAACCAACCAACTGGAATCCGGTGCCTCCCTGCTTTTCAAAGCCGCCCTGGATACATCCGGCACCAGTGTGAGTTCATCGGACACAGATCTGCTTTAGACTGGAACGATACAACCATGAACGAGAGCGATCCACTCCTGGCGTCCATGCAGTCCGATGAGCACCGCGTGGTGGGCGGGGTTCAGGTCGATGTGTTCCGGGCCGGCGCCTCCCGCGTCAAGCGCATGATCTATCCTCCGGGATTCAACTGGGCCACTCACCTGGCGCCCATCATCGGAACCGAATTGTGCATGCACGCACACGTGGGCTTCATGGCGCGCGGCCAGATCAACGTCCGCTTTGCCGATGGCAGCGTCTTCGAATTCAAAGCTCCGCAGTTTGTCGCGGTAGAGCCCGGACATCAGGGGTGGGTGGTCGGCGACGAGCCCGCCGTCCTGATCGAGTTCGATTTCGAAACGGAGACCGTGCCCAAGCTCAACATCCCGGCAACTCACCATAAGTAGAACAGGCCTCCTGGCCTGTTTGCACTGCTCCATATGCGTTCCGTTTCCGAGCCGCGACCGCAGGAAGCGGTGGTTGATATACTGGCGGCCATGTTGCGCGACGCATCTCGTTCCATCGGCCGGCGGGAGGCCTTATCCGTCATAGGGCTAGGGGCATTGGCAGTAGTTCGTTCCGCGGCGGCAGCCGAGCCGGCCCTGCACTTTGGCGGGCTCGACCATGTGGAATTCACCGTCTCCGATCCGGCCAAATCGATCGCCTTCTACGCGCGCATCTTCGGCAACGCCGTGCTGAAGAACAACAAGACCACGCGGCGCTACTTGCAGTTAGGCCCGTGTTACATTGCCATGGAACGAGGCCAGGAGATTCACGTAGATCACTTCTGCTCAGGCATCGAAGGCTTCGACATCAGCGGCCTGCACGGCTACCTGGAGCGCTTGGGCATCGCCTACCGCGACTACCCGAGCGGCCGCGACCTGTATGTCACCGATCCCGATGGCACGCGCCTGCAACTCGGCGGCTACCGTTCCTGGAACTCGCTGTTGAACGGCACGGCATCGCCGGAATCGCTTCCCGCCGCCGGCGAGCCGATCTTTCGGCCCGCCGGTTTCGATCACATTTTGGTTAACGTTACAGACGTTGCAACATCCGTCGCGTTCTACGAGAAGATCTTCGGGCCGGTGGTGCGCCGTAACAATAACCGCACTTGGTTTCAAGCGGGAAAAACGCAGGTCGGACTGCTCGAAACGCCTGCCGGGCAGCGCGCGGGGGTGAATCACTACTGCGTATCGGCCGCGCCGTTTGATTACGCAGACGCCACCAGGAAACTGGAGCAGGCAGGCGCTAGCCTGGTTGAACCCGAGGTAAGGGGGGCCCCCGAATTTCGCGACTCCGATGGCTACCTGATACAGGTAATGGGTCCACGGGGGCGCTGATACTCCTGGGCCTAACTTCGGCATACTCGGTTGATTGAGGATCTTCCGTGTGGCACAATCGTGCGATCCTGGGTGAAACAAGATTTGCTCTGAACGGTAACCTCGCGGAACTGCCACGTCTGTCGGCGGAGATTGCGCGATTCTGCCAGGAGCAAAGTCTGGATACTGACGTGGCGTTCGATCTCAACCTCGCCTTAGAAGAACTGTTCACCAACGCCGTGCAGCACGGAGGCTGCGAAGGCATGTCCAACGCGGTGGTGATCCGGCTGGAGCGCGCCCGCGACGGTGTCCGGGTAGAATTCTCCGATCGCGGCGTGGCGTTCGATCCAGCCTCAGCGCCGCCACCCGACCTGGAATCGCCTCTGGAACAGCGCAACGCCGGCGGGCTGGGTATTCATCTGGTACGGAAGATCATGAGCGATCTGCATTACTGGCGCGCCGATGACTGGAACCGGATCACCATGCGAAAGCCCATATGATTCAAGTGACACAGGAGACGCGCGCGGGCTGGCACGTGGTGGGCGTGCGTGGCCGCGCCGACTCGGAAGCCGCCGATGAACTCGAGGGGGCGTTGCGGGCGGCAGTGGAGGCGCATCCGAAAGTGGCCGCGGATTTCGCCGCGCTCGACTACATTTCGAGCGCGGGACTGCGCGCCGTCTTGCAGGCCGCCCGGGCCGCGCAGCAGCGCAACGCCGAATTCGCCGTCTGTTCCCCCAGCGCCCGCGTGCAAAAGGTCTTCGACATGAGCGGCCTGCAGCACGTCCTACGAATCTACGGGGAACTGCCGTGCTGACTATGCTCGAGGAGGTGGTTCTCCTCGCAGTGGACGAAAAAACCGGCGGCTTGCGGTCTACGCGGGAGTTTGGAACTGCCTACGCGCTAGTCGGAGCGGTGCTCTTCGATTTGGCCCTGGCAGGGAAGATCGATACCGACACGGAAGTGATCCAGATCATCGACGGCAAGCCGACCGGGAACACAACCCTGGACCGCGTGCTAGTTGAGATGTCGCGGCGGCGCGATCTGAATACCGTTCAGGATTGGATCGAGCACATCTACCATCGCAAGGCCGACCTGGAAGGCGAGGCGCTCGCCTCGCTCATCCAGCAGGGCATTCTGTGTCACGAGAAATCGAAGCGGATGTGGTTCGTGGATGTCGAGCGGTTTCCCATGGTCAACGATCGGCCGCAGCAGCACGTCAAGCTGCGCCTGGCGGAGGCGATCCGCACCGACGGCATCCCCGATACCCGCGACATCATGCTGATCAGCATCGCCGAGCCCTGCGGACTGCTCAGTTTTGTGGTGGATGATGCGGAACTGGCCCGCCGCCGCGACCGGATTCAGATGCTCTGCAACCTCGAAACCATCAGCCGCAAAGTAGCCCGTGCGATCGGGCGCCTGGACGGCACACTGCGCGCGCAGATGATGCCCAGAATCATCTAGTCGTCGGCGTGGCGTCGGGCCTTCCGGCCCGCAGCCGGGCTTCCGCCCGGCCTCGTCTGCGGCTTCACAGTTCTCCTAGAAAATCAACCGCGCCACCACGCGGATCTGACTCTTGCGCGAACTGCCCGTTGCTGGGTGCCGCTTTCCGAGCCGCGACTAAAAGGAGCGCACCGCATGGCCCCGCCGCGCGTGATACGATGGCCGCCATGCGCTCTTTGACGGCTCTTCTAGCCACCCTCGCGACCGCGGCAAGCGTCCTCATGCTGGTTGCCCAAACTGCTCCCCCGAATGCCGCCGGCATCTCCATCGGTCACGTGCACCTGGTTGTTCCCGATCCACCCGCCATGCAAAAGGTTTGGTTGGACGTGATGGGCGGCACACCGCTTACGGCTGGCCCTCTGACCATGGTGAAACTGAAGAACGCGTTCATCATCATCACCGGCGGCGCCAATGCGGCCGGACGCGAGGGAACCAACGGCTCAGTGGTGAACCACGTAGGGTTCTCGGTCAAAAGCTACGCCTCTACCAAGGCCAAAGCTGAGGCTGCTGGCCTGGCCGTGCGCGAGTTAACGCCCGGCCAGCAGGCGTTCGTGACCTTTCCCGGCAACGTGACCGTCGAAATTCAGGAAGACACCGCGATTAACAGCGACTCCGAGTTCAGCCACTTCCACCTTTCCCTGCCCGATCCCAACGCCGCGCGCGAGTGGTACATCAAGACGTTCGGCGGAGAAGAGGGCCAGCGCCGCAAGGGAGTGAAAGGCGCAAAAGTTCCCGGCGGGTTCGTCGATATCCTACCGGCCGGCGGCCTGGGCGGGCGCGGCCGCGGCGGCGATAGCGCGGCAGCAACAACACCGCCGCCGCCACCGGCGCCATCGAAAGGCCGCGTGCTCGATCACATCGGCTTCGAAGTGAAAGACCTCAAGGCGTTCACCGAAAAGTTAACCGCGGATGGAATCAAACTGGACGTGCCCTACACCGACGCCAGCGCCCGGTTCGGTTTGAAAATCGCATTCATCACCGATCCGTGGGGAACCTATATCGAACTGACCGAGGGCCTGGCCGCGAAGTAACCATCCGATGTTGCCGATTCCCGCGGAAGTCGTGCGCTGCAGCTGGGCACGCGACCCGCTTTCCATCGAGTATCACGATCGCGAGTGGGGCGTGCCCCTGCATGATGACCGCGCCCTGTTTGAGTTCTTGATTCTCGAAGGCGCGCAGGCGGGGCTGAGCTGGTCCACTATCTTGCGCAAGAGACCGGCGTATCGCATCGCGTTCCAGCGCTTCGACCCGCGCAAAGTCGCGCGCTACGACGAAGCCAGGATCGCGGCTCTACTGGCCAACCCGGGCATCGTGCGCAACCAATTGAAGATTCGGGCGGCCGTCCGCAACGCCAAGGCGTTCCTTGCCGTGCAGAAGGAATTCGGCAGCTTCGACCGGTACGTGTGGCAGTTCGTGGACGGCCGGCCGCGGCAGAACCGCCGGCGCCGCCCGGAGGATGTGCCCGCCCGTACGGCAGAGTCCGACGCGATGAGCAGAGATCTGGTGAAACGCGGCTTTACCTTCGTCGGCTCGACGATCTGCTACGCATTCATGCAGGCCGTCGGGTTGGTGAACGATCACGCGACCAGTTGTTTCCGTTACGTCGAATTGAAGTGACACCGGCCGATGAAAGCCGCCACCAATTCGCTCGAACGCGCCCTTGCCATGGTCGCTAAAATCATCGGGTGCGTTTCAATGAGTTGTCAGGCGGTATTCCTTAACTCTGCCAGAGGGGTCCAGACGGATAAGCAGGAACTCCGAGTCTATTCTAATAAAGCTGCGCTCGGGACCAAGTTCATACGCCAAGTCCCAGCTTGGAGACAGTGGGTCGGGCCCCGGCCCTAAAAGCTCCTGGACCTTCTGGCGGGAAAGGCCGTCGAGCAGACGGCGTCCGATCAAATCATCGACCATCCGAAGCCGCGTTGGCCACATCGGGTTGCCATCAAGCGCATTTGTTTTCCAGGAACGTGAGTCGAAACGCGTCTGGTGCAAATAATCCTCCACGCCAGACTGGTAGTATACAAAACGAAGAATCGGCCTACCCACAACGATGGCCGCCACAGCGACCATGACAAGCGGGGGCACGAGCCCAACCGCCCATCGCCTCTTGCTCCTCGAGGACGACTGCTCCGGTTCGCTTCGTGGCGGGATTATCAGCGGACCCATACTGAATTGACCTTATCAATTCCCAATCGGGAACGAAAGACGCCGTTAGCCGAAACTGGCTGAATGCGTATCATACAAGAGCGCTCTCGCAAGAGCGCTCTCGGCTCCACATTGAGGCAGAGTCCCTATTTGCTGAATTGCCTGCCCCCGGGCACATGCGTCAGAAAGGGGCTGAGTGGTCGACGATCGGTAGCGACCGGTGGCGTTAGGTCGTTTAAGTGAACGCTTATGGGGGGCTGGCCCTCGGATTTCGCCTCAGGTAAGATCTTGTTCAGGCACTCAAGCTCCGGGAGGACACATGACGATACGACTATGGTTGGCTGGCGTACTGTTCGCCGGTTGCGTTTTTGGCGCGGATTCGTTAGCGGCGCCGTCCGTGACGTTTCACAAAGACGTCCTACCAATTCTGCAGAAGAATTGCCAATCGTGCCATCGGCCGGGCAACGTCGCACCCATGTCATTCCTGACCTACGAAAACACGCGGCCGTGGGCCAAGGCCATCAAGTCGGCCGTGGCCACGCGGAAGATGCCGCCATGGTTCGCCGATCCGCAATACGGCCAGTATTCGAACGATCGTTCCCTCAAGCAGAGCGACATCGATACCTTAGTAAAGTGGGCGGACAGCGGAGCGCCGGCGGGAGACGCAAAAGACGCCCCTCCGCCTCGATCCTGGCCCGAAAACGGATGGACCACGAAGCCCGATCTGGTTTTGAAAGGCGTGCCCTACACCGTGCCGGCCACTCCGAAAAACAACGTGATCGAGTGGATGACGCTGGTGACACCGACCGGCTTCACCAAAGACACCTGGGTAAGCTCCATCGAGATCAAACCGAGCGAACTGGGAGTGACGCACCATATCTGCGTGTCGTTTGTGCCGCACCGGCCGGGCACGGTTTACAACACGTTTCTTTGGGTGGATAAACAACGTGACGACGCGGGCGTGGAAGTCGCGCCATCCGACCGCAAATTCCTGATCCCGACCGCTGACGGGCAAGGCCAAACCTTCACCCGCGTGCGCAACAATGCTCCGGAAGGTCCGAACAACAGCCCCCAAACCCTGGGCGGCGTGGGTGTCGGGTTCACCTGTTACGTGCCGGGGCGGGCGCTTTCCGATTTCCGCCCGTTCCAGGCGGCTTTGAAGATCCCCGCGGGATCCGACGTAAGCTGGACCATCCATTACACGCCGAATGGCAAAGAGGCTACGGACCTGCCAGAGGTCGGTTTTACGCTGCCCACGAGTGACCCGCAGCGCCTGTTGATCGAAAGCTTCGGCGGTACCGATCCTCGAAAGTTTGCGATTCCTCCCAACGACGGCAACTATGCGCCGGCGCCCGCAGAGGTCACGTTTCTCGAGGACGCGGACCTGGTCTGGATGTCGCCCCACATGCATCTGCGCGGCAAAGACATGATGTACAAGCTGATCTTCCCGGATGGCAAAGAGCAGGTTGTTCTCAACGTGCCTCATTACGATTTCAACTGGCAGCTCGGCTACAATCTGGAGCAGCCGATCCGGGTCCCGAAAGGCTCGAAGCTAATCGTGGTCGCCCACTACGACAATTCCGTGAACAATAAATTCAATCCCGATCCCACGCGCACTGTGTATCAAGGCAACATGACTTGGGAGGAGATGTTCGCGCCGTTCTTCACGATTACGGTAGATAAAGACGTCGATCCGGCGAAGGCCCTGCTGGCGCCGTTTGCAGTGGGTGGAGCGTAACGAATGCAGACACGGAAGTTGCTCGCCTTGATCCCGGTTCTGGCCCTGCTGGCGCTCGGAGCCAGCGATGCGCCCATTACCAAAAACCCGATTCCGGAACCAATCGTCAAGCGCGGCATCGCCGTCGAGATTAAGGATCTGGTGCGGCTGCCCGACACGCGCGGGCTTCGCCCAGCCGATAAGGACGTGGCGCCGGACGCCTGGGCGCGCGTCAGCTACGTGCGCGATCTGCCCGATGGACGCCGTTTCGCCAATGACTCGCGCGGGTTTCTGTACCTGATCGACGCCAGCAATCAGACGCATGTTTATGCCGATGTGGCCGCGGCGTTTCCTTTGGCCGTATATGGGCGCCTGGAAAGCGGCTTCATCGGCTTCGTCTTTCATCCGGAATTTGCCAAGAACGGCCTGTTCTACACCGTGCACAGCGAGACCGGTCCGGGAAATCCGAAGACCCCGGATTTCATACCGATCGGTTACGGCTTGAAGGACGTGACCTATCACAACGTGATCACGGAATGGCATGCGACCAACCCCGCCGCGAATACCTTCGAGGGAACGCGGCGGGAGCTCCTGCGTACGGCTCACGTTGTCGCAAACCTCACCCATCCCATGGGAGCGGTGGAATTCAACCCCACCGCAAAGCCTGGCGATGCCGACTACGGACTGCTCTACACCAGCGGCAGCGATTACGGGTTCAGCAATGGAGGCGGACCGAACGCGAGCAATCCCGGCCAGACGCAGCGGCTCGATTCGGTGATCGGGGCGATTTTGCGCATCGATCCGCGCAGTCCGTCGGTTACGCATGGGCGCAAGGGCCTGGGCGATTACACCATTCCCATGGCGAACAAGTTTGCCGCGCATGGCCCGCCGGTGTTGGGTGAGATTTATGCTTACGGCTTCCGTAACGCGCATCGGCTTTCGTGGGACACGGACGGAACGATGTTTGCCTCCGACATTGGCATGGACCAGGTTGAAGAGATCAACATCGTGCGCAACGGCGAGAACTACGGCTGGATGAAGCGCGAAGGCTACTTCGAGAACGGAAGGTCGCGCGGCGGCGAACTGAACCAACTATTCCCGCTTCCGCCCGAGATTCTGGATGGGCGGGTGAAGGACGGATTCACGTACCCGGTTGCGGTCTACGATCACGACGAGGGTCGCTCGGTGACCGACGGCTTTGCCTACCACGGCCGCATCGCGGCGCTGCGCGGCAAGTTCGTGTTTGGCGATATCTTTGCCGGGCGCGTGTTTGTCTCCGACCTTGCCGCGATGAAGAACGCCGCCCATGACGGTATTCCCAAGCAAGTGGCGCCGATCGAAGAGGTCCAGCTTTACGTGCGCGATGCAAGCGGCAAGCGCCAGGACGTTTTGTTCCGCGAGCTGATCGACCGGACCATGGGCAAGGCCATGCCGCGGGCCGATCTGCACATCAGCCGCAGCCGCGACGGCGAATTGTTTTTGACGTCGAGGCAGGACGGGATGATCCGGATGCTGGTGGCGGATGAGGGCGGCGGGAGCGCCGGAGCGAGCCGGTAAAATCCGCTCAACTGCCATCGGGATAGCCACCGCGGTGCAGAATCATCGGAAAGTGCGGCAGCCCCTCGGGCTTGGGTACCGACGCCCTCCAGCAGTCGGGATAAGGTTCCAGTCCGAGAAACAGGGGCGACCTGCCGGCCGTGGGTTCGCCGACCATGCGCTCCAGCCGCGAGCGCAGCGCGGTGATTGCCGCCCGGCTACAGCGCGTTTGCCAGCGCTTCTCGATTTCCCATACCAACTCGCTGTACCTTGTCTGAAGACGCCGGCCCGCAGGAGTGAGGCTTAGCGTCTTTGTTCTGTTGCCCGGAGATTCGGATTTGACGACCGCCAGGCCGCGCGTTTCGAGACGGCGCGTCGCCATGGCGATGGCCTCCTTCGATACTCCGGACAGCCGGGGAAAATCGCGAACGCGCACTCCCTGCTTCCCAACCAGGCGCAGCACGTTGGCGCTGATCGCCAGCGAGAATTTCAACTCCGACTCGAAGTCGAAAGCGAACGCGAGCAGCACCTTCGAAAGAAGCACGGGTAGGCTGTACTCAGAAGTCGATTCGTCTGCAGGTTTGATCGCGGCACGTCCCTTGGTCTCGGGGCCGTAGCTGAGCAAGTGATATCCCAGGAGCGGTAACGAATCGGGGAGATCCACGCCGAAGCATTCGAGTAGCGACTCCATCGAGCGGCGAACCTGCTCGATGGTCTTTTCGCCGAAACGGTCTCGCCATCGTTCTTCGATGATACCGGTCAATGCTCGCCATACATCCAGAGCCTGCTTTCCTTGGGCTGTGGGAATGACCAGGCGCGCAGCAGGGCCTGCCGGCGGCACATTCGGTCCCAGCAGAACGTAGCCCCACCACTTAATCATGCGGATCAAATACCTTCGAAATTCGATCTTGGTGAATCCCGTTAGGCGATACAACGCACCGGTTGTGATTCCCTCGGGAGGAATGAATCGCAGAAGCTTCAGCCACATCACCATGGACAGGAGCCACGGTGCGGACTTGGAACCGTCTGTCGATCCGTGCCGGCTGGTGCGATGCGGCACCCGATGCTCGAATTCGTTATCGAATTCGATGATGAACGCTACCAGGGCTTGCGACAAGAGCGTCGACAGTGGGAGAGGGGCTTCCATCGCTGAATGGTAATAGGCCTTTCAAACCACTTCCGCGCCGCGTTCCTCGAGAAGCTCGCGCAGCACCGACCTGTGGCAGCGGCTCTCGTCCCGGCAATAGCAACCCACCGACAAATTGGTGTGATGCGAAAGCGCCGCCAGCAGGTCCAACTCGCGGCAGGCATCGTGCGCGCTCATCTCTCGCCGGAACTTTCGGCGGAAGGCTGCCCACTCTTTCACGTCCTCGGCTCCCAGGGCCTTCCGCACCAGTTCGGCGCTAGGCGACAGGTTCGGAAACCAGACGTCGTAGTAGTTGAGGCGCGCGAAGTCGGATTTCGGCACGCCTCGCGGCGGCCGCCGCACAGTCCCGATCCGCAAACCCTCGCCGCGCTTTCGCGGTGTGCCGAGCTGGACGATGAAGATGGACATGAGGCCCTCCAATTCCAGTGTGGCACGTGGGGTTTCGGGGGCACGAGAACCAAGATCGACTAAAGCTGTAGGACAATTCGCAGCCCTTCATCAACCGCGCGCTGTAGGCGCGGCGTGAGCGTGCCGGCATGTTCCGAAAGGAAGCTGCGGTCGAGGGTCAAGAGTTGGGAGACATTCACGACCGACTCGCGGGTGAGGCCCGCCGAGCGCGCCGGCAAGAGGACATTCCCGGGAGCGTCGGCAAGCCGGTATCCAGGCTCGGATCGACGAGGCTCGGGACCGGTCCGCCCACCAGATCTCCCCTCGCTGAATCCTGCTCACCTCTACCAGGGTTCCTTTTTGAAAGACTTCTGTTGGGCGCGGTCGAGTGCGGCATCGACCTTTGCGGGGCGGCGCGAATACACGTCGTTCAGGCGTTCGGTGATTGCATTTCCACCCTTCTGTTTCAGAAAGTCCGCAATCGCTTTGGCGTACAACTCGCTTCTGGAAACTCGAAGGCGACGGGCAGCTGCTTCCGCCCTACGGAAGAGATCATCAGGCAGCGAGACGGCGGTCTTCATACTGAAAGTATGACCCGAGTTATACCTGAGCCGTCGCGGCGCTTCAGCGTGGCGCTCTACCCCACCACTTCCGCCGGCTGAGGCGCATCCTGCTTGTGCTTGCACTCGGGATTCGGGCACTGCCACACGGGGCCGGCTTTGAGGAACTTCTCGATCATGTAGGGGCTGCTGCACTCGGGGCATTTTTCGGCTATGGGCTTGCCCCACGCTACGAAGTTGCAATCGGGGTAGCGGCTGCAACCGTAGAACGTCTTGCCCTTCTTGGAGCGGCGCTCCACTACTTCGCCTTCGGAGCACTCCGGGCACTTCACGCCGATGGTCTTCTGCTTGACGAATTTGCAGGTGGGATAGTTGCTGCACGCCGTGAACTCGCCGTAGCGGCCGGTTTTCAGGACCAGGTTATTGCCGCATTGCGGACACTTCTCGTCGAGCTGCTGGTCCGGCTTTTTTTGCGCTCCGCCAATCTGTTTGGTGGTCTTGCAGTCCGGATATCCGGTGCACGCGAGAAACGTTCCGAACCGACCCTTCTTCAGAACCATCGGACGGCCGCAGTTCTCGCAGTATTCCTCGTCGCCCTGTTCGGAAAAATCGACTTTGTCGACATCGGGCAGGTCGACGGTCAGCTCGCGCGTGTAGGTGCAATCGGGATAACCGGTGCACGCGATGAAGCTGCCGTGCCGCCCCCACTTGATCACCAAACCCTTCTCGCATTTCGGACATTTTTCGTCGATGGGTTTCTCCATCCGCTTGATGTCCGTCATGTGCTCTTCGGCGTGCTTCAGGTCCTGGTCGAACTTCTCGTAGAACTCGGCCATGGCGGCGCGCCAATCGATCTTGCCGTCTTCGATTTCGTCGAGCTCTTCTTCCATGCGCGCCGTGTACTTCACGTCGAAAATGTCGTCGAAGCTTTCGAGCAGCAGGTCGGTGACGACCATGCCGAGCTCGGTCGGCGTGAAGCGGCCGCCTTCCTTCTTGACGTATTCGCGCTCCTGGATCGTCGAGAGAATTGACGCGTACGTGGAGGGCCGCCCCACCCCGTCCGATTCCAGCTTCTTCACCAGCGTGGCTTCGTTATAGCGCGGCGGAGGCTCGGTGAAGTGTTGCTCCGGCTTGATCACGCGGAAACGCAGCTTTTCGCCTTCCGTCACGGCGGGTAAGCGATGCTTCAACTCCTCATCGTCTTCGTCGGTTTGATCTTTGCCTTCCTGGTAGATCTTGAGAAAGCCTTCAAATTTAAGCACGGAGCCCGTGGCGCGAAATGTGTAATCGACGCCGTTCTTGCCCTTCGCCGAGACGTCGATCGTGGTTTGATCGAACACCGCGGGCACCATCTGCGATGCTACGAAACGATTCCAGATCAGCCGGTAGAGCTTCATTTCGTCTTCGGCGAGATGCTTTTCTAACAGCTCCGGCGTGTACACCATCGACGTGGGGCGAATGGCTTCGTGAGCGTCCTGCGCATCTTTCTTGGACTTGTAGATGTTCGCCGATTCGGGCCGGAACTCCTTGCCGTAGCGTTCGGCGATGTAATCCCGAACATCGCGCAGCGCGTCATCGGAAACGCGCGTCGAATCCGTGCGCATGTAGGTGATGAGGCCGACGCCGCCTTCTTTTCCGAGCTCGACGCCTTCATACAAACGCTGCGCCAGCATCATGGTGCGCTTCACGCTGAAGCGCAGCTTGCGCGAGGATTCCTGCTGCAGCGTCGAGGTGATGAACGGAGCGACCGGGTTGCGCCTCTTTTCGCGGGTCCCGACGGATTTGACGACGTAATCGGCGCCATCGACTTGGGCCACTATGCCATCGGCGGTTTCCTGATTGCCGATCTCGGGCGTCTCGTCGTTTTGTTTGATCAGCCGGGCCGTGAGCACCGGCGGCTTCTTGGCCGCCAGCTCGGCATCGATGGTCCAGTATTCCTTCTTAATGAATGCGCGGATCTCGCGCTCGCGCTCCACAATCAGGCGCAAAGCCACGGTCTGCACGCGCCCGGCGGAGAGGCCGCGCCGCACTTTGTCCCAGAGCAGCGGAGAAATCTTGTAGCCCACCAGCCGGTCGAGCACGCGCCGCGCCTGCTGTGCGTCCACCAGGTTGATGTTCACCTGCCCCGGCTTCTCAAAAGCCTGCTGGATCGCCTTCTTGGTGATCTCGTTGAACATCACCCGATAAATACGGGCGCCGCCGTTCTTGCCGTTCTTCTTGTCCTGGAGTTCCTCCTGCAAGTGGTAGCAGATGGCTTCGCCTTCGCGGTCCGGGTCGGCCGCCAAGTACACATTGTCCACCTTCTTGGCAGCTTGCTTCAGTTCCGAGACGAGCTTCTTCTTGCCTTCAATGACCTCGTAGCGCGGCATAAAGCCGTGCTCCACATCCACCGCCAGGTCCTTCTTGGGGAGGTCCTTAATGTGGCCGATGCAAGCTTTTACGACGTACTGTTTACCGAGGTATTTGTTGATGGTTTTCGCCTTGGTCGGCGATTCCACAATTACCAGAGCCTTTGGCATATCGAATAGTCACTAGGCGCCCAGCGCCGTTTCATCGAATGATTGCGATTTTCCCAGTTGACGTTACCACACTTTAACAAAGTTCTTTCCGGGCAACTGTTTCACCAGGCCCAGCATTTCCAGCTCAAATAGCGCCGCAATTAACTCGGAAGGGGAGGTATCCTGAACATTTTCCAGGAGATCGTCCAGGTTCGTTGCAGTCTCAACCTTGAGCGTTTCGAGCGTTCGCCGGGCAAGTGATCCGAACTCGGGACCCAGATTACTTAACAAGGATGCCGCTTGGCCCTCGCCGGTTGCAACCCCCCCGGCCGTCAGTATTTTTTGTTTCCCTTTGTCTATTAGATGACGGCGGGATTCAGCGGGGAGCTCGGCGACCACGTCGTTCCAGTCCTGGATGAGCTTCGCACCCTGTTTAATCAACAGGTTAGGACCCCAGCTCAGCTTCGAAGTAATATTTCCAGGAACGGCGAACACCTCCCTGCCCTGATCCATCGCGAGCTTGGCGGTGATGGCCGAGCCGCTATACTGCGCCCCTTCCACCACCAGCACCCCGACGCTCATGCCGCTGATAATCCGGTTACGGATGGGGAAGTTCTGCGGGTAGGCGACGGCGCCCATGGGGAATTCGGAAAGGATCAGACCTTTGGCGCAAAGCTCGGCGGCCAGCTTGCGGTTCTCGCTGGGATACACGATGTCGACGCCGCAACCGAGAACGGCCACCGTATCGCCGGCAGTGGCCAGCGTGCCCTTATGCGCGGCGGTATCGATTCCGCGCGCCATGCCGCTGGCGATGGTGAGGCCGGCGTTGGCCAGATCGCTCGAGAGGCGTTCCGCGACTGCCAAGCCGTAAGGAGTGGGACGGCGCGTCCCCACCACTCCCAGCATGATCGATTGCAGTAATTCCACGCGTCCGCGGGCAAACAGCAGAATCGGAGGATCGTAGATTTCGCGCAGCAGCGGCGGATAGCGAGGATCGCCGATGGTCACGAGCGTTGTGCCTGTTTCCTTGATCTTTTCATGCTGCGCGGCGGCATCTTCGAAAGCGCAGCCGCTGGCGATGCTCTGCGCCACCGTGCCGCTCACGCCGGCGCCTTCCAGTTCGCTACGAGACGCGCGGAAGACGGCCTGTGGGCTATGGTAGCGATCGAGCAGACGTTTCGAAATGCGCGTTCCCAAACCAGGAACCAGTTTGAGGGCCAGCCAGTGAAGCTCCTCCTCCTGGCTGAGGACTTCGGACAACATGAAGTTGATGCCATCGACTCTAGCAACCGGTGGAGTGAATCGCAAGCCGGATAGTTAATCGTGTCCCGCGAGGCATCTCAGAGCCGCTCCCCGGGTGAAGCCCGGATAGCGCGTTCAAACGCCCAACTGCGAATGTGGCTGATCTGTTCCTTCATGGTCCGCGATAGCGGTATGAGCTTGGCCGCGATAGCGATGAGATCCTGCTCCGTCACCTCTCGCTCTTCGATCCGCGCTTTGGTTACGGCCGAAACGACGCATTGCTCGATCTCCGCTCCGGTCCAACCGGCCGTAAACTGGAGCAAGTGTTTGAGGTCGAACCGGCCAGAGTCCACACCACGCCGCTTCAGGTGAATCTCGAAAATCTGGATCTGCTCCTGCGGTACCGGCATGTCCACAAAAAACACTTCGTCGAAGCGGCCCTTGCGAATCATCTCGGCGGGAAGCAGATCGATGCGGTTGGCGGTAGCGGCCACGAAAAGACCGCGCGCCTTCTCCTGCATCCAGGTCAGGAAAAACGCAAAGATCCTGCCCTGCTCGCCGCCCGTCTCAGTCGACGTGATGCCCATTTCGATCTCGTCAAACCAGAGCACGGCGGGCGCCATGTCCTCCATCATGCGACACCCCTCGACAAACGCGCCCTCGGGCTTGCCGTGCCGGCCGGAAAAGATTTCGATCATGTCCAACCGGTAGAGCGGAAGATGCAGATACGACGCGATCGCTTTCACCGAAAGGCTTTTGCCGCAGCCTGGTATGCCCATGATCAGCACGCCCTTGGGCACAATCTCGCTGCTGAGCTGATCGCGCATTTGGAACAATTGGCGCCGCTCCTTCAGCCACGTCTTGAGGCCTTCCAGTCCGCCGACTTCGCCGAGGCCCGCGCTCTCAGCGATGAACTCGATGTACCCGCTGCGGTTCACCAAAAGCTTCTTCTCTTCGAGCAGCACGGGCATGGCATCGACACCCAGCTTATGCCCGGCCGCGAAAGCCCTCTCGATCGCGTAACCCGCTTCATCGAGTGTCAGCCCCTGGAGCGCGCCCGCGGTTTCATAGAGAGCCGCTTCATCCAACTCACCGTGCCTCGAACGCAAACGCTCCCGTAGAAACTCAACCAGTTCCACCCGGTCAGGCGGCCGCAGTTCCAGAAACACGAGGCTGCGCGCGACCTCCTCCGGAATGAAGCGCACCGGGGAAGTGATGACCACGAATTTTTGCCGATGGAGGCAATCCTGGTAGACGTCCCGCAATCGTCGGCGGACTTCGGCAGAGTCGCGCAGCGGCTCGTGAAAGTCCTTCAGGTGAAAGATTGCCTCGCCGGGGTGGCCGATGATGAAATCCAGGGCAGCACGGGCGTCGCGAGTTCCGGCCTCGGCCGGCGTCTCGTTGCACCGCATTCCTTCCGTAAGGCACCAGGTCCAAACCCGCAGCCCCATGCTGTCCAACAAGCGCGCGACGCGCTGCTCCTCAGACGAGCGAATATACGCCAGCGGCCGACCCGAAGCGAAAATCTCCCGAATGGTACGCGCAGCGCGGCTCTCAATAGCTTGCTGGTTTGTAGGCGTCATCCGACTCTCTCATTATGCGGCAGCACGATCGGCGACTGTGGCGACTCACTTTCCGCTAGCGGATACCATGATTCCTCACGAAAACCGCGTTCGTTTCCAAAGCAGCCAGGCGCAGCCTGCGAGCGATGCCAGCGTGAGCAACATCAGGGACCCGGCCCAGCGATAGTTGACTGAGAACGGCGGGCGCGCGGCGAGCAATCCCAGGAGCAGAAAGATGCCCACCGCGACGGCTGCAATCAACCACTCCCAGCGGCTGCGGATGGCGATTTGCTGCGGGGCATCCGGTTCCTGCCCATAGCGGCGACTCTCGCGCTCCGTGGCTTCCCGCCAACGCAACTGTTCGGATTTCGGAGCTTTCGCAAAGGTGATCGCCAAGGCTCCCAAGGCCATCGTAGTGGATCCAATGATGACCATTGCGCGTGCCGTCGCAGTCGCTTTATTCAGTTCGCCGAAGACTAATGCTCCCCAGGCGAGGCCCCAGAGCTGGTTGGTGTTGGAGAGCGGGATGCCGCGGGCGATGCCGACGTATTTGGCGGCGTACTGCTGAAAGAGGTCGCCCAGCACCCAGCAGAATCCTCCGAGGAAGAGCCAGAACAGCGCGGGCCGCGCTCTGCTCAATTCGGCGGCGACATGGGTGAGCCCACCATCGAAGCCCAACGCCAGAGTGGCCGTCGTGCCGAGTTCGCCGAAGGTGAAAATGGTGACGAACGACAGCGGATTCATGCCGCTCAGGTACGCTTTGCGATAGGGAATGTACATGGTTCCCCAGAGCAGAGCGGCACCCAGCGCGGCAGCGATTCCGGCCGCGGCGCGATGCGCTCCGGACACCTGATTCGTGGTTGCAGCTGCTAGAAGACAAGCCCCCGTCAGGATGGCGACCGCGCCGCCGAGAACTTTGAGCCATTGCCCGGTACCGGCATCCCGCAGCTCGTTGAACAGCAACCAGCCCCAGAAGAGCCCCACTAATCCGTTCGTGTTCCAGAGCGGAAACGCGATCGACAGGCCTACATCGCGGATGGCGAAGACGGTGAGGGTATTGGCTACCGCCCACAACATTCCGGCGAGGATGGCCCACACCACCAGGTGCGGCGCGGCTCGAATGTCGAGAACGATCGAAGCAGTTCCCCTGACCAGCATGGGCACGGTCCAGCGCGCCACGAAAACGCCGGCCACGAAACCTAACGAGATCAAGAATGGCGAAAAACCGGCGGTCACGAACTTGGTAGGCGCTTCGGCGCACCCTAACCACGCGCCGGCCGCGAGACCGCAGATCACTCCCAGGGCGTGCTGCGAGAGGGACGGCCAAGCGCCAACGGTTCGGGGCGCGGTGCGCATGGTTAGTGTAGGAAGAAGAGCAGGCCGAGGCCGATGAACAGAACGATCAACGGCACCCACAGGTGTGTGTCGGTGAGGATTGCTGTTGAGAGAGACGGCTTCGATGGGCTTGGCACATGACTACGATACACCCGGTGGGGCAGCCCTTCGGGGCGACTCCGTGCTCAGCGCCGGGCGGAAGCCCGGCGGCGGGCCCGAAGGGCCGGCCCCACTTTAGGTCGAATACACGGCTACGCTAGTGACTGTACGGTAACCCATCCGTTCGTACAGGTGATAGCCAGCCGGGGTGGATTGCAGAATCGTGGTTTCGACTCCGCTCTGGCGATGCGCTTCTTCGAGCGCGTAGCGCATGACGGCTTCACCGTAGCCACGGCGCTGGCTTCCTGGAAGGGTTGCGACGTTGTAGACGCCGGCCACGCCGGAGTTCACCACCACCGCTACTGTCGATACCGGCTCCTCGTCGTGATAGCCGACGTAGCCACGGAAGCGGCTCCAGACCGACTCCTGCTCAAACACCTCCCGAAACCAGGAGAGTGGCACATTAAAGCACGCCGACCCGATAGCGCAGAACGCTTCCCGCGTGCGTGCATCCGCCACGCGCCGGATCTCGAGACGCGGCAGCGGCCGCACGGGTGGGCGCAGCCGGCCGGCGATCATGCCGGGCAAATCCACCGAGTGGCGCAGGCCGTGCTGGTCAAAAAGCTTGCGCGAGCGCTTGCGCGTGCGGGAGTCCATCCAATCCTCGCAAACCCAATAGGCCCACTCTTCGGCGCGCTGCTCAAAATGCAACGCCGCCAGCAGAATCCGTTGGGCGAGGTCGCTTTCGGATTGAACATGGCCGGACAGGAAAGCAGCGTTGAACATTTGGAAGGTCACGCCGGCCGAAGCAATGCTGACACCTCGCAATTCCCTGACGTCACCCCGGCACCTGCCTGCGGCAAGCACGCGAAACGACTCGCGCAGGTTGTCCGCCACGACCGAATAGTCCACTACGCTCCAGTATCGTATAGCGGCATCGTCAGGGTCGATGGAAGTAGGCCGGCAGGCCCGGTTTAGTCTCGCGGAGAATTTCCACGATGGCTTGACGGTCCGCCAGCGAAAGGCGCGCGTATCGGGCGCTGCTGTCTTCCCCTGACAAGACCTGCCACATCCGCTGATAAATGGCTTCGCGGGCTTCGGCCGGCAGACTATCGAAAGCCTGGGTATAGATCATGTAGCTCGCCGGGTAACGCATGAGGCGCTTGTCGAGGTCTAACTGGCGGAGCGATCGGCCCTGGCGGTCGCGCGGCCCCTCGGACGCGAAACGCTCGGCGAACCCGGAAGTGCCGCGCATTCGGCTCGGCAGCAGCGCCTCATCCACGAACAATAAATAATCCACCAACTCTTTGGCTCCATCACGTACGATCTTGGCGCGCTGGCCGGCCGGTGCAGCGCGCGTCTCCCAGCCAATCCGGATGATCAGGTCGGTCATACGGATCTGGTGGTTGAACACCAGCAGCGCCGCGATGTCGCTGTACGGAGAAAGGTAGGCGCTGGTGTCGAACTTGCCAGTGAGCGAATCCAGGTGGGCGGGTGTGTGATTGGCCTCCGGCTCTTCGCCTGCGATTACGGTGTTTCCCATGTGTTTGGTTGTGCCGGTGGCGCCCGTCACGTACCAGCCGCCCCAGCGCTCTTCGAAGGGGCTGCGGTGGTCGGTGCCGAAGCCGCCCAGAACCAGTTTGGGCATGCCGTCGGGCGCAATGAAGCGGCTGCGCGCCACCAGGCCGGGAATGCCCAGCGAGTCATCTGAGATGTGGCAGCGTAGGCAGTCGTCGCGGCGCAGGAAATCCGGTTTCTGCTGAGGTTCCTGCTGCAGGGTATAAAAGATGACGCCCTGTTCCGGGTCGAGTGCAGCCAATTCGATGAAGCCGCCGCGCACCCAGGCCACTGCGACAGAGTCATTAAAGAAGATGGTACGAGGATTTGAGGGTTCGACGCGATCGGCTTGCAGACTGGTTTTGGAGAAGACAGCCATTTGGGATTCGATGGGGACATGGAGGGCTTCGAGCAGCGATCGCAGGTAGCCTGTACCAGTGGCGAAGTTCAGTTGGACGCCGCCTTGCTCGATTCTGCGGCTCAAAGCGGCCACGGGATCGCGGGCCGGCCGCTTGAGGTAATTGAAGTATTCGATGGCGGGATGGTCTGGGGCCGGTGCGAGCTTGTCCCCGAGTTCGGCGAACCCGGCCGCAGCGCTGACGATCAGAGTTGCGGAGATCCAGCTGGAGCGGCGCATGAATCTTTTATGTTAGCGCTGGAAGGAAGAGCGACCCGGGAGTGCGCGAGCTTCGGCTCGGAGCGCCGGGCAGAAGCCCGGCGGCGGCCCGGAAGGGCCGGCCCCACTATTTTGGCGCGGTCAGGCTGGCGGCGGCGGTGTAGACTAGCGGGATTTCCAGAACTGCCTCAACGTCCACGGGGACGCCGTTCCGCATGGCCGGATTGAACTGCCAGGATTGAAGCGTGTCGAGCAAGTCTTGGGCGGCGACATCGCTTCCCTCACAACCGAAGTGGCCGTCCTTGCGGAGAATGCCGGCAACCAGCAGTTTGCCCGTCCCATGCTCTTGGCGGACCGGAACGGAGGGCAGCGGATTGCCGCGCATCAGCGTGGGCGGGCGCATGAGCAAACGGGTATCCGGCGCTGGCATCGGCGCGTCCTCAGCGAACCAAACCACCCAGTCTTCGCCGTCCTGAACGGCAGGCAAGACCGTCGTGAATACCACGCGGGTGTGGAAGCGGCGCTCGATGAACGGCGGCAAAGTACGCGAACTGGGCCATTGCGGTATGGAAAGGTGCGGGGTCGTTTGGAATGCCGTAGTGGATTGCGACGCCGGCATAGCGGCAGTTCCCAGGCCGGGCTTGTCGGCGGGCGGCTTGGAGCCGGTTGCGGAAGGTGAGGACGGACCTCGCCTGCCTTGGATCGAGACGTCGGGTATACCAAGCGGGGCATTTCCTCTGGCCAGTTGCGGGTCGCCGGGGCCGGTGTCGGGACCAGCGGCAATGCGGGCCGAGCGCGAGCCTTCCGGAGTCGGTATCTGCGGGGCGTTGGTCGGATTCAAGCCCAGAATCGCCACGCTCACGCCCGCCGGGCCGTGTCCCTGCTCGATCGCCGGCGCCGTTGGTAAGGCGGGCGCGGTGCCGTTTCCGGCTTGGCTGGTCGAAGGCGCGGGCGGCGGCGTGAAATCGCGGCGCGGAGGCGCCATGGGCGTGTTGAGTACGGAATCGACACCGGCCGGTCCATGCGCGCTCTCGAGAGCGGGTGCGGCCGGGAGCGCGGCAGCGGGGCTCGGGACCGGCGCAGTGGGCAGCGCCGGCGCGGTGAAATCTCGCCGCGGGCGCGCCGCGGGTTTGTTCAGGAGAGCTTCGAGCGCGGCATTCTGCTGCTGTTTCGTAGCCAGATCCGGTGCCGCGGGCAGCGCGTTAGGCGCAACCGGCTGCTTCGGCTTGGGCGGTTCCGGATTCACGAACGGCTTGGCCTGGGGCCTTTCCGGCGACGGCACGGCCGGCTGCATGGCGATCACGTTCGGCGCGCTGAGATCAACCTTCAACTTGATCTGCGGGGCGGGGATCCACACCAATTGCTTACCCGGATCCGCCTGGGGCGCAGTGACAATCTGTTGTCGGGCCTTCTGCGGCGTTTTCTGATTCGGATCGCGGTCGCTTGTGGGATTAGTCGGCGATACCGCCGGGAGTTGCTCCTTGAACTTGTACCAGATCAGCTTGTGCTCTTTTTCAAATGGCGCGACCAACGAAGTATAGACGTTCTTCGCTTCCGGCGTTTCGGCCACGGGGGAGAGCAAGAGGGCGAACAATGCGCTGTGCAGGATTACCGAGTATAAGAAGCCCAGGCCGCTTGGGCTGTTTGATACGGCTGGCCGGCGGGGGCCCGGGATTCTTAGACGAAGTTGCATTCGAGAGGAATAAGTCCTTTCGTAGCGTTACTGAATACTCGTCAAGGCGCGCCCTTCCTCTGGCCGCCTCCCTTTATTAATACCATTCTGGACTACGCGTACGGGATGTTGTCTTGGGTGGAGTACCAGGTACTGTCCAATACGAGACGAAAACGCGGCTCAGAAGTAGCCGATCCAGCGCGAGGCGAAGATGATGGCAAGCCACAGCGCCCACCAGAGGATGGTAGTCAGGCGAGTGCGCAATGGCGGGCTGACCGCCAGAACGAAAAACGAAGCCAATTTGATGCGGAAAGGAACGCTTCTAAAGCACTTGACTGGCTCTATCCAGAACAGTAACACACCCGTTAGCAATACCAGGGCGAGGCCCGCCCGTCGGAATAACCGGAGCTGGCGGCCAAGCTCCGGCATCAGAACCGCTCCGCCAAACCAGGCGATTGCCAAGACGTGTACGGCGCTGATGATGGGGAATCCCCAGGTGGATTCCCGAAGCCAGGTGCTCGACCCGGTGGTCTGAATCCACTGACAGAAAGACAGGGGCGACATCAAAACACGTCGAAATCGGCGATGGCGCGGCCGGCGAGCACCACCGAGGTCCAGAGCACCAGGGAAATGGCCGCGGTCAACCGTCCGCGCCGCAGCCCAAACTGGCAGACCAGGGCCGCCAAAAGAATCGCCATTTTCACAAGGAAGGCGGGGTTGCGCAGGTAGCGTGTGGTGTCGGCGGCGAACAGAATGGGCCCGGTAACGAGCATGGTAGCCAGGCCGCGCCGAATCCAGGGCCTGGCTTGGGCGTCCACTTCGAGAATGGTGCACTGGCGCAGGATCCAACCCAGCATGCGGAGATCGAGGAGCACGATGGCGCCGACGAGGAGCGCCAAACCGGCGACGTGCACCGATTCCAGCGCGGGAAACAGCCAGGTGTTCTTCACTTGCCGAACAGATTCTTGTAGTCTTTGTTGTTCTCGCAAACGAACTCGTCGACCTTATCGAGATCGGTGCGGAGCGCGAAGGTTCGAGCGATGGTCCAGGACTTCTCGAACACATTGGGGTCTTCGATGACGGCCTGGTATTCGATTGCGTCGTACCCGGCGCGGCGGAACCGCTCGACGACGTGGAGGGCTTCGGTGTGCCGGAAGCCGCCGGGCAGTTCGGTTTTGTCATTGAAGCCGGTGGTATCGACTACGAAAGTATCGCCTTCCCAGTGACCGATCGAGTCGCCCATCCAGGTGGGGTCGAGATCCACTTGATGCGGACCGCCGCTGGTTGGGATCACGCGGAACAGGTGCGGATACTCGTACATGATCACGACGCGACCGATGCCTTGCACGATCTGCCACTGGTAGGGCACGAAGAAAGCGCCGGGCACGCCGGTGGGCATGCAATCGGCGTAGAGACCTGTGTCTTTGGGGCCGCGGACGACCTTGAATTTTTCGGCGCCGGGTTTCAGCACCGGAGCGGGCGGCGCATTGGCCGCAGCGGGTCCGCGGCCGAAGGTACCCGAGTTGTAGACGCCCGAAAGATCGGGGTGGCCGTCGGGCAGGCGGCGAATCTCGCGTCTGTCGGATTTGCCGGTTGCGAGTGACGAGGCGCCGGCAACGGTCACGGTTACGGATTTGGCGACGGTGGTGTTGTTCGGGCCGGTTACGGTGAGGGTGTAGGTGGTGGTGGCGGCGGGCGTCAAAACGCGGCTTCCCCGAGCCCGGACCGTCCCCAGGGCTGGCTCGATGGTGACGCTGTTGGGATTCTCCGTGGCCCACACGAGCGTGACCGCCTGGCCGGCTTGGGCGGATTCCGGTTCGACCGAGAATTTCGTGATTCGCGCCGGCGGCGCGGCCCGTCGCTGGATAGCGGTGGATGGGCCGACCTGGGTGGGCGGTTCCTGGGCCGGCGCAACCAGGGTTACGGCTAATGCCATGGCGCCGGCCAAAATAAAGTTTGTTCGCATGGCGCGCTCCGCTTGAGGAGTCACTATATCAAAGAAGCCCATGGCTACCGTTCAGAGTCCTTCGAAACGCGCGATCATTGATTTGCGGGCTGCCCTTGCAAATGACGAACACCCAGCTGTTCCTCGCGATCGGGATACCCGCTCTTGCTGTGCTGATTGGGTTCCTCTCCACTATGGTTCAGATTGCGACCATCAATGTGCTCGGATAACGGATTTGGCTAATAGAGTGAATTCGAGGCCGTAGACAGGACCATCCCGGATCTGGTAAACTTTCCTAGTCCCTTTACAAAGGCTCAGTGGGAGGTTTGTCCCTTTTTCGGGATGGACCGCTTGCACCAATGAGGTCGCATGGCACACCAACCAGGTAAACAATATCAATCTGCACGGAAGCAAGTAGAAGCGCGCGAGTATCAGCTGGAAGAGGCTGTACCGCTCCTGAAGAAGATCAAGTTCGCAAAATTCGATGAGACCGTTGAAGTCCACATGCGTTTGGGTGTTGATCCCAAGCATGCGGACCAGATGGTGCGCGGCACGGTGCTGATGCCCAACGGGCTCGGAAAATCGAAGAAGGTGCTGGTCATCGCCAGCGGCGACAAACTGAAGGAAGCTGAAGAAGCGGGCGCCGATTTTATAGGCGGCGAGGACATGGTGAACAAGATTCAGTCCGAGAGCTGGACGGATTTTGATGCCGTGGTCGCTACACCGGACATGATGCGATCGGTCGGCAAACTCGGCAAAATTCTGGGCCCACGCGGGCTGATGCCCAACCCGAAGACGGGGACGGTGACGACCGACGTTGCCAAGGCCGTGAAGGAAGTGAAAGCCGGCAAAGTCGAGTTCCGCGTAGACAAGACGGGGATCATTCACGCGCCTGTGGGGAAGATCAGTTTCGACGCAGACAAGCTGGTGGAAAATGCCGCGAGCTTGATCACCGCCGTAATCAAGGCCAAGCCGGCAGTGGCCAAGGGCAAGTACGTCAGAAGCGCGACCCTCTGCTCCACAATGAGCCCGGGGCTGGCGATCGACACGACGCCGTTCAGCGTGAAGGTGACGGCTGCCACGTAGCCGGACTAGGTGTTTCCATGAAAAATAAGGACGAGAAGAGCAAAGATATCGAGTCTCTGCACCAGGACCTGGAGAAATCCAAGAACCTGTTCGTGACCGGCTACGAGAAGCTGCGCGTGGATCAGGATTTCGAGCTGCGCAAAACCGTGCGGGCGGCGGGCGGGAAGTATCGCGTCATCAAGAATAATCTGGCGGAAAAGGCCTCTGAAGGAACGGCTGCCGAAGCGGTGCTGAAGGGGCTGAGGGGCATGACCTCGCTGGCATATACGACCAACGATCCGGTGGCGCTGGCCAAAGCGTTGACAACCTACGCGAAAGCCAATCCGACCTTCACCTTCAAGGCAGGGCTGGTGGAAGGCCGGGTGATCGACATCAAGACGATCAACGACCTGGCGGCCATGCCGCCCAAGGAACAGATTTTCGCGAAGCTTCTGTTCCTGATCAATGCGCCGGCGCAGCGCCTGGTGACGGCGATGAATGCAGTGGGCCGGAATCTGGCGGTGGTGATCGATCAGGGAGTCAAGGAGAACAAGTTCACGTAGGCACGGTGGGGCAGGCTTTCAGCCTGCCGCCGGGCTTTTGCCCGGCGCGCCGCGCGGAAGCGCGGCGGCAGCCCGGAAGGGCTGACCCCACAAAGTCAAGCGGTTTTAGATAGGAGTAGAGATGGCGGACATTAACGCAATTGCGGATCAGATTCAGGGCTTGTCGCTGCTGGAAGCATCTCAGCTGGTCAAGATGCTGGAAGAGAAGTTGGGCGTTTCGGCGGCGGCAGCGGCTCCGGTGATGGCAGCGGGCGGCGGCGGTGCGGCGGCAGCGGCAGCGCCAGCGGCTGAGGAGAAGACCGAGTTCACGGTCATCCTGACCGGGGCCGGCGCCAACAAGATCAACGTGATTAAGGCCGTACGCGAAGTGACGAGCCTTGGCCTGAAGGAAGCCAAGGATTTGGTGGATGGCGCCCCCAAGCCGATCAAGGAAGGGATCAGCAAGGACGAGGCCGAGACCATCAAGAAAAAATTTACCGACGCGGGCGCGACTGTCGAAGTCAAGTAATTTTTCGCCGGCAGGGAGCGGCTGCCGGCGGGTTGTTTTGTGGGATTTGACGCAGGGCGGAAGTCCTGCTAATGTAGATAGTTGGGCTTGGATTCAGCTGGATTCGATCCCATTGGTGACTGTGATTCCCGAATCCTGGTATTACAATTGCTGTTCCGGCGGAACCGCAAAGAGGGGATCTCTGTGCGTACGCGCTGAGGTGGCCAAAATTCAGGATACGCGGGTCTCAGATTCCACAAATACCGTCTCCATCGCGCGCGTTCGTCCGGAACCCCCGGCTCACGGGTCCGCGGATAGTTATCACCTGCCCCCGTTACTTCATTCGGCGCTGCAGCCTTCTGCGGCGTCGTTGGCATTTTGCTGGTAAGCGCAGTTTCTTTGCTGTGGCTGTTCGGCCGTCAGGAGTATAAGAATGGATCTTCAACACAACGGCGCCGCCCCCGAGCGAGTGGATTTTTCCAAGATCAAGACTTCGATTCCCATTCCGAATCTGATCGAGGTCCAGAAAAAATCGTACGAGCGGTTCCTGCAGATGGATCTTCTGCCCAATGAGCGCGAAGACATCGGTCTGCAAACGGTGTTTAATTCGGTCTTCCCGATATCGGATTTTCGCGGCGTCAGCGACCTGGAGTTTGTCGACTATTCGATCGGAAACTGGGAGTGCAAATGCGGCAACCTGAAAGGGCTGCATCACCTCCGATCGACCTGCCGTAATTGCGGCGCAACCATTCGCACCGATCCGTTTCATGCGGGCGACATTCTGTGCCAGCACTGCGGCACCTTCAACAAGAACGTCGTCACGTTTTGCAATAAGTGCGGCGACCCAGTCGGCCTGCAGTTGAAGTACGACATGCAGGAGTGCCAGGAGCGCGGCATGACGTACGCCGCGCCGCTCAAGGTCACCATCCGGCTGACGGTTTACGCCAAAGATCCGGAGACGCAGAAGAAGAGCGTCCGCGACATCAAGGAACAGGAAGTCTTCTTCGGCGAAATTCCGCTGATGACGGACAACGGCACGTTCATCATCAACGGCACCGAGCGCGTGATCGTTTCGCAGTTGCACCGCTCGCCGGGCGTATTTTTCGAGCGCGTGGCGGCGCAGGGCTACTACCTGGGCAAGATCATTCCATACCGCGGAAGCTGGGTGGAATTCGAGTACGACAACAAGAACATTCTTTACGTGCGCATCGACCGAAAGCGCAAGTTTTACGGCTCCGTCTTTCTGCGCGCTTTGGGCTACAAGACCGATGAAGCGATCCTGCGCGCGTTCTACCGCGTCAGCAAGATTACAGTGAAAGACAAGAAGCTGATGTGGCACGTGGATGAGAACCTCACGGGCCTCAAGCTGTCGTATGCCATCAGCAGCAAGGGCGAAACGGTCGTCGGGCAGGGCAAAAAGATCACGCCCTCGCTCTTCAAGGAAATTCAGAAAGCCAAGATCCAGCAGGTGGAAGTAGCTTCGAACGATCTCGAAGGCGCCTACGTGGTGGCCGACGTGGTCGATATGTCCACCGGCGAGGTTTTGATCGACGCCAATGCCGAGCTCACGGCCACGGCGCTGAACAAGCTGTTCGAGGCCGGAATCGAAGAATTCGAAGTCTTCTTCCCCGAGCGAGACGACGTAGGCACGGTCATCTCGTCGACGATCCGGAAAGATACGATCAAGACACAGAACGAGGCGCTGATCGAGATCTACCGCAAGCTGCGCCCCGGCGACCCTCCCACGCTCGATACGGCAACCCAGCTCTTCCAGGGCATGTTCTTCGACCCGCGCAAGTACGATTTCTCGCGCGTGGGCCGCATGAAGTTCAACATCAAGCTGTTCGACAGGGCGGAATCGACGGTGCTCGATAAGCGCACGCTCGATTCGGAGGACTTCCGCGCCACCATCAAATACCTGCTGAAGCTGCGCCGCGGTATCGGCGCCGTCGACGATATCGACCACTTGGGCAACCGCCGCGTCCGGGCGGTCGGCGAGCTTCTGGAGAACCAGTTCCGCATCGGCCTGGTGCGCATGGAGCGCGCCATCAAGGAAAAGATGTCGGTGTACCAGGAAATGTCGACGGCCATGCCGCACGACCTGGTGAACGCCAAGCCGGTGATGGCGGCCATCCGCGAATTTTTCGGATCGAGCCAGCTCTCGCAGTTCATGGATCAGACCAACCCGCTGTCGGAAATCACGCACAAGCGGCGTCTCTCGGCCCTCGGGCCGGGCGGGCTCAGCCGCGAGCGCGCCGGTTTCGAAGTGCGCGACGTGCATCCCACGCACTACGGGCGCATCTGCCCGATCGAGACGCCGGAGGGTCCGAACATCGGCTTGATTTCGTCGCTTTCCTGCTTCGCCCGCATCAACGAGTACGGCTTCATCGAAAGCCCGTATCGCAAGGTTTTGAAGGGCGTGGTGATCGATGAAGTCCGCATCCTGAATCCGGGGGACGTCGATTACAAAGTGGGCGACATCGTACCGCGCGCGCAGGCGGAGGACGCCAACCGCAAGCTCAGTCAGAAAAAGCAGCCCGCCGAGTATGAGGCGCACTGCGAATATCTTTCGGCTTGGGAAGAAGACAAATATCTCATCGCGCAGGCCAATGTGGAATTGGATGAGAAGGGGCGGATCGTTCCGGAACTCTGCAACGCGCGCCAGGCCGGGAACTTTGTGCTGAAGCCGAAGGAGGAGATCGAGTACATCGATGTCAGCCCCAAGCAACTGGTCTCGGTGGCCGCCAGCCTGATTCCGTTCCTGGAAAACGACGACGCCAACCGCGCGCTGATGGGATCGAATATGCAGCGCCAGGCCGTGCCGCTTCTGCGCGCCGATGCTCCTTACGTGGGCACGGGCATGGAGCGGGTGACGGCTCGCGACTCGGGCGCCGTGGTGCTGAACAAGCGCCCCGGAGTAGTGGATTCGGTCGACTCCGAACGCATCATCGTCCGCGTGGAAGGGGCTGCGCATGAAGGGCAGCTTTCGCGCGAGGTGGGCGCGGACATTTACCAGCTCACCAAGTTCAAGCGCTCGAACCAGAACACCTGCATCAACCAGAAGCCGATCGTGAGGGTAGGCGAGCGAGTGGGCAAGTACCAGGTTCTGGCAGACGGGCCGTGTACCGACCTGGGCGAACTGGCGCTGGGGCGCAACGTGCTCGTGGCATTCATGCCGTGGCGCGGGTATAACTTCGAAGACGCCATCCTGGTCAGCGAAAAACTGGTCAAGGAAGACTACTACACTTCGATCCACATCGAAGAATTCGAAATCGAAGCTCGCGATACCAAGCTCGGGCCCGAGGAAATCACGCGCGACATTCCCAACATCGCGGATTCCTTCTTGCGGAATCTGGATGAGAGCGGCGTGATCCGCATCGGCGCGACGGTGAAGCCGGGCGACATTCTGGTGGGCAAGGTAACGCCGAAGGGCGAAACGCAGCTCACTCCCGAAGAAAAACTCCTGCGCGCGATCTTCGGCGAAAAGGCCGGCGATGTGAAGGATGCATCACTCTACTGCCCGCCGGGCATCGAGGGCACGATTGTCGATTGCAAGATTTTCTCGCGCAAGGGCCAGGAAAAGGACGAGCGGTCGAAGTCGATCGAAGAATCGCAGATCCAGCGCCTGCAGCGCAACCTGCAGGACGAAATTCGCATCCTGACCGATGAGCGCGCCAAGCGTCTGGGCACGCTGCTCGAAGGCAAGAAGCTGTTGGCCGACCTGCACGATGAGAAGACCAACAAGCGCTTGCTCTCGAAAGACACGGATCTGACGCGCGATCTGATCGAGAAGATGAAATCGCGCGATTTGAAGCGCATGCGCCTCAACAACAAGGATCCGCGGCTGAATGAGCAGATCGACGAAATCGAAGAGATGACGTCGCGCCAGATCGCGGTGCTTGAAAAAATAACCGACGAAAAGATCGCCAAGCTGCGCAAAGGCGATGAACTGCCTCCCGGCGTGATCAAGCTGGTGAAGGTCTACATCGCCATGAAGCGCAAGCTTTCCGTGGGCGACAAGATGGCCGGACGGCACGGGAACAAGGGCGTGATCGCGCGCATCCTGCCGGACGAGGACATGCCGTACCTGCCGGATGGAACTCCGGTGGAAATCGTGCTCAATCCCCTGGGCGTGCCTTCCCGCATGAACGTGGGGCAGATTCTGGAGACGCACTTAGGATGGGCGGCCAATGCGCTGGGCGTGCATTTCGCAACCCCGGTATTCGACGGCGCGACCGAGCGCGAAATCAAGAAGGCGCTGCACGATTCGAAGCTGCCCTCTTCGGGCAAGACCAGTCTCTTCGACGGCATGACGGGCACACAGTTCGAGCAGCCGGTGACGGTGGGCTACATCTACATGATGAAACTCTCGCACCTGGTGGACGACAAGATCCACGCTCGCTCCATCGGCCCGTACTCGCTCATTACGCAGCAGCCGCTGGGCGGCAAGGCTCAGTTCGGCGGCCAGCGCTTCGGCGAAATGGAAGTCTGGGCGCTCGAAGCCTACGGCGCGGCGTACATTCTGCAGGAACTGCTGACGGCCAAGTCCGACGATGTCTACGGACGCGCCAAGATCTACGAAGCCATTGTGAAGGGCGAGGCGGCGATTGAGCCGGGTGTGCCGGAGTCGTTCAACGTGCTCATCCGCGAGCTGCAGTCGCTGTGCCTCGACGTGGAATTGATGAAGAAGCCGCGCGAAGTGATGGATATGGCGCCGGCGGCGGATTAATGCAACCGGACACAGTCCGGGAGGCCTGTGCCACTGGGTAGCACAGACATCCTTGTCTGTGTCTGGTTTGGTTTTTTTTGAGAACTGGAGGCTATTTTGAGATCCTCTCCATACGATCGGGCAAATTTGATCGCGGATTTCGATTCGATCCGCATTTCTCTGGCGTCTCCGGAAAAGATCCGGAGCTGGTCTCACGGCGAAGTTACCAAGCCGGAGACGATCAATTACCGAACCTTCAAGCCGGAACGCGATGGGCTGTTCTGCGCGCGGATCTTCGGTCCCACCCAGGACTGGGAATGCTTGTGCGGCAAATACAAACGCATGAAGCACCGCGGCGTCATCTGCGACAAGTGCGGTGTGGAAGTCACGCTGGCCCGCGTCCGCCGCGAGCGCCTGGGTCACATCGAACTGGCCAGCCCCTGCTCGCACGTCTGGTTCTTTAAGGGCCTGCCGAGCCGCATCGGCCACCTGCTCGATATCACTCTGCGCGAGCTCGAGCGGGTGCTCTATTTCGAAGCCTTCGTGGTGGTGGAACCCGGCGAAGTGGAAGGGCTCCATCGCGGCGAAGTCATCACCGACGAACGCAAGCGGGCGCTCGAACAGGAGCATCCCGGCAAGTTCGTCGCCATGATGGGCGCGGAAGGCATCAAGGAACTGCTCAAGAAGGTCGATGTGGAAGCGCTGAGCGAAGAGATTCGCGAGCGCATGAAGACCGAGCAATCGCAGCAGAAGAAACTGAAGTTCGCGAAACGGCTGCGGGTGGTGGAATCGTTCCGCAAATCCGGCAACAAACCGGAATGGATGATTCTCGACGTGATCCCGGTGATTCCGCCGGAACTGCGCCCGCTGGTGCCGCTGGATGGCGGCCGCTTCGCCACCTCCGATCTCAACGACCTCTATCGGCGCGTGATCAACCGCAATAACCGGTTGAAGAAACTGATTGAGCTGCATGCGCCCGACGTGATCGTCCGTAATGAAAAACGGATGCTGCAGGAAGCGGTGGATGCCTTGTTCGACAACGGCCGCCGTGGACGCGTGCTGCGCGGCGCCAATAACCGTCCGCTGAAATCGCTTTCAGATACGCTCAAAGGCAAACAGGGGCGTTTCCGCCAAAACCTGCTGGGCAAGCGCGTCGACTACTCCGGCCGCTCCGTGATCGTGGTGGGCCCCGATCTGCGGCTCAACCAGTGCGGGCTGCCCAAGAAGATGGCGCTCGAGCTGTTCAAGCCGTTCATCTATCATCGTCTCGAGCAGCGCGGCCATTGCACCACCATTAAGCAGGCCAAGGAACTGGTGGAGCAGCAGGACCCGGTGGTTTGGGACATTTTGGAAGAGGTCATCAAAGACCATCCCATTTTGCTCAACCGCGCTCCCACGCTGCACCGCCTCGGCATTCAGGCCTTCGAGCCGGTACTTGTGGAAGGCAAAGCCATCAAGATTCACCCGCTGGTTTGCACGGCGTTCAACGCCGATTTCGACGGCGACCAGATGGCCGTTCACATTCCGCTTTCGCCCGAAGCGCAGATTGAAGCTTCGACCCTGATGCTTTCGGCGAACAATATCCTCTCGCCGGCGCACGGTTCTCCTATCGCGGTGCCCACGCAGGACATGGTCCTGGGCTGTTACTACCTGACCAAGGCCCGGCCAGGAGCCAAGGGCGAGGGCCGCACCTTCGCCTCGACCGACGACGTGCTGATCGCGCTCGAGATGGGCGAAGTAGAGACGCTCACCCCGATCAAGCTGCGCTACACCGGACGCGTGATCGATCTGGTGCACGCCTTCGACAATCAGAACATTCTGCACACCGAGCCGATCGAGTTCATCAAGCAGTACATGGAAACTACGGTTGGCCGCGTGATAATGAACGACAGCCTGCCGCAGGATATGCCCTACATCAACGGCCTCCTGAAGAAGAAGGGCTTGGGGCAACTGGTGCAGTACTGCTACCTCAAGTTTGGTCTGCAGGTGACAGTGCAGATGCTGGATGAGGTCAAATCGCTGGGCTTCCTGTACGCCACGCGCGCCGGTATTTCGATCGGCATCGACGACATGGTGGTGCCGAACGAGAAAGCCGGCTTGGTGCGAGACGCCGAAAAGGAAGTGGTGCTGGTCGAAAATCAGTATCAGGACGGCGCCATCACTCACGGCGAGCGCTACAACAAGATCATCGAAATCTGGTCGAAGGTCACGGAACGCGTTTCCGACGAAATGTTCCAGGCCATGGAAGAGGACGACCGCACCGGCCGCTATCTCAACCCGATCTACATCATGGCCGATTCCGGCGCGCGCGGCTCCAAACAGCAGATCCGCCAGCTCTCGGGTATGCGCGGCCTGATGGCCAAGCCTTCGGGCGAAATCATCGAGACACCCATCACGGCCAATTTCCGCGAGGGGCTGGACGTATTGCAGTACTTCATCTCGACGCACGGCGCGCGCAAGGGTTTGGCCGATACGGCTTTGAAGACGGCCGATTCCGGCTACCTGACGCGCCGCCTGGTGGACGTGGCGCAGGACGTGATCGTCAGCGAGAACGACTGCGGGACCCAGGAAGGGATTTACGTCGAGCCGATCATTGAGTCAGGTGAAATCATCGAGCCGTTGCGCGACCGGATTGTGGGCCGCGTGGCCCTCGAAGATCAGAAGGACTACGAAGGCAACGTCATCGTCGGCGTCAATCAGGAGATCACGGAGGAACTGGCGGCGGCGATCCAAGCGGCCGGGATCGAGCGCGTGAAAATTCGCTCGGTGCTGACTTGCGAATCGAAGCGCGGCGTCTGCGTGGCCTGCTATGGCCGCAACCTGGCCACCGGCCGCCTGGTAGAACGCGGTGAGGCGGTCGGCGTAATTGCCGCCCAGTCCATCGGTGAACCGGGCACTCAGTTGACCATGCGCACGTTCCACATCGGCGGGACGGCCACCAGAATCAGCGAGCAGTCTACACAGGACGCGAAGTCCGACGGCTTCGCGCGCTATATCGGCATCCAGACCGTGCGCTCCCAGGCAGGCGAGCTCATCGCCATGAACCGCAACGGCATTATGGCAGTCGTGGACGATAAGGGCCGCGAAAAGGAACGCTACCCGGTGGTGTACGGCGCCCGCGTGCTGGCGGAAGACGGATCGCCGGTGAAGTCCAACCAGATCCTGCTCGAGTGGGATCCCTACACGTTCTCGATCCTGACCGAAGTGAGCGGCACAGTGCACTTCAAAGACCTGGTAGATGGGCTCACGCTGCAGGAACAGGTGGACGAAGTGACCGGCATGTCGCAGCTGGTGGTTACGGATTCACCCGACGAAAAGCGGCAGCCGACCATCGAAGTGCGGCCGGAAGGTCCGCGCGGCGACCGCAAGAAATACCTGATGCCCACCCACGCGCACCTGATGGTGCAGGACGGCGTGGAGGTGCATGCGGGCGACGTGCTGGCCAAGATCCCGCGCGAGACCACCAAGACCAAAGACATCACGGGCGGTCTGCCGCGCGTGGTGGAACTGTTCGAAGCGCGCAAGCCGCGTGAAACCGCCATCATCGCCGAGATCAACGGCGTGGTGAAGTACGGCGAGGTCACCAAGGGCCAGCGCAAAATCTTCGTGGTGGGCGACGATGGCGAACAGCGCGAATACTCGCTGCCGCGCGGCGTTCACATCAATGTCCAGGAGGGCGAGCGGGTCAAGGCCGGCGAGCCGCTCATGGACGGTCCGCGCAACCCGCACGACATTCTGGATGTGCTCGGCGAAAAGGAACTGCAGAAGTACCTGGTCAACGAGATTCAGGAAGTCTACCGGTTGCAGGGCGTCAACATTAACGACAAGCACCTGGAGGTCATTTCGCGCCAGATGATGCGCTGGGTGAAGGTCGAAGATATCGGCGACACGGAATTTCTGCCGGAAGAAGTGGTAGATAAATTCAAATTCCGGACAGAGAACATGCGCGTCGCGGAAGCCGGCCAGCGCCCGGCCCAGGGCAAAGCAGTCTTGCTCGGGATCACCAAGGCGTCGCTCTCGACCGACTCGTTCATTTCCGCGGCATCCTTCCAGGAGACCACGCGCGTGCTCACCGAAGCCGCCATCAACGGCAAGGTGGACTACTTGCGGGGCCTCAAGGAGAACGTGATCATGGGCCGCCTGGTTCCGGCCGGAACCGGCATGGAATATTACCGCCAGGCCAAGATCGCGGGCGAGGACGTGGTGGAAGAGCCAGTGCCCGAGGCGACGCTCGACGCCATCCCCGGCTACGACGAGGAGACCCGTCTGCAGTACGCAGGCGGGCTCCCGGAGGATACGGGCGAGGAATCGCTAGCCGAGTGAGCTATAGTTGAACCAACGACGGCATCCGCGCGCTCTCGCGGGTGCCGTTCATTTTTTATGGCCACCGGCGAATTGGTCAGTATCCGCGAATATCTGTCCACTAGCTATGAGCCCGAATGCGACTACGTGGACGGAGTCCTGGGTCGAGCGAAACGCGGGTGAATATGACCACTCGCGCATGCTGGGCGCAGTTTTGTCCTACCTCCACGCTAGGCGCCTACAGTGGAGCATTTCGGTCTTTCCCATACTCCGCGTGCTAGTGTCGCCCACGCGGATTCGGGTGCCGGACGTTTGTGCGTTCACGAGCGAACCAACCGAACAAGTCCCGAGCACTCCACCGTTCATTTGCATCGAAATTCTGTCGCCCGAAGACCGCCTGTCGGCCATGCACCAGCGCGTCCAGGATTACTTGAATTTCGACGTCCCATATGTCTGGATTCTCGATCCTGCCACCCGTAAGGCCTATCGCTCCACACCGAACGCGTTGACCGAAATCAGTGAGCTGCAAACCGATAATCCGGAAATCACCGTCCCCCTAACCGCTTTGTTCGAGTAGCGCAATTTCGCACACAATGGCAAACGCCGTGCGCTACTATAGGGAAGTACTCGCCGCGGAGACGCCTTTTGCAACGGATCTTTCTTCTCTTAGCTCTAGTTCTGTCCTTGTTCATCGGTTTCGCCCGAACCGCCCAGTTGGCTGTGATGGTGCTGAATCCGCAGACTTGGGGCGATGGACGCCCACCCTCCGATTGGCAAATCAAAGTTCATCATGGCAAACCGATGATCTCCACGTGCGCTGGGGCTGTGGGATCGTGCCTCGACTTGAAGAGTGACAAATCGTCGTTTGCGCTCGAGCGCAGTGTCGATGTCGATCCCTACGAAACACGCTACCTCACGTGGCGATGGAGAGTGGCGGAGCTTCCCGACGGCGGTGATTTCCGGCACGCCTGGACCGACGACCAGGCTGCTCAAGTAATGGTTGGGTTTGACGATCGGAAAGTGCTGAGCTACATTTGGGACACCACGGCGCCAAAGGGTACCATGCAAAATGCCAGCTCCATACCTCTGGTTCACATTTTCGCCTTCGTCTGCGAATCGGGAGCCGCTGACTTGAATCGCTGGCTGTCGGAGCTGCGCGATGTGGCCGCCGACTACGAACGGGCGTACGGCAAGACTGCGCCCCACGTGAAGGGTCTGCGCATCCAGATCAACTCGCAGCACACGGGCACCATGGCGGAGAGTTTGTTCGGCCAAGTGGTGTTTCGCAACAAGCCTGAGTAATGATCCTGGTAACAGGCGCCAGTGGCTTTATCGGGAGCCACCTGGTGGACTTGCTCCGCGAGCGCGGGGGCGAGTTCCGATGCCTGATCCGGCGTAACAGCTCCACTCAGAGCCTCCCTTCGGTGTCAACTGCAATGGCCGATCTCGCCACGGGCGAGGGCCTGGAGGAAGCGCTGCGCGGAGTACAGGCGGTTATCCACCTGGCCGGAGTCACCAAGGCGCTGCGTGCCGCAGACTACTATGCAGGCAATACCAGGGCTAGCGAGGTATTGGCTCGCGCGGTCTGCGGGAAGCCGATTCGCCTGGTGCTGGTCAGCTCTCTGGCCGCAGCGGGGCCGAGCCCCACGGGCGAGCCGATCCGCGAAGAGACGGAGTTGCGGCCGATCAGCGCTTACGGCAAGTCGAAACTCGAGGCTGAGCGAGCTGTGCGAGCCCTGCTACCGGAAGCGGTGATCGTGCGGCCGCCCATTGTGTATGGCCCGCGCGATACGGGCGTTCTACAACTACTGAAGCCGATGAGCAAGAGGTGGTCGTTCGAAATCGGCGGCGGCGAACGCTGGTTCAGCTTTATTTACGTGCGGGACCTGGTGGAGGCCCTGCTTGCGTGCGCCTGCCATCCGCAGATCGATGGGAAAACGTATTTCGTAGCGCACCCCAAGCCGGTATCGTGGAGTCATTTGCGAGCCACGGCCGCATCTGTAATGCGCCGGCGGGTGCGTGTGCTGCGTTTGCCGCCGGCCTTGGCGCGGACGGTGGGAGCCTGCGCAGACGTCTGGTCGCGAGTCACCGGCAAGCCGGGCGTGCTTTCTCGTGAGAAGATCTTGGAGGCCCAAGCAATGCGCTGGACGTGCGATCCCGGACGGGCCGCTGCTGAGTGGGGTTTCGCCGCGCGCACCTCCATCGAAGATGGTTTAACGATGACGCTCGCTTGGTATAAGGAGGCCGGTTGGCTGCGGTACTAGGCTTGTGGGCACGTCTATGGCCGGTGGACAAAGTGATTCTGGCGTATTTCGGTTTCGCCACGGTACTGATCGCCGGATGGTGGAACGCCTTGCCAGACGCCGCGTGGCTGCTGGCCTTTCACGTTGTCGGCACTCTGGTGCTGGTCTATGAGATTCTTCGCCCCAATCCAACCAGTTGGTTCTTTCGACACTGGTATCCGCTCCTTTATGTCGCGGCCTGCTACAAGGAAATGGCGCTCCTGATCCCGGCAGTCCGTGGCAGCGATGCGGATGGATGGCTGGCCGGCGTGGACCGCGCCATCTGGCATGCCAATCCCACCGTTTGGCTGGAGCGGATCGCGAACCCCGCCCTAACGGAATTTTTGCAGATTGTGTATACGCTATTTGTGCCGGTAGTCTTGCTGATCGCATTTTTGCTGTGGCAAAAACAGCGTTACACCGAGTTCCAGTATTACGCTTTTCTGATCGCGCTCGGGTATCTCGTTTCCTACGTGGGATATCTGATCGTGCCGGCGCGCGGGCCGCGCTTCCTGTTGAAGGATTTGCAGCATGTGCCTTTACAGGGTTTGTGGCTGTTTCAGGGGATGCAACAGACGCTCGACCGGTTGGAATCGGCCCACTATGATTGCTTTCCGAGCGGGCATACGGAACTCACCATCCTCGCGTGGTGGAGCACGCGGAAGCTCACAAATTCGCTGTTTGTGCCTTATTTTGCCTACACTTTAAGCATCATTTTTGCTACAGTTTATCTTCGATATCACTATACGATCGATATAGTCGCCGGGGTGTTGGTGGCGGTAATTCTGATTGCGGCCGCTCCTTCGATGTACCAGCATCTCCAGACAGAAGGGGCTCGGGTTGGAGGAGATTGAAGTTGTCGCGGCAGACAAAAAGACTCTTCGGGAATTCGTGGAACTGCCGTACCTCCTGTACCGTAATAATTCCTATTGGGTGCCTCCCTTGCGCATTGCGGTCAAGGAACTGTTGGACCGCGAGAAGCACCCGTTCTACGCCAACGCCGAAGCGGAGTTCTTTTTGGCACGCCAGGCGGGACGCGCAGTGGGCCGGATCGCCGCCATCGTGGACCGAAACCATAATCGGTTTCATAACGAAGAAGCGGGCTTTTTCGGATTCTTCGAATGTATAGACGACGGGAAGGTGGCGGAGGCTCTGCTGGCGCGCGCCCGCGAGTGGGTATCGGCTCGCGGCGCCAGGTGTTTACGGGGGCCTGTCAATCCGTCCACCAACTATGAGTGCGGCATGCTGGTCGAAGGCTTCGATTCCAGCCCAATGGTGATGATGACCTACAAC
>DATJAK010000133.1:0-45090 GCA_035516375.1 Bryobacteraceae bacterium
GCTGGCGCCAAGGTTGGCGTAAGGCCGCCCCCGGCAAAAAGCGGACCGGGACCGGCGGAATTCAATCGGATTGGACCAGCACCAAACAGCTTGCGGGTAGGAGTAGCTTCTCAAAACGCGCTATTTTGCACCGCGAAGTAGGCTAAGGTCAAAGGCGCTCCGCATCCCGCTGCCGCTCAACGCGACCGCGCCGGCGAACACGCCTCGTCCCAGGAGTAAAGCCCCGTATCGCCATTCCGCTCCCGAGAAAAACACCATCTCGTAAAGCCGGACGTAGACCGGTTTCTCTGCTATCGTTCACTCACACCTCCCTCCCAAAAAATCCAGCCCTTTCAATAAGACCCATGCGCCGAAGCTCAGCCCGCCACATTCCCCCTGCTACCGTGGACGCCAGAGAGCAACCCTATGGCAACCCCACGTCAAATCGAAGCCAACCGCCGCAACTCCGAAAGATCCACCGGCCCGCGCACACCCGAAGGCAAGGCCGTCTCCCGTATGAACGCCTTGAAGTCCGGACTCGACGCCGACTCTCAGTTCGTCACTGGAGAAGACAGCAACGAGTTCGCCCAGCTACAGCACGAATACATCACTCGCTTCCAGCCCCTCACGCCCGAGGAGCGTTTCCAGGTCGATACCCTCATCCGCAACGAGTGGATCCTGCGTCGCCTCTTCCGTGCCGAAGCCCACCTTTGGGAGTACCATGCCATCCGCGCCAGCCGCTCCGAAGGCGTACCCCTCGGCGAAGCACTCGTCGCCGGCAACGAACCCTTCCGCCGCCTGCAGCGCCGCATCACCCTCGCCGAGCGCTCTTATAAGGAAGCATTCGCGGAATTAGAGCGCCTCCAGCGCGTCCGCCGTTCCCTCGCCGCCGCGGAACCCAGCCCCGAGCCGGACAACGCCACCCCTATAGACCAACAATCCACAGGGGATATCCCCCAATTGGGTTCGTTCCTCCAGAATCGAGTGGAGTCCCAACCGCCGCCCCACCCCGATCGCTCCTCGATTCCGAGCCCCGGCCGCACACTCCTATAAGGGAACTCGCCACCCGCTACAATGCGTATATAGGATATGCGAGTCTTATTAGCGCTTTCTCTGCTGGCATGGCCCGGAGCGGCGGAGGAGCCCCCGCTTGTCCTGCGGGATGCCGTACAACTCGCCGTAGCCCACCACCAGGATGTCGCCAAAGCCAAGGCTTCCGCCGAGGCCCTGAAGGGAAAGATTCGCGAAGTCCGCTCGCAAGCGCTACCTGATGTCAAGTTCGCCCTCGATGCCACGCGCTGGCGCGACCCCAGTCTGCTCAACGCCTCCGGCATCAACAATTTTCCGGACTACTTGCAACAGGCGCTGATACCTTCCGCGGTCAACCTGTTCGATTATTCGCTGACCGTGAAGCAGCCGTTGTTCACACAAGGCAAGATCGGCACGGCGCTGCGTCTGGCCAACATCGAGGCCGAGGGAGCGCTTTCGGAAATCGACCGCGCCGAGCAGGACGTGGCTCTGGCCACCGTCAAGGCGTTCTACGGGCTGCTCTGGGCGGAACAGTCGCGCAGCCTGGTAGTCGAAACTCAGGAACAAAAAAAGTTGCACGCCGAGATGGCGCGCACCCGCTATCGCAACGGTGTGGCCACCGAAGTGGACGTGCTGCGCTCCGAAGTAGCGGTGGCCAACGGCCAGCCCGACCTGGTGCGCGCCGAAAACGCGATCAAGCAGGCGCGGGCCGAGCTCAACTACTACCTGGGACGGCCGCTCGATTTCGCCACGCGGCTGGCCGGCAATTTTCAGGAAATGCCGTGGGAGCAGAATGATCTCACCGAACTCACCAACGATGCGATGCGGCGCCGCCCCGAAATCGAGCGCCTGCGCATTGCCGAACGCAGCGCGTCTACGCAACTCGAGCTCGCGCGCGCGGAGGACCGTATCCGCATGGATTTCACCGGCAGTTACGGGCTTATGGCGAGACTCCCCCAAAACCTGGTCAATTCGGAATTCATCCGCTGGAGCGCAGGTATCAACTTTACGTTTCCCGTATTCGACGGCTTCAAGCGCAGCGGGCTCGTGACCCAGGCATTGGCCAGCCAGCGAATAGCGCGGCTGGACCGCGAGAAATTCGAGCAGCAGGTTCGTCTCGCCATCCAGCAGGCCTATGACGATCTTCGCTCCGCGCAGGAAAGCATCGCCGCCGCCAAAGCCACGGTCAGCGAGGCCGAGCGGGTTCTCGCCATGATGCAGGACAACTATAAATATGGCGCGGCCACCACACTGGACATTGCGGACGCGGAGACTGCGGTTTCCGTGGCCCGCGGGAATCTCCTCCGCGGCCTCTACGATTACTCGGCGAGCCGCGCCAACTTGCGCTGGTCGATCGGCCAGACGCCTTGGGAGTAAGGATATGCGCCACGGCCTACTTGTGATCGTCTGGATTGCTGCGGCGATGCTCCCCGCATGCAGCAAACCGCAGGCCCGCAGTCTCGCGGCCGCCGATCCACCGGTAGTCGCGGCCGTGATCACGGTCGCTTCCGAGTCCTACCCCATCACCATTCCGGTTACCGGCACGCTGGTTTCGCACACGCGCGTGGATGTAAAGGCGGAGGTCATCGGCCACATCGCGCGTTTCGATAAAGAGGAAGGCGAGCGCGTCGAAGCGGGCGAACCGGTGGTTTGGGTCGACGATGAGAATTCGCGGCTGGCGGAGCGCCAGGCGAAGACCGCCGTGGATTCGGCCGAAGCGGCCCTGGACCGCGCCCGGCTGATTGAAGACCACAGTAAGGTGGAGTTGGAGCGGGCCGGGAATCTGGTGAAATCCGGCGGCATCACCGACAAGGACCTCAAGGCGGCGCAGCTCGCCTGCCGCGATGCTACCGCCCAGGTTGCTCTGGCCGAAGCCCAGACCGAGCAGATGCGCGCCGCGCTGGCCGTCGCACAAAAACGCGTCCGCGACACCGTGATTTATGCGCCCGTGGCCGGCGAGATTCAGAGAAAGGTGCTCAACAAAGGATCGTACGTCGAAGCCCCCACCCATATCTTCACGATCGTGGACAACAGCCGGCTGGAGCTCGAGAGCCCGGTGCCCTCCGCCGATCTCGCCTCCATCCGGCCCGGCCAGGCCGTCACCTTCCGCGTCAACAGCTATCCGGAAGCGAAGTTTACCGGCCGCGTGATCGAAATTAACCCTTCCGTGGAAGAACAGACCCGCGCCGCCAAAGTCCGTATTCAGGTGGCCAACAGCGGTGGCAAGCTGAAGGCCGGCATGTTCGCCGAAGGCGAAATTCTCACGGGCACCACCGCGGGCGCGATTGTGATTCCTGCCAGCGCCGTTTACCGCGACGACCGCTCCGCCAAATCGGCTTATGTCTTTACTCTTTCGGATGGCAAAGCGGTGCGCTGCAACGTGCGCATCGGCCATGAGCGCGATTCCAGCCTGGAAATCATCGAGGGCCTTCACGCCGGCGAGGAATTGATCGCCGAACAGAGCATCGAGATCGCCGAAGGTGTGCGCGTCCAGCCGCGGAGATAGCCGATGTTCCTAAGCGACCTCTCCATCAAGCAGCCTGTGCTGGCCACCATGTTGGCCGTTTCGCTGGTCACCCTGGGAATTTATTCGTACAAGCAACTGGCGATCGATCAATTTCCCGATGTCGAAATCCCGGTACTGACGGTGCAGACCGAGTACACGGGAGCTTCGCCCGAGACAGTCGAGCGGGAAGTGACCAAGCGCATCGAAGAGGCGCTCAACACCATCGCCGGGGTGCGTCACATTGAGTCGGTCACCACGGAAGGCTTCTCCTCGGTCGCCGTAGAGTTCCATCTTGGCGTGGCGATCAACAACGCCCAGCAGGATGCGCAAGCCAAGATCAACGCCATTCGCGCCGACTTTCCCAAAGACATTAAAGAGCCCGTCATTCAGCGCATCGATTTCAACGCCATGCCGATTGTTTCGGTTGCGGTGGAGAGCGCCTCGGCCGATATCAAGGTGCTGTCCTCCGAAGCGGAAAAGGTGATCAAGAAGCGATTGGAGACGGTATCCGGCGTGGGCCAGGTGACGCTGGTAGGGTTGGCGCGCCGCGAGATCCAGATTTTCATCGACCGCGACCAGCTGAAAGCGTACGGCCTCACCTATGCGCAGGTGGCCGGGGCGCTCCAGCGTGAGAACCTGGACATGCCAGCGGGTAAGCTGGAGCAGGGCCAGCGCGAACCTCTGGTCCGCGTGGCGGGAAAGTTCCGTTCTCTCGATTCCTTCGATCGCCTGGTGGTCGCGTTCCGCAGCGGCAGCCCCGTCTATTTGCCGATGATCGCGCGCGTGGTGGATGGCATCGAGGAACGGAGCAGCGCTTCGCTGATCGACGGCCGCCCCGGCCTTTCGCTCGACATCGTCAAACAGTCGGGAGCGAATACGGTGCAAGTGGCGGATGAGGTCGATCAAGCCATCGCCGGCATCAATCGGGAACTGCCGCCGCACATCCATCTGCGTAAAGTGGTAGACCGCTCCGAGTTCATCCGCGATTCCGTGAAAGACGTGCAGGTCACGCTGGTGCTGGGCGGCGCGCTCACCGTCTTCATCGTCTTCTTGTTCCTGAATAGCTGGCGCAGCACGGTGATTACCGGCCTGGCTTTGCCCGTCTCGGTAATCAGCACTTTCATCGTGATGAAGACCCTGGGTTTCACGCTGAACATTCTGACGTTGATGGGCCTGTCGCTCGCGATCGGGCTGTTGATCGACGATGCCATCGTGGTACGCGAGAACATCGTGCGCCACATGCAGGCGGGCGCCGATCACTTCACCGCCGCGCGCGAGGCCACCGCCGAGATCGGTCTGGCCGTGATGGCCACCACGTTCACCATCATCGCCGTGTTCGTACCGGTAGCTTTCATGCAGGGCATTATCGGCCGCTTCTTTTATCAATTCGGCATCACCGTGGGGTTCGCCGTCCTGGTCTCGTTATATGTGAGCTTCACCATCGACCCGATGCTTTCTTCGCGTTGGTACGATCCGGCTGCCGACCCGCGTGTTCCGCGCTCCTGGTTCGGCCGCGGGCTCGGCAAACTCAACCAGCAGGTGGACCGGCTGCAAAATGTGCTGGCCTCGGCATTGAGCTGGTCGCTTTCGCATCGCTGGGCGGTGGTGCTGGTGGCCATTGCTGCGGTCGTCTCCAGCTTCTTCGTCTTCTCGAAACTGGGGTCCGAGTTCATGCCCGATGCCGATCCCGGCCAGTTCCAGGTCGCCTACAAAGCCACGCCCGGCATCAGCCTCGACCGGTCCGTCGAGATTGCCCGAGCGATCGAAAGCGAAATCCGCCACAATCCCGCGGTGGCTTACACCTACACCACCATCGGCGGAACCGCTGGAAAGCCCATCAACGAAGGCAATATCTTCATTCGCCTGACGCCGCGCAGCACACGCAAGCACTACAAGTTCCTCACCGCCGAGGTGCGCCAGGCGATCGCGCGCTTCCGGGCCGTCCGCACCTCCATTGAAGAAGCCGACAGCGGCGGCGGCGATGCGAAGCCGATTCAGATCAGCGTGCGCGGCTCTGATTTCGAGCGCCTCGTGCCGTTCAGCGAGAAACTGATGGCCGAGGCCAAACAAGTTAACGGCGCTGCGGATATCGACACCAGCGAAGAAGCGCCACAGGCGGAGGTGCGCCTGGCGGTGAACCGCGACGCCGCCGGGGACCTCGGTCTGGACCTCGGCACCGTGGCCTCCACCATACGTGGCCTGGTGGCAGGTGAAGTCGTGTCCCAATTCGAGGACCCCGATGGCGACAGTTACGATGTCCGCCTGCGCGTGGAACGCGGAGACCGCACCCACGCCAATGACTTGCTCGGTCTGGATCTGCCGGCGCAAGGCGGCCGCGCGCTAGTCCCTGCCAGCCAGGTGGCTACTCTCGAATCCGGAGTGGCGCCTTCGAAAATCCGCCGCCGCGACCTGCTGCGCGAAGTGCGCATCAGCGGCAGCCCCGTAGGCCGGTCGCTCGGCGAAGTCGTGGCCGATATCAAGCAGCGAGCCGCCACGCTGCCGCTGCCGCCGGGCTATCGGATCGATTACACCGGCGACACCGAGATCATGATGGAGAGCTTCGGATATGCCATGCAGTCACTGGTTCTGGCCATCGTGCTCATTTACGCGATTCTGGCATCTCAGTTCCGCAGTTTCCTGCAGCCGTTCGCCATCATGCTTTCACTGCCGCTCTCACTGCTGGGTGTGGCGGGTATGCTGTACCTGGTGCACGACACGCTCAATATGATGTCGATGATCGGCGTCATCCTTCTGATGGGCCTGGTAACCAAGAATGCCATCCTGGTGGTCGATTTCGCCAATACGCAGCGGCGCGCCGGCCTCGCTCGCCGCGAAGCATTGATCCGCGCCGCACGCGTCCGGTTACGCCCCATCCTGATGACTACCCTCGCGATGATCTTCGGCATGCTGCCGCTCGCGTTTGAGATCGGTTCGGGCGCGGAGTTCCGCGCACCCATGGCGCGAGCCGTCATCGGCGGCTTGGTCACCTCTACGTTGCTCACGCTGTTGGTGGTGCCGGTGGTCTACACCTATCTCGACGACGCCGGAGCGCGTTTCGTCCGCTGGTGGGGCCGTGGCGCCAAACAACTTGAACCGGCTGAGCCCACTAAAATAGAAGTGTGACTCCCAGCCCCACGCAGCGCGCCTTCCTCCGCTACGCCGCGTGTGTCCTGGCGTATAACCTGGCCGTCGTTCTATGGGGCGCATATGTGCGCGCCACCGGCTCCGGCGCCGGCTGCGGGAACCACTGGCCGCTGTGCAACGGAGTCGTCGTCCCGCAGGCGCCGGCGCTCACCACCATCATCGAGTTTACGCATCGTGCCAGCAGCGGCATCGACGTGGTGCTGGTGGGCATGCTCGTGGTTTGGGCGTGGCGCGCGTTTCCGCGTGGGCACATGGTGCGCTTCGGTGCCACTCTGTCCGCAATCTTTTTGACGACCGAGGCGCTGATCGGCGCAGCCCTGGTCAAGTTGGAACATGTAGCCCACAACGCGTCGGCCGGACGGGCCTACTCGCTCTCTGCGCACTTGATCAACACCCTTACGCTGCTGGCCTGTTTGACGCTGACCGTCTGGTGGGCATCCGGAGGTTCGCGCCTGCGCATGCGGCAGCGCTCCAGCCGGTTCGCCGCGCCGGGGATCGCGCTTGCGGTGCTGGTCGGCATCAGCGGCGCTATCGCCGCATTGGGCGATACGCTCTTCCCCGCCAGCTCGCTAGCCGCCGGTTTCCGGCAGGATTTCGATCCCGCCTCCAGCATCTTTCTGCGCTTGCGGCTTCTGCATCCGCTGCTCGCGCTCATTACCGGCGCCTGGCTGATCTTCTATGCCGAAGCCACGGCATTCCGCCTGCCTTCCGCCAAGCGGTTCGCACGGATCCTCGAAGCCGCCGTAGCACTGCAGCTCGCCGCCGGCGCATCGAACCTGCTGCTGCTGGCGCCGGTGTGGATGCAGATGGTGCACCTGCTTCTCGCCGATCTCGTCTGGATCTCGTTGGTGCTGTTGGTAGCGTTTGCTCTACAGGATTCCTCCGCTCCAGCCGATAAGGACATCGATGAGATGGTTCCTCGTGTTGCTGGCCTCGAGCGCGCTGGCGCAAAGCCCTCGTGAGGCCATGCAGGCCTCCATCGAGAAGCAGAAGGCCTCGGTAGCCGCGCAGCGCGAAGCTGCCAAGAAACAGGCGGAACTGGCCGGACCCGGGCCGTTACAGATGCCCCCCATCGAAGAAGCCGAGCCGGAACCTCCGTGCGACCCGGCCCCAGTCGCGCAGGTGGATCCGCTGATCGAGGGTTCGGCGAAAACCGAGAAGGTGGACCCGGCGCTGGTGCGCGCTGTGATCCGGCAGGAATCGCGCTTTTACCCGTGCGCCGTTTCCGTCCATGGCGCTAAAGGGCTCATGCAGTTGATGCCCGACACCATCTCGCAGTTGGGCGTGAAGGATCCGTTCGATTCCAAACAGAACATCGAGGCTGGCGTCAAATACCTGAAGCAGATGATCGACCGCTACAAGGGGGATCTTGCCAAGGCGCTGGGCGCTTACAACGCCGGTCCGTCTATTGTCGATGAGGCCAAAGGCGTTCCGGACATTCCCGAAACGCGCAACTACGTGGACGCGATTCTCGAAAGCCTAAGTAAGAAACCTTAGACAAACTGTCCCGCCGCGTGGCCCGATGCCCAGGCCCACTGAAAATTGAACCCGCCCAGGTGCCCGGTCACATCCAGCACTTCACCGACGAAATACAGTCCGGGAACCCGCTTGGCTTCGAAGGTCTTCGAGGAGATTTCATCGGTATCGACCCCACCTGCGGTGACCTCCGCCTTCTCGAAACCTTCGGTCCCCGCCGGAACGAAGCGCCACGCATGCAACCCCTCGGACAACGCTTCGATTTCGAGATCGCTACAGGACGCCACCGGCTTCGCCAAGCCGCGAAGTTCCAGCCACCGCTTTGCCAACCGCTTGGGAAGGACCGTGCCCAGGATCGTGTGCGCTTCCGAGCGGTCTCGTGCCACGCGGCGCTCGGCGAACAAGCCGGCCGCATCGCATCTAGGCATCAGGTCGAGCTCCAATTCGCTTCCCGGCGCCCAATAGCTCGAGATCTGCAGGATCGCCGGACCGCTGAGGCCTCGATGCGTGAAGAGCATCTGCTCGCGAAATGACGTACCGCCGGTTCGCGCTGTGACTTCGAGCGACACTCCGGCGAGGTCCGCATACTGCGCCAACTCCGCGGCCGCGAAGGTTAAGGGAACCAGCGCCGCGCGGCACTCCCGCACACCGAGCCCAAACTGCCGCGCGAGATCGTATCCGAACGCGGTCGCGCCAATCTTCGGAATGGACAGGCCTCCGCTGGCCACTACCAACGATTCAGCGTCGAACGTCCCGCGATTCGTCTCGACTCGAAAGCCGGACGTGCGTTCCACTTCACGAACCAGGCTGCCAGTTTCGATGCGCACCCCAGCCGCGGCGCACTCCGCCTCTAAGAGCGAAACGATCTCTCGCGCCGAGCCATCGCAAAAGAGCTGTCCGAGCTTCTTCTCGTGGTAGGGTATGCGATGCTTTCGCACCAACGCGACAAAATCCTGCGGACCGTAACGAGCCAAGGCCGATTTCGCAAAGTGCGGATTGGCGGATAGAAAGTGCTCCGGCCGCGTATGCAAGTTCGTAAAATTACAGCGCCCGCCGCCGGAGATCAGGATCTTCCGGCCGATTTGCGTGTTGTGTTCCAGTACTACCACGCTGCGGCCGCGCTTGCCGGCTTCGATGGCGCACATCAGGCCGGCCGCTCCGGCCCCGATCACCACCACATCGCGAGAGCGCTCGGCCATTCGCCCATTTTGCCAGAGCATTTGAGAAATCCGGGTGGTATCCTCGGAATAACAGGCAGCGCCGCAGCCTCGGCATTCGGCGGCAGACGCCGCGCGGCCCCCGCCTGTTGAGGGGTAACCCATGAGCCGAAAGATTCTTCTGCTTACGGGAGATGGCGGAGACAGCTACGAAGCTCTCTACGCCTGCCAGCGATTCCTGGAAGCGCGCTGGGAACCGGTGGTGGCGGCGCCGTCGCGCCGCCGGCTTCACATGGTGATTCACGATGAAGAACCGGGGTGGTCCACGTATGTCGAGCGGCCCGGACATTCGATCGAAGCCGATGTGGCCATCACCGCCGTCACCGCCAAGGAATTCGCCGCGCTGGTGATTATCGGCGGCCGCGCGCCCGAATATCTCCGCAATGACCCGAGCGTGCTTTCGCTCGTGCGCGAGTTCGCCAAACAAGAGAAGTACATTTGCGCGATCGGGCACGGCGTCAAACTGCTGACCGCAGCCGACCTCGTAAAGGGGCACACGCTTACCGGCCACGAACACATTCAGATTGAAGTGGAGCGCAGCGGCGGCACGTACGTCTCCAAGCCGGCGGTGCGCGATGGCCGGCTGATCACCGGACAGACGTGGACGTCCCACCCCGAGTTCTATCGTGAGGTCTTCCTGGTGCTGGGAGAAATCACGCGCGCGGCGGGTTCCTGAAACTAGCGCGGCGCGCCGCCGGGTCCCAAAGACCAGTTAGTGAAGCGTGCTGGTGAAGAATGTCGCCGGTGTAGGGTTGAGCTTCGTGGCAGTAGCGAAATAGTTGTGCTCGGTCAAGCGGCGATAAAAGTCGCCGGCGATCCCGGCCGCTACCGGCCCTGCCACCGGACGGCCTCCGGTGAGCAGCACCACAGCAACCAGCTTCCGGCCCGCCACATCGTTGAACGCCCCGAACCAACCTAAATGCATTTTGTTGTCGGTGCAGGTACCGGTCTTTCCCGCAATTGGTTCCTCTTGCCGGGCGCGATGCGCGGTGCCAAGCTCAACGGCTGCCCGCATGCCTGGCTTGATTCCCGGAATCAATCCCTGGATCTCCAGTTGGCGCTTTACTTGTGGGATGAGGCGCGAGCCATCCTGCGCGGAGCGCGGATACTGCAAGTAATACAAAGTCCCGCCATTTGCCACCGCACTCAGCAGCGCGGCCAGTTCCAAAGGTGTTTGCGAGATCTCTTCTCCGAAGCTGCTCAACATGCCAACGCCACCGTTCGCCGGTGCCGCCTCCGGGTAGCGCCCGGGCTGTTCCCCAGGGATGTTCAGGCCGGCTTTCTCGCCGTAACCGAACTGGTGTGCATAGTAGCTCAACTTCTCGAAACCGAGCTTCTGGCCCAACGTGGCAAAGAAGTAGTTATTGGAGTGCGCCAGGGCATAGGTGAGATCCATCCGCGCTCCGCCGAGACGAAGCTTGGTTGCCGGATCGATCACTTTCTCGGCTAACGCGGCCAGCGCGACCGAAACTTTGATGGTCGAACACGGCTGGCATCCCGAGCCGAGCGCCAGTTTCTGATTCACCATCGATAGCACGCGACCGCTATTTGGGTCGACTACCACAATAGAACCGTTGTAAGGGCCTAAAGCCTCTACTGCAGCGCGGCGAATCTCGAGGTCTTCGCCATCGACATTATCGCCTTGGGTGGAATCGGCAAAAGTCGGTTCCGTCCAGGGGCCGCCGCGAACCACACCGGTCAGCGGCGCCGCTGGATACGATATCGTCCTTACGGTCGCCTTAGGTGTATACGCTGGATGGCGGTGTTTCTTGCTTTTGGTGACTGCCCAGCCGGGGGCGGCAGACAGCAGCAAAATGATTGCAATGATTAGAGTTTGGGATAAACGGGTAACTGAGGCCCTATTCATAGTCACTTCTGAGCACGGCGGGAAACCGCGGGATTGGATTCGCCAAAGCCGTTGTTATTCTGTCCGGCCGGAGCAGCCGAACCATCGACACCGGTCTCATTCTAACATGGGGTTCTTCGAATCGACCGTTTCGCATATGAGAAAATGTGGCTATTAACGACAATACTCTTCTTACAGTGCCCTCATCGACAGAAAAACCCACGAACTGTACCTTTAAATATGCGGAATCCGTCCAAGTACTGCTAGCTCTCCAGAACGAAATCGTAAACTGCCCGCGCTGCCCCCGTCTGCGCGAGTATTGTACTCACATCGCCGCTATCAAACGCCGCGCCTATCGCGACTGGGAGTATTGGGGCCGGCCGGTCCCATCGTTCGGCGATCCGCAGGCACGGGTTCTGATTCTCGGCCTGGCCCCCGCCGCCCATGGCGCCAATCGGACCGGGCGCATGTTCACCGGCGATCGTTCGGGTGACTGGCTGTATCGTGCGCTCTACCAAACCGGGTTCGCGTCGCAGACAACCAGTGTCGCGCGCGGCGACGGCCTCACATTGAGCGGCGCCTACATCACCGCCGTGGCCCACTGTGCGCCGCCCGATAACAAGCTGGCGCGCCAGGAGCTTCTAAACTGCCGTTCGTATCTCGAGCGGGAATTGGACCTTTTGACGAATGTGCGGGTGGTTGTGGCGCTCGGGAAAATCGCCTTCGACAATTACCTCGAGATCCTGAAATCGCGCGGCGTGATCCCGAGCAGGGCGGCATTCGCCTTCGGCCACAACCGGCGCTTCACGATCGCTCCTGGACTGCCGGTCCTGGTCAGCTCGTATCATCCCAGCCAGCAGAACACCTCGACCGGAAAGCTGACCGAGAAGATGCTGCTGGATGTCTTCCGCCAGACTCGCAAGTTGGCTATGCCGGCTTCCGCGTAACCAGATCTCCGCCCGCTGCGTCTACCACCTAATCCACATGCGGTTGCTTGACGACGCCCGACACGCCTTCCGCCTGCTCCGCCGCGCTCCTTCGGTGACTGCCATCGCGATTCTGTCGACGGCCATCAGCGTCAGCGCCACCGCGGTGGTGTTTGCTGCCGTGAAAGCTGTACTGATCGAGCCGTTCCCATACTCCCATGCCGAGCGGCTCGCGTTGCTACGCACCGATTTCGCTCAAGGCGGCACTGCTCATTCGGATTGGGTGAGGTGGTATGACGCCCATGATGTAGCGCACGAAAACCGCAGCTTCGACGGCGTCGGAATCTATCACTATTCCCTTGTGAATCTCGCCGGTGACGGCAATTCGCTGCCAGAGGCCATTTATGGGCTAAGGGTCGCGGCCAACATATTTCCGATGTTGGGAGTAAAACCGATGCTCGGCCGGAACATCCTTCCCGAGGAGACGCAGCTGGGCCGCGATCGCGAAATGATCCTGAGTTACGGTCTGTGGGTGAGGCGCTTTCATAGCGACCCGCACGTGGTGGGCACGACTATACAAGTCAATGGCCAAGAGTTCCGGATCATCGGCGCGATGCCGGAAGGCTTCGACTTTCCGATGCGCATTGCGGCGACAGCGAGCACGCCTTCTCACCATATGGATTTTTGGTCGCCGGATGCTGTAGATCCCGCCAAAGTCACGCGCGCCGGCGGTGCGGGCTATGGCGCCGTCGCACGCCTGAAGCCTGGGGTATCGCTGGCAGCCGCCGAGCAAGATGTCGCCTCTATTTCCGCCCGCCTGGCGCGGGATTTCCCACGCACCAATGAAGGTGTCACGTTGCACGTGGTGCCGCTCCGCGAGCGATGGCTTGGCTTCGCACGCACGGGCCTCGTTTTACTCCTGGCGGCGGCAGGCATCTTTCTGGCCATCGGCTGTGCGAACACCGCGAATCTGCTTCTGGCTCGCGGCTGGGCGCGGCAACGGGAGATCGCAATACGAACCGCTCTGGGCGCCAGCCGCGTCTCGATCATGCGGCAGTTGATGGCCGAGAGTTCGGTTCTGGCGTTACTCGGCGGCCTCGCCGGGTTTGGGGTGGCTCTAATGGCGTGGAAGCTCCTGCCGGCCGTTGCCCCAATGAGCATTCCGCGGCTGGACGCGGCTCGCGCGGATGGATCCGTTTTCGTGTTCGCCTGCGCCGTCTCCATGGCGGTGGGTGTTTTGTCTGGGTTCGCTCCCGCGCTTCGTGCCGCCCGTCTTGGCCCAGCGGATGTGTTGCGCGCAGCGGGTACCCGCGGCGCGGTCGGCTCAGCACACAACCGGCTGCGCTCCGCGTTGGTTGTTTCCGAAATCGCGGTGACTGTGGTGCTGGTAGTGATTGGCGGATTGCTCACCGGCAGCTTCGTTCGGCTGTTGCGGACCAATCCGGGGTTCGCACCCGGCCGCGTGCTCGGCTCTATCATTATCCCAGCTGACCAAAAATACCTCGGAAAACCCGAAGTGCAAGCGCAACTCTTCCGCCGCATTCTTGGCGGGGTGCGCGCACTGCCGGGTGTCGAATCTGCGGGCACAGTCGATGCTTTGCCATTCACCGGGGAAAATAATGGCGCTTTTGTCACTGCCAGGGACTCTGCCGCTACCCGTCCCCTCGAGCAAGAAGTTGCCGAAACCGACCGTGTGAGCGCCGGCTATCTGGAAACCATGGGCGTGCGGCTCCTCCAGGGCCGCTGGTTCCGCGAAGACGATATGCAGGAGGGGCGCTCGGTGGCCATCGTCGATGAAGTGGCCGTGCGCAAGTTGGCCCTCGGCCCGAATCCCATCGGACGACGCATCTGCGTGAGTTGCACCGCCGACCATCCCAACCGCTGGAACGAGATCGTCGGCGTGGTAAGCAACATCCATCACGCCGCGCTCAATGAACCGGAAACCCCGGACGTCTATCTGGCGAGTGGCGCTTTAGGGGCAGCACAGTTCCTGGTGGTGCGATCCGGCCACCGTCCCGCCGAACTTGCTCAGGCTGTCCGCCGCGCAGTGGCAGCCGCCGACCCTAACCAACCCGTCTTTCTGAGCGCGACCATGTCCACCTTGATCGGCGACTCCCTGGCGGACCGGCGATTCATCCTGACCCTACTGGCGATCACCGCCGGCCTGGCGCTGCTACTTTCCGCCGCTGGCATCTACGGCGTGATGAGCTACGTGACAAGCCGACGAACGCAAGAGATTGGGGTCCGCATGGCACTGGGTGCAACCGCCGGTCAGGTGCATGGGCTGATTTTCCGCCAGGGGATGGCGACTGTCGCACTCGGCGTCGTCATCGGACTGGGTGTAGCCGCACTGCTGATGCGCGTTCTCGGACACGTGCTCGACGGGCTCGCCTCCCCAAACCCCGCCCTAGCAGCCATGGCCATTGTGCTGGTGACCGCCGCTTCAGCGCTGGCCTGCTGGCTCCGCGCCCGCCGCGCAACTCGGATCGATCCGATCGAGGCGCTTCGCCTCGAATAAGCGGCCTGGATGACTCGCTATGATATGATTCTTGCGTTGTGGTAGTCGAGGCCGGCTCTTCCCAAGCTCAGATCGAGCGTATTCTGCAAAGCAAGACTCTCCGGCTTTCGGAGGTGCAACGCCGCCTCCTTACCTATCTGGCCGAGCGATCCCTCGCGGGAGAGGCGGACGACCTCAAGGAATACGCCGTCGGGATCGACGCCCTCGGCAAGCCTTCCTCCTACGATCCGCGCCAGGAATCCGTGGTCCGCATGCACGTGGCTCGTCTTCGCCAGAAGCTCGCGGAATACTATCGGACCGAGGGCGCTGCCGACCCCGTCCTCGTAGACCTGCCCAAGGGCGGATTCAAAATTACCTTTGAAGCGCGGCAAGCGCCTGTGGACCCGGCGCCGGCCCCAGCTGCAGTGCAGAAGCTCCACAGCCGCTGGATGCGCAAAGAGGCGGTGGTCACAGCCGGCATCGTCCTACTCGCGGGCGTCACCTATCTCGCCGCTCGTTCGCCCCGCGTTCAGCCCGCGGCCGTGGAATCCAGTCCCTGGAGCGCAGATCTCCAGCAGCTCTGGTCTCCCTTACTTTCCCCCACCCGGCCCCTGGTGGTTTGTATCGCCGATCCTTCCTTTGGGACCGCTAGCGGAGCGTTCCGTTTGGGGCAGTTCCTGGGTCTGCGCAAGTCAGACCTCCTGGTCACGCCGGGGAATCAGCTCTCGATGCCGGAAATCGCCATGAACAACATTGTGTTCCTGGGCCCGACCACCGGCAATCGTCAGGTGCAGTCGCTACCCATCGATCAGCAGATCGTGCTCGAACCCGATGGAATTCGAAACCTGAAGCCGCTCGCAGGCGAACCGGCGTTCGTCTCGGACCGCAGCGCGGCCGATGGAAAGGGCGTGGCCGAGAGCTATGCGCTCATCAGCCATCTACCCGGTTTGTACGGGAATGGAGACTTTCTCTATCTTTCGGGCAACCAGGCAGCCAGCGTCATGGCCGCGGTTAAGGTGTTCACGGACCCAACGCTGGCGCGTGCGCTAGTCACTAGCCTAAAGATACCTTCCGGAATTCTGCCGAGGTACTACCAGGCGGTGCTACGCGTGAAATCGATGGACGAAATGCCCGTCGATATCTCCACTGTGTTGCACCGGGACATATCCGCGGCGCCCAATGGGGCTGCTAAGCGTTAGCTCGCCAGCGCCTTTATCCGCAGGTGTAGCTTAGACTTATAACGTGCTGCCGTGTTCGTCTTGATGGCGCCGTTTTTGGCTGCGCGGTCAATCAGAGAAAAGGTTTGAGGAAGCAGATCCGTTGCCTTCTGCGAGTTTTTCTCTTGAATGGCGCGGCGCAACGCGCGGATCTGGTGCCGCAGCCGGGTCTTGTTCTGACGATTAAATTCCGTGCGCCGCTCGGTTTGGCGCACCCGCTTCAGTGCGGAATAAGTATTGGCCATACAATAGTTTCGAGTCTTCAGGATAGCGTACTCGGGAGGCCCGCGGCAAGCGGCGCGCCGCATTCCACCGCCGCCACCCGGTAATGGGATTAGCCCGCGCGGCTACTTCGTACGGGCAATTGAACCAAATAGCCCGAGATGCTACTTTTCGCGGTGAGGACACTGCGGATGAAAGTGGTTCCAATGTTTTTTGCAGCGCTGGTGGTTTCGCTGCCGGCCGGCGCGCAAGGCACGCAATATACGCTATCCGACTCCAGCTACCAGGTTAGCTACGCGACCAATCTGATGTACGGGGATTCCTACGTCACTCTGAGTAACTCCGGCGCCATCTCGACCGTCGCGCTTCCGATCCAGAACGGCAATCTCTGCGTCAACGTCTACACCTACGATCCCCATGAACAGTTGATCGCCTGCTGCAGTTGCCTGGTTACACCCAACGCGCTGGATTTCCTTTCCGTCAAGAAAGACCTGATCCTCAACACGCTGACACCCGGTGTTCCCACGTCGGTTGTGATCAAGCTGCTCTCGAGTTCGGCGTCTTCCTGCAATCCGGCGACGGTTGGCATGACGGGAAATCTGCTCGCCCCTGGGATGCTCGCGTGGAGCACGACCTTGGCCCAGACCACGGCGGGCGTTTTCTCCCCCGAGCGAACGCCGTTCATACCGGCCACTTTGAGCTCCGCCGAGTTAAAGCGCATGACCACGCTGTGCAGCTTCATCCAATCCAACGGGAGCGGGTACGGAATCTGTGGCTCCTGCCGCAGCGGCGCCGCCGGCGGAGCATCCAAGCAATAAGGCAGTCCCATCTCGGAGGAGGGCCACTCGACCTCGTTTCGGGGGGCCTCCTCCTTCATCGCTGAGCGCTCGTGGATTCGGGGCTCGCTATCGCGTGTTACGATTCGAGCAGATGCGTAATACGATTACGATGCGGCTCCCCGATGACCTGGCGCAATGGCCGCAGCACACGGTGGAAAAGAACGGCGTTCCATAGGGGCGTATCATCCGGGACCAACTCGATCGTGCGCGAAAAGAAGACAGCCGGCCGTTCTTGCGCCTCGCAGGAGCTCTCTCGGGCCCCGCGAATCTGTCTCGACGAAAAGGCTTCTCGCCGCGGTGAACGCGATCGCTGAAACCGGGTTTCTGGTAGCCTTCGGCAACCGCACGGACCACGAATGATCCATCCGCCCAATAGTTCCCAGGGTGTAGAATAGTCGCCGACTGCACATCAGAACCAACTACATTCAGAGGGGTCTTTTATGAGCGAGAAGGTCAATCGCAGATCGTTTCTTGGCAGGGCCGCATTGGGCGGCGCTTCGGTAAACGCCATCAGTGGCGCGTGGCAGTCCGCTTTCGCAGCGGAGATTAAGGGTGGCTCAGCCGGAGCCGTCGTCAATACCACTTCCGGCAAGATCCGCGGCATGGTGCAGGATAAGGTGAACGCCTTCCGCGGGATTTCGTATGGCGCCTCCACCGCCGGCGAGCGCCGCTTTATGCCGCCCGCCAAACCCGAATCGTGGACCGGCGTCAAGGAGACCGTCGAATGGGGCCTCGAAGCACCCCAAGGTGCGCACACCGAGATCCCCGAGGTGGCCGGCACCATACCCAAGCAAGGCCATAGTGAAGACTGCCTGCACCTGAACGTCTGGACCAACAGCCTGAGCGGCAAACGCCCCGTGATGGTCTGGCTGCACGGCGGCGGATTCACCAGCGGCTCCGGCAGCTACACCATGTACGATGGCGCCAACATGGCGCGCAAGCACGATGTGGTGACTCTGACGCTGAATCACCGGCTCAATTCCTTCGGTTACCTGTATCTCGCGGATCTGGGCGGCGAACGATTTTCGCAGGTGAGCAACGTGGGGATGTTGGATATCGTCGCGGCGCTCGAATGGGTACGGGACAACATCGCGAACTTTGGCGGCGACCCCAAGAACGTGACCATCTTCGGCCAGTCGGGCGGAGCGGGCAAAGTGAGCACGCTGCTGGCGATGCCCTCGGCCAAGGGGCTCTTCCACCGCGCCATCGTGCAGAGCGGCGCCAACATCAAAGGCGTCACGCGTGCCGATGCCACCAAGAGCGCCGAGATGTTGATGGCAAAACTGGGAGTCAAGGAGGCCGCCGACCTGCAGAAAGTGGCGATGGACGACTTGGTGCAAGCCACGCTGACGACCCAAGGATTACGGCTCGCCCCCGTGGTGGATGGCAATACGCTGCCGGCCGACCCGTTCGACCCTGCGGCGCCGGCGATCTCGGCCGATATTCCTCTGCTGATCGGGTCCGTAGAGTACGAAGTCAACTTCTTCCCGTTTACCAAATTCGATCCCATCGACGATGCCGGGCTGCACGCCGCGGTGAAGCAAAACAGCAGGGTGAGCGATGCTGACGCCGACAAGCTGATCGGCATCTATCGCAAGGGGCGGCCCAACGTGAGCAACATTGAGCTGGCGCAGATCATGGCGTCGGACAACTTCGCGGCGGGCGTCCTGACGGAAGCCGAGCGCAAGTCGGCCCAGAAGGCGCCGGTTTATATGTACTACTTCACCTGGAAGTCGCCGGTGCGCGATGGCAAGCTGAAGGCGTACCACACGCTGGAAATTCCGTTCGTCTTGGAAAACGTCGATGAGGCGAAGACTATGACCGGCACCGGCGCCGATCGCTATCCCTTACAAGATAAGATGAGCGGCGCCTGGGCCGCCTTCGCCCGCAGCGGGAACCCCAACCACAAAGGGCTGCCGAATTGGCCGGCCTTCCATACAGACCAGCGCGCCACCATGGTTCTGGACAATGAATGCCAGGTGGTCAACGACCCGCACGGCGAGGAGCGAAAGGCGCGCGCGGCGCTGCGGCAAGGCTAGTGAGTAGCGCAGACCGTCGTTTTTCGCGGTCTGCGAGGCGGCAGAATCCAAGTGGCGACGTCCGGCGTGGCCTTGAGATCCCTATAGTATGGTTGGCCGTTTTTCAATTGCGTGCGTTGGTCTAGCTTTCTTGATCGTTCACGTTGCACCCGCAGCTTCAGAAGCTGGGCCCGGTCCTCTAGCGTTTGCGGCTTGTGCCGAAAATCTCCAACTTCCTCGGGACGTGCCTCCTACGAGCACACCCGGAATGGATCGTCCCATCAATGTCAAAATCATTCCAGGTTTGGATGGCAGTCCGAAATCGATATCCATCGAGGGGGGCTCGCCAGCGGCCAAGACCCTCATCAAGTCCTGGATGTCCAGCTCAACGTTTGTAAAGAGCTGTGCTGGCAGAGAACTGGTAATCCAGTTCTCCTTCTCGACCGAGGGTCCTCCCATCGACTACCCATTTATCTGGGTGACGTTTGCTGGCCCGAATCACTTCACCATTCACAAGCGAAATCGCAATCCTTCGACTTTCAGGTTGCCTCAAGCAGGCGCACCGACGACGAAAAAAGAGTAGTGGCGGCTGTTATCGGTTCGAATTACTGGGCGAGCGAGGACCGACCGGCCGCCGAGGGACAGCGGCCCGCGCGGCAAGGGTAGCCGATCGGGATTCCCGCGGCGCAGACACCGGTGCTCAGCGGTCGGCGAAGTGGCCGACGGCATACGCGGGCCCTGCCGGTGCTCATTTTTCGTTTGGCACGTGAAAGCCGATCCGGCGCCGCGGCTGGAGCGGAGGTTCGAGCAGGCGTTTGATGGCCTGGAACACGATGCGAAACTGGCCATCGTACTTCTTTTCCATTGCAGCGATTTTTGCCGCCAGATCCTTGTGTGTTCTGACCAGTTGCCGCAGCCGCGCGAACGCACGCATAATCGCGATGTTGACCTGTACGGCGCGTTGGCTGGTAAGAACGGACGAGAGCATGGCGACGCCCTCCTGCGTAAAGACGTAGGGTAACGAGCCGCCAAAGCTGCGCCGCGAAGGTATCACATTTTGTGATACCAACAACTCGGCCTCAGCCAACGTGAGCGCGAACATGAAGTCCTGCGGGAAACGTTGCCGGTTGCGCCGCACCTGTTGGCGCAGAGCGATCGGCTTCACGCCATACAGCTCGGCAAGGTCGCGGTCGAGCATCACCTTGTGGCCGCGAATCATGTGAATTCTGCGCACAATCAGTTCGGCCGCGACCGGCAGGTTTTCCGAGGAAGATTTGCCTTTGTGCATTGGTTATATAGGAATGGTGCCGGCTGGCAAGTCGGCTTATCGGATGAATGCGCAGGATTCGGGGCCCGAAAGCGCCGCCCCGCCATTTCCGTGGCAGAATGAGGATATCCGGCTACCGGTTGGGTTGCCGGACGGGGACGTAGTGCGGAATTCCTCCATCACTTGCGAACGAACCGCAAGCCAGCTAAAATCAACGGGTTTGGACATTCTCAGGAGGAGTCATGGCAGTTGAGCAGAAGGTGAAGCAGATCATCGTCGAGCAGTTGGGCGTTGATGAGAGCCAGGTCGACAACAACGCGTCATTCGTGGATGACCTCGGCGCCGATTCGCTGGACATTGTGGAACTGGTCATGGCCTTCGAAGAGGCCTTCGAGTTGGAGATTCCCGACGAGGACGCGGAAAAGATCGCCACCGTCAAAGACGCCATCGATTACATCGAAGCCAAGACTGCCAAGAAATAGCCGCTTCGTCACCAGGAGATCGTATTGTCGCGCAGAGTCGTAATCACTGGTGTAGGCTTGTTGACGCCGCTCGGGATCGGGACCGAAGCCTCGTGGGAAGGCATCCGGTCCGGAAGATCCGGCATCGGAAACATCACCCAGTTTGATGCATCGGCCTTTTCCTGCCGCATCGCCGGAGAAGTGAAGGGTTTCGATCCGGCCAATTACATCGAGAAAAAAGAGATCAAGAAGATGGGGCGCTTCATCCAGTTCGCCATCGCGGCGGCGGATTGCGCTCTGAGCACCTCCGGCTTCAAGGTCACGCCTGAGAACGCGGAACAAGTGGGCGTGTACATCGGTAGCGGCATCGGCGGATTCGAGGTGATCGAGCGCGAGCACCAGACTCTGCTCGAGCATGGGCCGCGCCGCATCTCCCCGTTTTTCATTCCCGCCACCATCATCAACCTGGCCTCGGGGCAGGTGTCCATCCGCAGCGGCGCGAAGGGCCCCAACTCAGCAACCGCGACCGCCTGCACCACGAGTGCGCATTCGATCGGCGATTCGTTTCGCATCATCCAACGCGGCGAGGCTGATGTGATGATCTGCGGCGGCACGGAGGCGTGCATCACTCCCATGGGGATCGGCGGGTTCGCCGCCATGCGGGCGCTCTCCACGCGTAACGATGAACCCGAGCGCGCTTCCCGTCCCTGGGATCGCGACCGCGATGGATTCGTGGTAGGCGAAGGCGCGGGCATGCTGATCCTGGAAGAATTGCAATCGGCCCGCAGCCGCAACGCGCGCATCCTGGCGGAACTGGTGGGCTATGGCATGAGCGCCGACGCGTTCCACGTTACCGCCCCGCCGGACGACGGCGATGGCGCCTACCGTGTGATGCGCAACGCGCTGCGCGATGCCGCGATTGCGCCGGAACAAGTTCAATACGTCAATGCACACGGCACCTCCACGGAGGTGGGCGACCGCATCGAAACCGAAGCGCTCAAGCGGGCCTTCGGCGAGCACGCCTACAAGCTGGCCGTCAGTTCCACCAAATCGATGACCGGCCATTTGCTAGGCGGCGCCGGCGGGTTGGAAGCGGGAATCACGGTGCTGGCGCTCCGCGACCAGATCGCGCCACCCACCATGAACCTCGATAATCCCGACCCGGTTTGTGACCTCGACTACGTCCCCAACCGGGCGCGGCCCATGAAAATCGAGTACGCTCTCTCCAACAGCTTCGGTTTTGGCGGCACCAACGGCTGCCTTATTTTCAAGCGATATCAGGAATAGTTGAGTCCTAGGACTTTCCGCCCGATTTTCGATTGACAACCTGTACGCGGAATGGCTAGACTCGCGGGAAGATTAATGAAAAAGCCTTTCGCCCTGGCCATTTGGGGCCTGGGAGTATTGCTCTTGTGCCTGAGCGCGCCGGCTCGGGCGGATCTTTCGCCCGGGGGCTCCGACTCCACCGTCTCCCATACCTTCAATCTCTCCGGCTTGACATTGCTTGCATCCGGTTCGGCCAGCGGCTCCGCTGGCGGCACCTTTGGAACGGTGGACTGGACTCTCACCGATGCCGTGTTCGCGGATTCCAATAATGTCTACGGCGCTGGCGATCTGGATTTCATGTACCAGATCGCGTTCACCGACGTCGCGTTCAGCGAACCCGGTGCAGTGAGCACGGTAGGGGTCTCGTCTTTCGCGGGGTTCTCCACGGACGCTGGTTATACCGCGAGCGGCGGCAGTCTGCCCGGTGGTGTTTTTGGGGATGGATCGATTTCCGGCTCCTACCCACCCTTACAGGACTCACGCAGTGCCGACGGCGCGGCGGTCACCTTCAGCTGGAGCGATAACAGCGCCGATAACCTCACCTATAACGTTGTGATCGTGGAAACCAACGCCACGTTATACGACGGCAACGGCGTCGCCAACGTGACTGCCAATGCAGTCGACCCCACCGCAACGATCTTCGAACCGGTTGCAGCCACGGTTCCCGAACCCGGCATGTTCGCTCCGCTCGCCGGCGGTTTGATGCTGCTGGCCGTTAGTGCACTGCGCCGCCGGCGAGTCTGAACCGCTCTTGCCTTCGTCTCGCGCCGATGATGCGCCTATCGCGCGGGCTCCGAGTACACTGAGTAAGGAATGAAAATCATTATTGCGATTAAGCAGGTGCCTGCGCGAGATTCGCAGTTGCGCATACGCTCGTCCGGGACGTGGATCGAAGACGCCGATCTCACCTTCGAGATCAACGAACCGGATGCGTACGCGCTCGAAGCCGGACTGCAGCTCAAAGAGCAGCAGGGCGGCGAAGCCGTGGTTATTTGCGCGGGTCCCGCGCGCGCGGCGCAAACCATTCGCGAGGCCCTGGCCAAAGGCGCCGACCGCGCCATCCACATCGAGGAGGAAAAACTCGATAGCTTTGACCCGCTGGCAACCGCCAAGTTGCTGGCGGCGGCGCTTCGTCCGGAAGCGCCCGATTTGATTTTGACCGGCCTGCAATCCGATGATCTCGGCTACGGGCAGACCGGCGTCATCCTGGCCGAACTGATGGGAGTGCCGCATGCCACCATCGTGATGCAGGTAGAAACGACGGGCAGCGGCATTCGCGTCAAGCGCGAGCTGGAAGACGGTTGGTTCCAAAATGTCGAGATGCCACTGCCGGCGCTGCTCACCATTCAATCCGGCATCAGCAAATTGCGCTATGCCACGCTAATGGGCATCAAGAAGGCCAAGACCAAAGAAATCAAACGGCTGACTGCCCCGGAGCTGGGCATTGCGGCTTCCGCCCCGACCATTGCCGTGGACCGCTTGTACCTTCCCGAGCGCACCAAGCGCACGCAGCTGTTCGATGGGAGTCCCAAGGAGGCCGCGGCCAAGCTGGCGGAAAAGCTGAAATTCGAGGCGCGAGTCATATGAGCATCCTGGCGATTTTAGAACACAACGGCCAGGCGTTTCACCGCATGTCGTGGGAGACGCTGGCGGCCGCGCAACAACTCGCGAAAGAAACCAACACCACGGCAGCCGCGGCGCTCGTCCGCACCGGCGGCCGGACCTTTGCGGAAGAAGTTGCCCGCAAGCAACTCGAGAAGGTCTACCTGGTCGACCACGAACTGCTCAAGGACTACACCCCGGATGGCTACTCGCTGGCCCTCCGCCAGCTCATCGCGCAGGTGAAGCCTTCCCTGGTGCTCTTCCCGCATACCTACCAGGTCCGCGATTTCCTGCCGAAGCTGGCGACTTCGCTCGGCAAGGTAGCGGTCAGCGACGCGGTTGGGCACCGCATCGTCAACGGGCAACTCGTCCTCGTGCGCCAACTGTTCCAGGGCAAAGTGAACGTCGACGTGCGCTTCGCCGGAGAAACGCCGCACCTGGCCTCGTTGCAGGCGGGCGCGTATCGGGCGGACCAGGTGGCGGAAGGCTCCGCCGCTGTCGAAACGATCCAGCCGCAGCTATCACCTTCGGACATTCGCATCAAGCCGCTGGAACTGTTCCGCGAATCACAGCGCGCGGTCGATCTGACCGCCGCCGAGCTGATCGTCTCAGTAGGACGCGGCATCAAGGAACCGGAAAATATCGCGTTGGTGCAGAAGCTCGCGGATGTTCTCGGCGCCGAACTCGCGGCCTCGCGTCCCATTTGCGATGCGGGTTGGCTCCCCATGGAGCGCCAGGTCGGCAGTTCGGGACAAACCGTCGCGCCCAAGATGTACCTGGCAGTCGGCATCTCCGGTGCGATTCAACACCAGGTCGGCATGAAAGGCTCGCGCACCGTGGTGGCAATTAATAAAGATGCCAACGCGCCTATTTTCGAAATTGCCGATTATGGCATCGTGGGCGACCTGTTCCAGGTGGTGCCGGAGCTTACCGAGGCTATTCAGAAACTCAAGTAGCGGGGCCAGTTACGGCTATCTTTTGGGCAATGTTCACCGCTTAAAAGTGGTGTTCGGTACTGCACACTTCGGTAAATCATACGTAACACTTGACTTCGCTCAATTCCCTGGTTATACTCTTTCAAATCGCGCCGCATTGTTCCTCCCCCAATGCAATCGCAACTTTTGGTGCTCTGTAAGCGTCTTATAGAGCCTGGAGTCTACTGAATTAGGGTGGTAGAGAGAAAGCGGTAAATGAATATGAAAAACGGACCCAAGCTAACCACATATCGGAACATGCTGGAAAAGAAAGCCGAGGAAGTCCGTCGGAGTATGTCCGCTCAAAAGGCGGCACAGGTAGTCGCAAGGCTAGATGTTCCCTCCGACGAGGGCGATCTGAGCCAGCAACATCACGAGGAATGGATTTTCCTGAACCGTAATACCATCGACATCAAGTTGCTGCGTGAAATCAGCGATGCGTTGCTGCGGATTGAGCATGGCAATTATGGTGTCTGTCTGGAATGCGAAGAGCCGATTTCGGTAAAGCGCCTGGAAGCTGTACCGTGGGCACGCTACTGCGTAACGTGTCAGGAAAGCATCGCGGCACGCGCCGCGCTCGGCGAACCGGTCGGCGATTACCAGGAAGCTGATCGATGAAGCTTGCCGATCTGCGCAAGCTCTCGATTCGAAAACACCTGAAAATCCGCTTCCAACTGAGTAATGGCCTGGAGTGTGTCGTCACGGAGCACGGCTTGGCACAGATCCCCACACTCCGCCACACTCCCGACTTCAACGTGGAGCAGGAGTTGTCGTCTGTCTCGGAATTCGTGCTCGAACCCGTGGGCGCCGCTAAGAAGGCGCCTGGGGCGTCGCGAGCAGTGAGTGTCCAGGAACTCACGGCCATGCTCGGCGCATCGCCCGCCGCTGCTGCGGAGCACGAAGAGGAATGAGTGGATAAAGCGCCTCGCGAAACCGAGAGTTCCAGGAAAAACATCGAAATCGGCTCTGCATGCGATAGTATATGAGCGGCTCGGGACAGGCTTTGCGCATGAGTTCCACGCTTTTCGATCGCGCGGCCTCGATCCTCAACGCTCGATCTGAGCGATTCTCAAGCTGGTGCGATCGAATGCTCGAAAGGCGCGCTTGGTTCGGGCCGGCCTCTTGCTCGTTTTTCAAACCGTGTGTTTTGTCCGTGGAAGCATGGCGACGGCTTCTTTGGACAGATGATATATTCACCCTGCATGTTGCGACTCAGCGGAGCGTGCAGGATCTTATTCGATCGTTCCGCAAGCCTGTGATGCGGCCCGCCATTATATGCGATTCTTACCCAACCGTTGCTTGGAATCGTTTCGAATGCCGCCTTTGCGCTCCGCCTGCCGTCTCTTCTAGAAGGCGTTTTAGCATCGATCTTTGCGTTCGTTATCCTTCGCCGCCGCGTGCCGGCCTCCTACGCTTTGACAGGGATGGTGGGGCTCGCCGTTTTTGGTCATGAGTGGTTTGAATGGGCCCGTCCTTACGGATTGGCATTCGGCTGTGCTGCCGCAGCGCTGCTCTGCTGGCAGTCCGCGCGCCGCTCCACCGATCGATAAATGGCTTGTTGGCTGTCTTTGAAGAACTTTGCCTGGAGCAGTGACTCGCGGGGAATACGACGGGTTACCAACATCAATGGTGCTGTGGAGCACCGCTTTTACTACGAGATGAGTTTCCAAACTTGGTCGCTGATGCGTGAATATTCCTCGAAATAGACTGTCCGCCAGATCATCCCGAAATCACCAAGCGGTTCCCGCTCGGGGCAACAGGAAATTGATAGAATGTTTCGTAGGTTTGATTGACTCGGCCCGAGCTAGTATCTCGGGAAGGCTTCTCCAGGGTTTCACGGACCGAATTAGCCCAGCCATGCGATACCGTACGGAGATCGACGGCCTGCGGGCTGTTGCCGTGATTCCCGTCATTTTTTACCACGCTGGATTCTCCCTCTTTGGCGGTGGTTTTGTTGGGGTCGACGTTTTCTTCGTCATCAGTGGCTACCTAATCACGACCATCATTCTGGACGATCTGGAACGCGGCACATTCAGCATCCTGAACTTCTACGAAAGGCGGGCCAGGAGGATTTTGCCGGCTTTGTTCTTCGTTCTGGGGGCATCCACCTGCTTGGCCTGGTTCTTCTACTCTAACGACGATCTGCTCAGCTTCTCCAGAAGTCTCGCGGGCGTCACCGTATTCTCCTCCAATCTGGTGTTTTGGAAGGAAAGCGGCTATTTCGACACAGTCGGGGAGTTGAAACCTCTTCTCCACACTTGGAGTCTGGCGGTGGAGGAGCAATACTACCTGATCTTTCCGGTCTGCCTGATCCTTGCCTGGCGGCTGGGCAGACGCTGGATTCTGATACTGATGCTGCTTTTAGGCGTGGTCAGCCTGGGCCTCGCGCAGTGGGCTGCGGCGGCGCACCCCACTGCGGCCTTCTATCTTCTGCCCACTCGCGGCTGGGAGATTCTGATCGGTGCCGGTGTTGCGATGTATCTCTCGCGGAGGGAATTGGGAACGCCGGACCGAACACTCAGCGAAGTGAGCGTTTGGACCGGGTCTCTTCTGCTCGCTTTCTCAATCTTTGCTTTCAACAAGCGAACACCGTTTCCAAGTCTCTACACTTTGGCACCCACTCTTGGCACGGCCCTCATCATTCTGTTTGCGACACAGAATACGACTATTGGCAGGTTACTGGGTAACAAGCTTTTTGTGGGCGTCGGACTGGTCAGCTATAGCGCCTACCTGTGGCATCAGCCGTTATTTGCATTCATTCGTTACCGTAGTCTAAATGAACCGACCGCTTCTCTGCTGATCGCCCTGGCGGGGGTCTCGGTTGCTTTTGCTTACCTCAGCTGGAGACATGTCGAGAAGCCATTCCGGAACAAGCAGACCTGCAGCCGCAAGCAGATTTTCCTATTCGGGGCCATAGGAGCGGTAGTTTTTCTGAGTGCCGGCCTACTCGGATACGTTAAGGTATCGAATGCCGAGAAGAAAGCCCATTTATCTGTCTCCAGCTATTCCGGTCCTTCAAGAGTATTGCTCCTGGGGGATTCGCACGCCCTTCATCTCGCTTATGGACTGGAGAAGCAACTGGGTAGACTGATCAGTTCCCGCAGTTTCCCAGGATGCATTCCTTTCTACAATGTAGACCGGTACGATAGCCGTTTCGACCCTCCCCCGGGCGAGTGCGCCAAGACTATGAATAAGGAACTTGCGGCATTCGAGAGAGACGGCCAACTCAGGACAATCATCCTCTCCACCATGGGACCGGTTTATCTTGATGGCACTCCCTTTAAGGGGAAAAATTCGGCCCGCGTGACTGGTATGCACGTAGGACTGATCGACGACCCGACCCTTACCGACAGATGGCAGGTCTTTGAAATCGGAATGCGCCGAACGCTCGCCCGGCTGACATCGTTGCCCGACAAACGGGTCATTTTTGCGCTGGACGTACCCGAACTGGGAATCGAGAGCCGCCTCTGCGGCGTCCCCCAACACATCGTTACCGTGCTTGGAACCAAGTTCGGCGCGGGCGAGATTTCGTACGCCGATTGCTTCGTTTCCCGCCAGGACTTCGACGAGCGCGTGCAGCGGTATCATCGGCTGGTCAAAACAGTCTTGAGCGATTTTCCGGCGGTGATCTTGTTCGATCCCACTGGGTATCTGTGTGACGACAAGAAGTGCTACGGAGTCATCAATAACAACAAACTCTACACGGACGCAGATCATTTGTCAGACTTTGGCTCTGATTACATTGCCAAGCGCCTTGCGCCAGTAGTGCTGGACTCTCTGCGGTAAGCGAACCGGTCGGCGACTACCAGGAAGCCGATCGATGAAGCTTGCGGATCTATGCAAGCTCTCGATCCGAAAACACCTAAAAATCGCTTCCAACTGAGCAACGGCCTGGAGGGTGTCGTCCCCGAGCACGGCGTGGCGCAGATTCCCGTGCTTCGCCGCATCCCGGATTTCAACGTCGAACAAGAGTTGTCGTCTGTCTCGGAATTCGTGCTCGAACCCGTGGGCGCGCCGAGAAGGCGCCCGCGGTCTCGCGAGCCGTTGGTGTCGAGGAACTCACGGCCATGCTCGGCACGTCGCCGGCCGCGGCTGCCGAGCATGAAGAAGAGTAGTCCGCAAGCGCGCCTATCGCGGCCCTTCTGAACCGAGTGGCTTCTAGAGAACTCGTTCGTCCTCCGCGAACGTCTGAGATTCCAAAAGAGTCCCATTGAGCCGCCGCCTGCCAATCCTGTGGGGAAATGGAATTATAAGTCGAGTTCCGACGATTCCCGCGTCGATGCGATTCCGCTCTCTTATCTGGAAACACGGCGCAGAGTCAAGGCCGCCGGCTTCGAAGTATACGGTACGCGCTTTCTGTTTTACATGCCAAAATCGTTGGCTCTTCTACGCTTCATCGAGCCGTTATTCGTAAGCGCACCGTTTGGCGCCCAGTACTATGTTCTCGCTGGGATACCTGGCGCCTCATTGTCGGTGACGGAAGAACACGTCCCATTGAACGGATCTATATTTTGGACGTGGGGTGTGGAAACGGCATCTTCACGCTCCGATTTGCAAATGCCGGCGCCCGCGTCACAGGCTTAGATTATTCGCGCAACCTTCTGGGTCAGAATACGCATTCTCATCTGGTCTGCGGAGATGCCACTTCGCTACCCTTTCGGGACCGAAGTTTCGAAGTGGTCTTTGAAGCCAACGTACTTCACCATGTTCAGGATCGGGATCAAGTGATCCGGGAAATGGCGCGCACTGGCCGCCGATACGTAATCCTGCTGGAGCCGAATCGGTACAATCCTCTTATGTTCGCCTTTTCGCTCCTCGTCCGGGCGGAACGGGGCGTTTTGAAATCCTGCCTGTCGAGGTTACAAACCGAGGCTAACCGCTGCGGGCTCCGCGTGACGCAGATGGTTTCGACCGGAATGATCTCGCAGAACAACACACCGGCAGCGGTGGTTCCCATGCTCAAGAGATTCGACCGTCCGATCTGGTGGGGCGAGTATCTAATCCTAATCGCAGAAAAGCCGTAATTACCAACGCTCGGGCCCGGTGCGATTCAGGAGTGAGCCGCGTTCGGGCTTCCCGCCGCCCCAACCGGCGCCCGTTTACAGCCGTGAATAGGTGTACAATACTATCGCCGTTGGTACACTGTTGTCCTTTCCCGAAAGGGGTTTTGGGGGCTGAATGGAAAAATCGGCGCAAAATATACAAGACAGCTTTTTGAACAATGCACGCAAGGACAAAATTGTCCTCACCATCTACCTTATGAGCGGAGTGAAGCTCTCGGGCCGGATTAAGAGCTTCGATAAGTACTCCCTGGTCTTGGAAACCAATAACCAGGAACAGCTCATTTTTAAACACGCGATTTCCACGGTGGTGACGCAAAAGATGGCGCACTCGTACGCCTCCAGCTCACAGATCGCGGCACAAACCACCGCCATGGCGACTGCTCCCGGCAACCCGGCGCACGACAACTCCGCGGAGGGTTAAGCCCACGCTGCTTCCCGGAGCGGTCCGAGAGCGCGTCATTCTCGTCGGGCTGGAGTGGAAAAAGCGCGGGAGCCCCCGGCAGTCCAGCGGGCTCGCGGCTTCCGAATCGCTCGATGAATTAGCGGAGCTGGCGGCCAGCGCGGGCGCCGAGATTGTCGATCGCCTGATGCAGGCCCGCACGGCCCCGGAAGCTGCCACGCTCATCGGCCAGGGAAAAGTGCAAGAAATAGCCGCCGCGGTCCATTCCTGCACTGCCGATTCGGTCATCTTCGATCACGACCTGACGCCGACTCAACAGCGAAACCTGGAAAAGGCCATCGACGCCAAGGTGATCGATCGCACGCAGCTGATCCTCGATATCTTTGCTTCGCGCGCGCGGACACGCGAGGGCCGCCTGCAAGTGGAACTGGCCCAACTGAATTACCGGCTTCCGCGGCTGACCGGACGTGGCGTGGAAATGTCCCGCCTGGGCGGCGGAATTGGCACGCGGGGTCCCGGCGAAACGCAACTGGAAACTGACCGGCGCAAGATCGCGCGCCGCATTAAGAAAATCGAAGAAGAGCTGGAGGGGGTGCGGACCGGCCGGGCTCTGCATCGCCGCCGCCGCAATGCCGTTCCCCTGGCGACATTGGCCCTGGCCGGCTATACCAACGCCGGAAAATCCACTCTGTTCAACCGGCTCACCCAGGCCGGAGTCCTTGCCGACGCACGCATGTTCGCCACGTTGGATCCAACGGTCCGGCCGCTGGTTCTGCCGTCCCATCGGCGGGCGCTGGTTAGCGACACCGTCGGTTTCATTCGCAACCTGCCCACGACGCTAGTCAAAGCGTTCCGTGCCACGCTGGAAGAGGTGAAGGAATCAGCCATGATCCTGCACGTGGTGGATGCTTCCGCGCCCGCTGCCACGGAGCATGCCGCTCACGTCCACGAGGTGCTGGCGGAAATCGGGGCGGCCGAGATTCCCCAGCTGCTCGTGATCAACAAGATCGATCGGCTGGCGGGTGTTGAAGGTGATTTCGAAGCACTACGGCGCCGGCTGCTCGGTGCTGCCGGTGAACCTGGCGCGGTGCGCGCGGTGGCCGTCTCGGCGCTCACGGGCGAAGGGATCGATCGGCTCTTGACCACTGTCGATGAAAGCCTGCCGCTGGATCCGATCGTCCGGACAACGTTACGGCTCCCGCTCGCGGATGGCGCGACTATGGCTATGTTGCATGCCATGGGACGGGTGCTGCACGTGAGGTATGATGCGGACTTCTGCGAAGTGCAAGCCGAGATCCCGGAATCGCTTCGGCGGCGGCTGAAGATCGAGGAGTAGTTTGATCCCAAAACTGTGGAAAAAGTTGTGGGAAAGGACCGCCCCAAAGTGTTCAACTACCGTAATTTTCATCACTTACGAGGGCATTGCCCTAATCTTCAAAATTCCTTTTAAACGTTTGATCATAAGACACTTACGTCCACAACAAACACATGATCGCAAAGTGCTTCGCGGTGGCCGCCTTCCGTCGGCGAGCGGTAAGGCTTTTCCACAACTTGGTCTGATAGACTTTGGATATCCGGTTTAAGGCGGTGTAGCTCAGCTGGCTAGAGCGAGGGTCTCATAATCCCTAGGTCCGCGGTTCGAGTCCGCGCGCCGCCACCAGGCCCGCCCGGCAGCGTCTAAAATTGGGTAGACTATTAGTAGATCCACCGGCTCTCATCTGGAAGGTTCTTTATGATTATGCGCAAATTCTGGTTGTGGGATTCGGACCCCGAAGACGAGATCTACGAGACCCTGGCGTGGGATCTGCCAGGCTACAAACATTCCGACCGTAAACAGCTTCGCCCTGCTGCGAAGAGACCAGAGTCCCGGCCAGCAAGGGAAAAACGGCCGTAGGTGACGGGGAATTCGGCGGTAAACCTTACATAACGGGGTGCCTGCCGAAGCCGAACCTAGGGCATTCTTCTTTCAATCTACAGTGCTTATTGAGAACGGCGGTTCGATTGCTTAGGGCAAGACGAGGTTTTTGGACTATGACAGGGACAGGATTTCTCGCGACGACATGTATCGTGACAGGCGCTTTGCTCGCCGGTGGCTGTGCGACGAAGAAGTACGTGCAGAACACGACCGCGCCGATTCAGGCCAAGGTCGACCAGGTGGGGGAGCAAACCAACCGGAACGGTCAATCCATTGAAGAAACTCGCGGCCAGGTGAAACAGGTTGATGAGAAGGCGCAGAGTGGTATCAGCGCCGCCCAGGAGCGGGCTTCTACGGCTGATCAACACGCACTATCCGCCGATCAGCATGCCGGCGAGGCGATGAACAAAGCCAACCAGGCTGCCCAGAGCGCCGACAACGCCAACCGTGGGCTCGATGGCTTACGGACTGTGGTGGCGAATCTCGACGATTATCAACTTCAGTCGTCGGCTTCGGTGCAGTTCAAGTTCAACCAGTTCAAACTGTCGGACGAAGCCAAGAGCGACCTGGATAAGGTGGCGGATGGCGCGAAGCCGGATAAGCGCTTTTTTATCGCGGTCGAAGGCTTTACCGATAGCACCGGCACCAAGGTGTATAACGAAGAGCTCAGCCGCAAGCGTGCCAACGCGGTGGTGGAGTATCTGGTAGCCAAGCACGATATTCCGATTTACCGCATTCACATGGTGGGTTTGGGCGAAGAGAAGCCCATCGATGACGCACACAACCGGGCAGCGCGTGCCAAGAATCGTCGCGTCGAAGTGAAGATCTTCAGCGCCGACCAGGTCACCGCGGGCTTAAACGGAACGACGGCCGATAACACTGCCAGCCGAACGGAAACCAATCCCGCAGCCGCAAACACTCGCTAACCTCCAAGCGGAGCCGTGGATCGGCCACGGCTCCGTCCTACCTCTGTTTGTTCTTCGTTCTTTAGTGCACCGGGGGGCGTGCCTTGAGGGAGGCTGGATCGGCCGCCAGCGCGGTCCGCAGGGCCTGCCACCAGATCCACAAACAAGCCACGTTCGCCAGAGCGACGATCACATCGCCGGGCGAAAGCGTCCAGGGCAGCCACTCCCGCACGGATTGACCGATCGCCTCGCCCGTAAACTCAATCCCCAAGCCCCCGCTCAAAAGCAGTAATCCGGTTTCTTTCTTCTGCGAACCCAAAAGCATCGCCCACAACGCCAGGTCCAGGATGGCGGATGCAAAGTTGAGATCGCGGCTCCATAGAGTCATCCACATCCCGGCGACCATGTGGGGATCGTAATGGACGAGAAAAGATCCCGCGGCGAACACAACCGCGGCGGCGGTCAGGATGGTGCGCACCAGGGCGCGCGAACGGATGGTGGCAGTCGCACCGTAGATCAAGCTAATCACGACTGAATAGACCATGAGCTGAAGAATGCCTTGATCAATCCAGTAGTAAAACGCGCGCGTGTGCGCGAGGCGAACTCCGGAAAAGGATGCGGTGAAAACGGCCATATCGACAACGTTGGCCAGGAAGAGGGTGACGAGATAGATGAAGACGACCGGAAACCGGCGGTAAGGGCCGCGAACGAGCGCGGCAATAATCAGGAGCTCGAGGGGGAGCCCGATTAGCCAGAATGCATACTGCATGACCGCGCGCATGCCAACTCACATTCTAGGCTGGCCAGCGCGCCGGTCGCTACGGCACTACGATGCTATGCGCACTTCTTCCCAAGGCGGGAGCGGCATGGTCGGACCCACAGCCAGCCGGATCTCCTCCCAGGGTGGAAGCGGCATGGTCGGACCGACAGCTAGCCGAATTTCTTCCCAAGGCGGAGGCGGCATGGTGGGACCAACCGCTACCGTTGGGCTAAAGCTTCTGGACGCCGCGAGCGCCAACACAAAAACCGCCGCTGCGGTGGACTGGATCTGGAAGAGTCGTCTCATCAAATAGCTCCTTGTGCGAATGGTTTGCTTACCCGTTCGACAATCCGTAAAGTGTTCCTATCGGCATACTATGAGCGCCCAACTATGGGGGGCACACTAGTACTTTTAGTGGTTATTTCACGCGGAGCTAACTGGGTAAGGACCTGATTCCGGATCTAGGCCGGCTACGGTACGCGCGTGCGGCGCACGCTATGTTCTGGGAAGGAAGTTTCAGGACGGAAGGGGTGCGGGCCGGGATAGTCCAGGCGCATGTCCGAAGTTACTTCGTCCAACATGTCCAGCGTAATGGCGTGGGCCTCTAACGCGAAAGCGGTCAGCAGCAGGTTGTCGCAGATGGCGTTGATGAGGCGGGGAATGCCTTGAGAACGAAAGTGAATCTCTTCCAGAATATTGGCCGGCAGGATTTGCTGATCGGGCAGGCCAGCGCGGGTCATGCGGGCATTGATGTAGGTGGCGGTCTCCTCAGGACTGAATCCCTGCAAGGCACAGCGCAGGGCGATACGCTGCTTCAGTTGCCGGTACTCGGGCGCTTCCAGTTTCCGGTCGAGCTCCTGTTGACCGGCGAGAACGATCTGCAGCAGCTTGCCGCGCCGATTCTCCAGGTTGCCGAGCAAACGGATCTCTTCCAAAACTTCCCAGTCGAGGTTGTGCGCTTCGTCGACGATCAAGGCCGTAGTACGGCCGTGATTGGCCCGCTCGATCAACAGGCTGTTCAGGGCCAGCAGGACGTCGACTTTCGAGCGATGGTCGCAGCGCAGATCGAAGTCGTGCGATACCAATTCGAAGAACTGCTCGACGGTAAGCCGCGAATTCACCAGCGATCCAAAAGCGATCTGTTGCGCATTCAGAAAGTCGCGCAGACATTCGAGCATCGTGCTTTTTCCAGTACCCACTTCGCCCGTGATTACGATGAATCCCTTGCGGCTTTGCACCCCGTAGATCAGGTTGGCCAGGGCTTCTTCATGCTGCGGGCTCCGGAAGAGAAACGACGGGTCCGGGCTCATGTTAAAGGGGTTCTGGTTGAAGCCGAAGAATGCGTTATACATTTGAATCTGCCTGGACTGCCCGCATCTTAGCACGCACCACAGGCCCACCTATAGTAATGCCAGTTAGGACTGTACCACTTACTTACCTTAGGCCTGGGAAGGGGGAGTTTGCGGAGATGGCGGCGCTTGGGACGGCCGGGGAGCCTGGCTTTTCTCACCACCGGACGCCGGCTTCGGCGCGGCAGCCTTGGTGGGGCTGATGAGAATGTGGGCGTTACGCCCTTCCAGGCGCGGCACACCTTCGACGGTGCCGTAGGTGGTGAGATCTTCAGCAAACCGCATGAGGAGTTTCTTGCCTAGATCGGCATGGGCGATTTCCCGGCCGCGGAACTGTACGACCGCCTTGACGCGATTGCCCTCCTGTAAGAACCGGATGGCATGGTTCTTCTTGAAGTCGTAATCGTGGTCGTCGGTGTTGGGACGGAACTTGATTTCCTTCACTTGCACGACGTGCTGCTTCTTCTTGGCGTCGTGTTGTTTCTTTTTTTGCTCGTACTGATAGTGACCAAAGTCAACAGCTTTGGCTACGGGCGGTACGGCGGTCGGCGCGATCAGAACCAGGTCGAGTCCCAGTTCCTGGGCACGGCGTAAAGCCGCGGCGGTTGGCATCACTTCGTTCGTGCCATCGGGGAACACGGCGCGGACTTCGCGAACGCGAATCGATTCGTTCACGTTCTCTCTGCGATTCTGCCTGCGAGGGGGAAAATTTCTGCCAGGATACATTTTGAAGTTAAGCGTTAGAGACCGAGGGACAGCTGCGTGGGACCGGATGGCCCGGGACAAGAGGCAGTGCGTAATGAGATATGACGCGGATTGGAGACAAGCAAATACGTCTAGTTCGAGTAGATCAGAAAGCGAGCCCGAAGTCAAAGGGGGTGAGATTAGCCGTGGCGGCCCGGCGGCGAATCGATATGTCCGCCGCCGGCCCGCTTCCATCGCGGTGCTCGAAGCGCTCATTGTCTGGGCGGGTGCAGCAGTCCGAACCTGCCGACGCCCAGCCGGTGCAAGAGTTTGCGCACGTCGTCGTTCAGGGCCTGAACGTCGGCGGCGGCGAAAACGGACGACGGAAGGCCCGCGCTGGTGGCCGCCCCGTCGCTGGGAGTCAGCAGGTAGCCGTGCGCATTTCCGCTTTTGTCGGCGGCCAGGCCGGTGATTTCGCCACGCTGATTGATGCCGCATGCCACCAACAAATCTAAAAGTGATCCAGCCGGTATGAGGGAATTGAGATCGCTCATCACACCGTTCTGCCAGACGAACGCCCGCGGATTGAAGTCGGCGTCCAGCGAACCGCCAACCACTACCCCTTCATTGTTGAGGTTGGATGCGACGCTTAAATTATCGCCCGGCAGTGTGCCAATATCTTTCATCCCGCTCTCTGCGCTCCACAAGAAGCCATGAAAGGCCTGGTCGCCTGGCAAATCCGACTGGCCCACGACCTGGCCCTTGTTATTGATATTCAAGGCCAGGTTTCCCATAAAGTGTCCGGTGCCGCCGAGATTGCCCAGGTCGGTCATGGTGCCGGTGTCCCAGAGCAACGCGTGGGCCGGGTGAAGATTTGCCAATGTCCCGAAGTTGAATGTCGAGCAGGCGCCCGAACCGCCCACGACCTGGCCGCTATCATTGACCGAATACGCGACGCCGTCCGCGTCGCCGGAAGCTATGGGAAGCTCGTGGACTCCCTCGCGGTCCCAGATGACTGGTCTGAATTGCAGTACCTGGGGATTCGGGCAGCCTGGATCGGCCACAGCTGTCTCGGCAAGACCTGCCACGACGCCATGGTTGTTGATGAAGTTGGCTACTCCGTTGCTGCCGCCCAAGAGAGGTAAGGGAATCATGATGCCGTATTCCCACAAGAACGGCACGCAAGCGGCACCGTTGGCCGGAAGGCCCATCGCTTTGAAGCCGCAGAAGTCTTCGTTGGTCGGATTGTCTGCCGTGGCGCTTTCCGCTTCGCCTACGGCTTGTCCCCTCTGATTGACACTAAACGCCACGCTATTCAGAGCCCCGAATCCGGGAGTGCCGATATCGGCTGCCATCCCCTGATACCAGAGCGTGGCATGCGTCCTGCCGCCGGATGCGGCCGCGGCTCCGGCGATTAAACCATTGTTGGCTAACACGAATGGCTGGCCAGGCGATGCGCCGACAATGCCAAGATCTGTCAATGTGTAACGTGAAGGCTGTGCCCAGGCGGCCGTAACCAGCGGAGCGGCCGCGATGACGAATATCGAAATCGATTTCATATTGATTGTTCCTCCACGCTGGTAGGCGCAAGCAGGCTCTGGAATCTATCACCGGTCCTAAAAATATTGAGAAGGAACCGGGGCGGTATAATTCAGCCCAGAGTGTCACCGGGGGAAGAATCGGAAGGCGCCGCGTTGGGCGAGGTTAGCGAGTTGCTTCGCGCGTGGACCGGCGGAGATCAGACCGCGCTGGAGAAGCTAACCCCCATTGTGTATGACGAGCTTCACCGCCTCGCGCGCCGCTACATGAGGGGCGAACGGCCGGGGCATAGCCTCCAGACCACAGCGCTGGTCAACGAAGCCTACGTGCGCCTGGTGGATTATAAGAGAATGCAGTGGCAGGATCGTGCCCATTTCTTCGCGGTCTCGGCCCAGTTGATGCGGCGGATTCTGGTAGAACATGCCCGGCGGCACAACCTGAAACGCGGGCGCGACATGCAGCACCTGTCCCTGGAAGAGGCCGCGGTGGTAGGCGGCGACCGGTCTACCGACCTTGTGAAACTCGATGACGCGATGAACGCGCTCGCCCGAGTCGATCCGCGCAAGGTCCAAGTAGTGGAAATGCGTTTCTTTGGCGGGCTCAGCGTGGAAGAAACAGCGCAAGTGCTCAAGATTTCTCCCGTAACTGTGATGCGGGATTGGAGCACCGCCAAGGCCTGGCTTTACCGCGAACTGGGCGGCGAGACCGGCGATGGAGCCTGATCGATGGAAACAGGTTGACGATCTGCTTCAGGCGGCGCTGGAGCTCCCGGCCGCCGATCGCGATGGATTCTTACGCCAGGCATGCACCGGCGATGAGGCGCTGGAGCGCGAAGTTCGCGCGTTGCTGGCCTCGGCGCAGCGCGCGGAAGACTTTTTGGAGAGTCCGGCCATCGACGTGGCGGCTCGGGAGCTCGCCGACCAGCGCGCTCGTCCGCGGAACAACGGTGAGATCTCGATCGGCCAATTCGTGTCCCACTACCGCATTGTCGAAAGGCTGGGCGGCGGCGGCATGGGAGTGGTTTACAAGGCCGAGGATCCACGGCTTGATCGCTTTGTCGCGCTCAAGTTCTTGTCCGAAGAGCTGGCGCGCGATCCGGAAGCGTTGAATCGTTTCCGGCGCGAAGCGCGCGCCGCTTCCGCCTTGAATCAACCCAATATTTGCACCGTCCACGACATCGGCGAGCAGGACGGCCGCTCGTTCATCGTCATGGAGTTCCTGGATGGAACCACGTTGAAGGAGCGGATTGCGGGCCGCCCGCTAGAGACCGAAACGTTGTTGAGTTTCGCGATCGAGATCGCCGAGGCGCTCGATGCCGCCCATGCCGCAGGCATCGTACATCGCGACATTAAACCCGCCAACATATTCGTGACACGGCGGGGCCACGTCAAGATTCTCGATTTCGGGTTGGCCACGGTTGCGCCCGCCGCCCATCGCCGCGCCGGCTCTGGGGACCACAGCGGCGCGACTCTCGCCATCGAGGATCCATCAACGGGACCCGGAATGGCGATCGGCACGACGACTTATATGTCGCCGGAACAAGTGCGCGCTCAGGATCTGGACGCACGCACGGACCTGTTTTCCTTCGGTGTGGTGCTTTACGAAATGGCGACCGGCAGCTTGCCATTTCGAGGGGAAAGCGCGGGGATGGTTTTCGATGCCATCCTAAATCGCACGCCGGCGGCGCCCGTACGCCTCAATCCGGTTCTGCCGCCGGATGTCGAACGTATTATTGACAAGTGCCTGGAAAAAGACCGCACCCTGCGCTACCAGCACGCTTCTGAGATCCGCGCCGACCTCCGGCGCCTCAAACGGGATTCCAGTACAGGAAGCACGGCAACCGGCGTGCGGGCCGCACGTATCCTCACCGGCCGGCGGATGCGGACAACAGCGGCTGGGCTGGCCGCATTGGCGATCGCCGCCGCGGGTTACCTCTGGATTCGCCGCGCCCCGAAGCTCACCGACAAGGACACGATCGTTCTGGCGGACTTTGCCAACCGGACAGGCGATCCCGTTTTTGATGGAACGCTTCGCCAGGGGCTCTCGGTACAGTTGGAGCAGTCGCCGTTTCTGAGCTTGATTTCCGACCAGCGGATTGAGCAGACATTGCGCCTGATGCAAGAACCGGCCGACGCGCCCCTCACTCCACAAATAGCCCGCGAAGTTTGCGAGCGCACCGCCAGCGCGGCGGTCGTGGAAGGCTCGATTGCCAGCCTGGGAACCCAATACGTGCTGGGGCTGCGCGCCCAGAACTGCCGCACGGGAGAGATTCTTGACGACGAGCAAGCGACTGCCGGCAGAAAGGAAGATGTCCTGCGCGCTTTGAGCCAAATAGCCAGCAGATTCCGGACGCGGGCCGGCGAATCGCTCGCCACTGTCGAAAGGCACTCGGCGCCGCTGGTCGAGGTTACCACGCCGTCGCTCGAAGCGCTGAAGGCTTTTACCGTGGGGGAGCAGGCGCGCGCTACGGCTGGACCCGACGCTGCTCTTGCCGCTTATCAGCGGGCGCTGGAGATCGATCCGAAATTTGCGATGGCCTATGAGCAGATGGGGCAGGTGTATGGCGAGATCGGCGAGTCCGATTTGTCGGCCGAGAACGTCACCAAGGCGTACGAAGTGCGGGACCGCGCCAGCGACCGCGAGAAGTTTTTTCTCGCATTTTCCTACGATTTTCGAGTAACCGGGGATCTGGAACGGGCGCGGCAGACTTGTCAGTTGTGGGCAGAAACCTATCCTCGTGACGTCCATCCACCGGCTTTCTTGTCGACCATCTATGAAGTTACCGGTCAGTGGGAAAGATCGGTGGAAGCAGCGGAGAGAGCCATCGAGATCGATGCAACCTTTGCCTTCGGATGGGACAACGTGTCGTTCGGCTACGAAAATCTCGACCGTTTGGCCGATGCCGAACGCGCTCTTGAGCGCGCTGCGCAGCGCAAGATCGACGTGATCCCCGATTTTCCAGTGATCCGATACAACATCGCGTTTCTTCGGGACGACCAGGCGGGGATGGCTCAAGAAGTGATGCGCAGTCATGGCGATGCCGGAGCAGAAGACGCCATCGCCGACAATGAAGCATTCGCTCTCGCCTATTTCGGTCGATTGCAACAGGCACGGAAGATGTCCCAGCGCGCCGTGGAAATCGCCCAGCAAGCGGGCAAGAAGGAAAGCGCAGCCCTATACGAAACTGCGGCGGCACTACGGGAAGCACTCTACGGAAATGGGCAAGCTGCTGTTCGAAGCGCACGGGCTGCATTGGAGCTTTCCAAAGATCGGGAAGTCGAGTATGGGGCAGCCTTGGCATTAACCTTGGCGGGCGACCCGACGGCGGCAACCCTTACCAACGATTTGGAGAAACGCTTCGGGCAAGACACGTCTGTCCGTTTCGCTTACCTGCCGGAGCTTCGCGCACTCCAGGCTCTCGCTGACGGTGCACCGGCCAAGGCCATCGATATTCTGGAAATTGCCAGCCCCTACGAACTGGGTACCCCGCGCAGCACAATACACGGATACTTCGGCGCTCTTTACCCTGTCTATGTGCGTGGTCTTGCCTACCTGGCGGCTCACCAGGGAGCTAAAGCGGCAGCGGAATTCCAGAAGATTCTCGGCCACCGCGGCATCGTGGTGAGCGATCCCATCGGCGCACTGGCCCATTTGCAATTAGGCAGAGCGTTTTCGATGTCCGGAAACAGGGCTAAGGCAGGAGCAGCATATCAGGATTTCCTCACACTTTGGAAGGACGCCGAGACGGACATACCGATCCTTCAGAAGGCCAAGGCGGAATACGTGAGGATCCAATAGGCGGGCTCGACTCGGGACGAGCGGCGGCGCGTAAAGAGATAGAACGCGGATCGGCCGCAATCCAAAATGATCTACGCGGGAAGCGCATTGAGCGTGCTCCGCGGAAGTGCGATAACGCTGCCCGGCCGGCCAGCAGCTCAGCCAAGGCTCGCTGCTTTTCGCGCTTTGACTGCGCGGCGGATCAGCTGCTTTAGCGTTGGGAGATGCAAATCGCTAAGGTGGTTGACGTACATGCATCCTCCCTGGGTTTTGTTCTTTCCAAGCTTCGCAAGCAGGTCCGCGTCTCGCTCGTGATTGGTCGTGACGTACAGCACCAGATTCTGTTTGCGCGGTGAAAACCCAACCAGACAGATCTCGCCTGGCTTCCCGTTGGCGTTTCGGTAGCGATACGTGTCGAATCCGATGATGCTGCTCCCCCACATCTTGGCTTCGCGTCCGGTGATCTTGCGCATGATGTCGATTAGGGCGAGGCAGTCCTCGCGGGTACTCTCACGCGTGACCGCATTGACAAATGCCTCTACGCTCGCATCATTCTCGGTCGTCTTGATTCCAGCCATGCCTTCGATCATATCGAGGTTGGGGCCGGAGGCGCCGGGTCACCGGCTGTGCTTGACACTTCCGCAGAGCGTGTGATAACGTCCCCCGAAGTCGCACCGCGGCTACAACGGGAGACCCTTATGTTGGCAATCGACGAAAAAACCATCACCGACGCAGCTCTGGAACAGATGTCCGCAACGCCGGACGCGAGGCTTAAAGAGGTCATGGCCGCCCTGGTGCGCCACCTGCACGCGTTTGCGCGGGAAATCGACCTGACACCGGAGGAATGGCTGAATGGCATCAAGTTCCTGACGGCGGTGGGCCAGAAGTGTACGGAGTTCCGCCAGGAATTCATCCTGCTATCGGATACGCTGGGCATGAGTTCGCTGGTGAATGCGATGCACGACCGGCGCGCGCTGGACGCCGGAACGAAGTCGAGCCTGCTGGGGCCGTTCTATCGGCAGGATTCGCCGACCATGCCGCTCGGTTCGATGATCGCCAAAAAAGGCAAAGGCCAGGAGACCGTCATGTACGGGCGCGTGGTGGACGGGGCGGGCAAGGGCATTCCGAACGCGTCTGTTGAGATTTGGCAGCCCGATGACGAGGGCTGGTACGACCTTCAATTGGACGATCCGTCCAAGATGGACCTGCGCGGCCGGTTCTACACCGATGCCAACGGCGGCTACTATCTGCGCACGATCGTTCCGACCGGTTACATGATTCCCATGGACGGTCCGGTAGGCGACATGATCCGCGCGCAAAAGCGCCACGGCTACCGGCCGGCGCACATCCATTTCCTGGTGGGCGCTCACGGGTACCGCGAGGTGGTAACGGCACTATACATCAACGGCGACCCGCACATCGATTCGGACACGGTTTTCGGAGTGACGCAGTCGCTGGTGGTGAATGTGAATCCCAAAGACCCGGCAGCGCCGATCCCGAATCTGCCCAGCATCCAGTATGATTTCCGCCTGGCGGCGCTGGCCGGCGATGCGGTGACCGGCCGGGTAGGCGCCGACCCATCGCAGATCGTTAAGAAGACGGCGGACGTCGCTCACTAAATCGGGCGCCATACAAGAGGAGGTTCCATGAAGCAACCTGCACTCGGCATTGTCGCCTCGGTTCTGGTGATGGCGATCTCCTTGGGCTTCGTTTCGCTATTTGCGGCTCCCACCTTCGCGGGCTGGGTAGCCTATCTGCTCATTTGCTTCATCCCCATGGAGATCGTGATCGGCATCACCTGGGGCTGTCAGAATCCCGGTTTCGCCGCGCGCCGCAAACAACCGGTGAAAGGAATCCTGTTGGCGCTGCTGACGCTGGCGGTGGGAGCGGTGGTGGCGGCGGTTCACCACCGTCTGGTCGGCGGCAGCATCAGCCCTCCGGCGCCCATGCTGGCCATGTGCATCATCGCCTCGGTGCTGACCACCTTCTGGCTGGCAATCATGTGGGGCGGGTGGCCATTCACGAAGATCATCAAGAGTCCGATCGGCGCCGGACTCGTCATGCTGGTGGCGGCGTATCTCATCAATTACGCGTTCTTCCGAGTGTTTTTCAACTACGAATTCATGCGGGGAGCTCCGGTGTATTCGGCGGCGCTCGATCCGCATGGCATGTTCAACGCCTGGAACGCGCTGGTGTTTTACCTCACCGTGATTGGGGTGCTGTTTGTTTCGCTCAACTTCGATTTGTGGCCCTTCACCAGTTCCAAGGCGATCATGCAGCAGCCGGTGCTGGGCATTGTGTGGACGATTGTGGCGCTGGTGATTGGCGGCGGCGCGTATTACATCGGAGTCGTGGCAATGGGAATGGATGTGGTGTCGTTTATGGTGAAGGTGCCCATCCCTTTCATCTTCGGGACGATCATCGTGGTGAACATGCTGCAGGGATCGTTCTTCGCCAAATTCACGCAGCCGTTGAAGGGCATTCTGAACACGATTGCCTCCGCCGTAATCGGCAGCGTGCTGGCGCTGATTTACGGCGCGCTCGCGCCGGTGATCAGCGGCACCGTGGAAGCCGGTCCGCAGGCGGGTTATGCGTTTGAGATCTGGCTGGCATCGGCGCTGCTTGCGGTGACCTTTCCGTTCCTGATTTTCCACGCGGAGTTCTTCCAGTTCTGGCCGCTGCGTAGAGCCGAACAGCCGAAAGCGGCTCCAGCCGCGCATGCCTGAAATCGAAGTTCCGGTCCTGATTGCGGGGGGCAGCCTGGTGGGACTATCGACCGCACTGCTGCTGGCTCGCCATGGTGTGCGGGCGCTGGCGGTGGAGCATCACCGCGGAACGGCGATCCACCCTCGCGCGGCGCAGATGTGCCAACGAGCCATCGAGATCCTCCGCAGCGTTGGCCTGGAGCAGATAGCTCTCGAAAAATCCGAAGAACAGTTCGTGCAAGACGGTGCGGTAATGGCCGTGGAGACGCTGGCGGGAAAGGAACTCGCCTGGTACGTTCCCAACTTGAACGAGGGCATCCGCGACGTCAGCCCCACCGTACGCGTGTTCCTGACGCAGAATCTGCTGGAACCGCTGATGAAGGCGCGCGCCGAAGAATTGGGAGCGGAGCTGCGATTTGGCACCGAACTGGTTTCGTTCGAGCAGGACTCGAGCGGCGTGACGGCGGTGATTCGCAATCGCGACAGCGGCAAAACCAGCACCGTACGCGCGCGCTACCTGGTGGCCTGCGATGGCAGCCACAGCCTGATCCGGCAGGCGCTCGGGATCCGCATGCTGGGCCACGGCGTACTCTCCAATGCGATCACGATCTATTTTCGCGGCGAGGTCGGCCCGCTGCTGCGGGGGCGGAATTTGAGTGTGATCTACGTTTACAATTCCGAACTGACGGGTTTTTTCCGCATTGAGAAGCCGTTCAACACCGGCTTCCTGGCGGTCAACTCGGTAGGACCACGGGAGCGCCCCGTGACCGACGTCTGGACCGGCTTGAGCGACGATCGCTGCCAGGAGTTGCTGCGGGCATCGCTGGGAGTGGACCACATTCCCATCGCCATTGAAAACGTCATGAAGTGGCAAGCCGAGGCCGACACGGCGGAACGGTTCGACGGCGGCAGAGTCTTCCTGGCTGGCGACTCGGCGCACGTGATGCCGCCCACGGGCGGGTTCGGCGGAAACACGGGCGTACAGGACGCGCACAACCTGGCTTGGAAAGTGGCCATGGTGTTACAAGGCAAGGCCGGGCCTGGACTGCTGGCGACCTACGATGCGGAACGCCGGCCCATCGGCGCGTTCACGGTAGAACAGGCGTACTCGCGGTATGTGACACGCTGGGCGCCGTACCTCGGTACCGAGGGTATGCATCCGATCGCGCCGGATCTCGATATCGACCTGGGATACCGGTATCGCTCGGCGGCAGTGATTCCGGATGGAAGCGATGACGGCCGGTTGCTCGAACCGACGCGCGAGACGAAGGGACGTCCAGGCACGCGCGCGCCGCATTTGGCGGTGAGGCGCAATGGCAAATCGATTTCTACGCTGGATTTGTTTGCCGGGAATTTCACTCTGGTGACTGGGTCGGACAGTGGCGAATGGTCGAGGGCCGCTCAGCGCGCAGCCCGGGCAGCCGGTATCGAGTTTGACGTTCACGCG
>DATJAK010000134.1:0-22624 GCA_035516375.1 Bryobacteraceae bacterium
TTCGGGAGTCCCATTACCGGCTGGCATTCACGTATATTTGGGAATCCCATTTGCCGCGCCCCCGGTGGGGCCGCTGCGGTGGAAAGAGCCGCAGCCGCCGGAACGGTGGTCTGGCGTTCGCAAGGCATATACCTTCGGCGACGTATGCATGCAGCGCCCCGCGCCCAAGCGAGTGCCCAACAATGTTTCGGTCGATTTGGCGGATTCGCCGAAGGCTAGTGAGGACTGCCTCTACCTCAACGTTTGGACCGGCGCGACGCGTGCCGATGCGCGCCTTCCGGTCATGGTCTGGATTTTTGGCGGCGCTTACACGGAAGGCGCCGGGTCAAGCCCGCATAACGACGGCGAGGCTCTCGCCCGCAAAGGCGTCGTTCTGGTTACGTTCAATTACCGGCTGGGGCCGTTTGGGTTTTTCTCGCATCCGGAACTCACCAAGGAGTCGGGCCACAACGCCTCTGGCAACCAGGGCCTCATGGACGCGATTGCCGCACTGAAATGGGTGCAAACGAACATCGCGGCTTTTGGAGGCAACCCGGCCAGCGTCACCATCTTCGGCGAGTCCGCAGGCGCCGCCATGGTGGGCGGGCTGGTTGGGTCGCCGGTTGCCAAGGGACTCTTCCAGCGTGCCATCGCGGAGAGCGGCCAATGGATGGGGCTGGGTATGGCCCCGATGGTTCTACTCGCGCGCGCCGAGCAGGCAGCCGCGGGAGGTGGCCGCAGTGGACGCGGTGCGCCACCGGCCGAGCCGCAGCCGCTTCCTTCGCTGGCTGATCTGCGCGCTCGCTCGACTGACGACGTGATGAACACCATCCGCGGTGCCGGCATGATCATCGACGGCTGGATCGTGCCCGAGGATGAATCCATCACGTTTGCCCAAGGCCGGCAGAATCCCGTGGACGTCATCGTCGGTTCCAACAAGGACGAGCACACGGGTTTCGGCGGCAATGTGGCCATGCGCGATACGTTGATGTGGGGCGCGCGGCTCTTCGCCGAACGCCAGACCGCGATCGGAAAACATGCGCACTGGTACATCTTCACCCACGAGCCGCCCCGTGAGCCGGCGGCGCGCGATTTGAAAGCTACACACGCAGCCGAGATTGTGTATGTGTTTAACAATCTGGGGATGCCGCGCGTGTATCCGGACCCCAGTTCGCCACCTCTGGCAGTCGCGTCGGAAACCGATCGCGCGCTAGCCGACATGATGTCGTCGTACTGGGTCAACTTTGCGAAGACCGGCGACCCGAACGGGAAAAATCTTCCAACGTGGGACCGCTTCCAGGATCCCAACAAGCCACCGCATGTCTTGGGCGAAACAGCTGAGTTTCCGGGTCCGGACATTCTGAACAAGCTCGACGAAGCCTACGAAAAGCTCCTGGCCAACCTGAGTTCGGTGCCAAAGCAGTAACCCGCCGCATCCCCATCCCCGCTAACTGGTGCCCGCTTAGACAACGCTCCCTATGGTCACGGCTTCCATCTCAGTAGCGCCGTTACCGAGCCGCGACTAAAAGGAGCGGTGCTTGTATCGCGGTCGACGCAGCCTGCCGGGCATTTTTTTCTTGCATTATATTTTAGTTTAATCTAAAATAACCTCATGTCGCCGGAGCCCGCAGTCCTAGCCGCGATCGCCTCGGCCCGGCGGCGTGAAATCTTGCGCCTCGTTTGGAAAGAAGAGTTGAGCGCCGGTGCGATCCATCGCGCCATGCCCGATGTCACTTTCGGCGCAATTTCGTTGCAACTTCGGTCGCTCGCCGAAGCCGGCCTCCTCGAGACTCGGGGCGACAAGCAATTCCGTTTCTATCGCGCGCGCCGCGAAGCTTTCGGGCCGGTTGGGGAAATGCTCGAGCGCATGTGGGACGATTCGCTCGCGCGCCTGAAGCTTGCGGCCGAGCTCGAAGAGCAGCGCCGCGGTCCGCGTCCACGACCCCGAACCAAAAAGACAAAGAAATCATGAGGAGCTTATGACATTGCCGCACCGCCTCGACCGTACCGTAGTGATCCGGGCCACGCGCGAGACCGTCTTCCGCTTCTTCACGGACAGCGCCCGTTGGGCCGCGTGGTGGGGGGCCGGATCCACCATCGATCCCCGGCCGGGAGGAGCCGTCCGCATCCGCTATCCCGATGCGACTGAGGCCTCGGGCGAAGTTCTCGAGATACTCGCTCCCGAGCGCATCGTCTTTACGTATGGGTATGCCAGCGGCACACCGATTGCGCCGGGCGGTTCGCGCGTCACGATCAACCTGGAACTGTATGAGGGTGGGACACGACTGCGCTTCGCGCATGAGTTCGCCGATGCCGCGGTTCGTGATCATCACGTGCAAGGCTGGCGCTACCAGCTCGCCGTTTTTGCCAACGTGGTCGCCGACGAGCTTTATCGCGACGCGGCCAGTCTGGTGCAAGGTTGGTTCGCCGCGTGGGCTGTGACTAACGACGAGGAGCGCGCACAGGCCCTGGCACGCATCGTCACTGCCGGCGTTCAATTCCGCGACCGGTTCAGCCTGACCGATGGCCTTGCCGATCTATCCGCCCACATTGCCGCCACTCATCGCTTCATGCCGGGCATTCGGCTCGAACCGCGCGGCCAGATCAGCCAGTGCCAGGGGACGGTGCTCGCTCCTTGGGTTGCCGTATCAGCCGATGGCAAGGAACGCATGAGCGGCACGAACGTCTTCGTGCTTGGGCCGGACGGCCGGATCGAATCGGTTACGGGTCTTCTCAACCCCGCACCCACTGAAGGAGCGAAAAATGTCTGATCGATATGCCCTGCGGTGTGCCACAGCGGCCGCAATTGTCATCTTGACTTCGAGCGTTGTTGTCTTTGCGCAAGGACGCCCGGCCCAGCCGGAGACCGTGATGATCGTGCTCCACGCGAAACCAGGATCGGAAACGGAACTGGGCAGCGTCCTGGCGCGTCATTGGTCCCTCGTCCGCAAGCTGAATCTTGTGCAGGATGCGCCACATCTGACCTTGCGCGCCACCGAAGAAAGCTACAAGGTCTACTTCGTGGAGACGTTTACCTGGCGCGATGCCAACATTCCCGACAACGCACCCCTAGCCGTTCAGTCGATTTGGGCGGAAATGAATAAGCTGGTCGAACCGCGCGGCGGCAAGCCGGCCATCGAGATCATTCCCGTGGCGATTGTGGCGGCGCGAGCCCCGCGGATACTTTGGGTGCGGAACTACCCAAATCTCCCTACGATATAATCGGGGCATGAAGATAGGGGCCCTGCTGGCCTTTTTGGCCGTGATCGCCATCGCGGTTTGGGCTGCCGATGCGCCACCCATCCAACCCGAAGTCCCTTCGACGGACGACACGGCGCGCATCCTGGTGGACGTCACCCGCGTCAACATGCTGTTCACGGTTACCGACAAGAAGGGCCGCTTCATTACCGATCTCAACAAAGACGATTTCGAGATCATCGAGAACAAGAAAAAGCAGGTTGTTCAGGAGTTCACGGCCGAGTCGGATTTGCCCCTGCGCCTCGCCATTCTGGTCGATACCAGCAGCAGCATTCGCGACCGCTTCAAGTTCGAGCAAGAGGCGGCGATCGAGTTTATCACCAGCGTCGTGCATGCGGGCGTGGACAAGGCCATGGTCGTGAGCTTCGATTCCTCGGCCGAGTTGATTTCCGATTTGATTGACGACACCGAGACGCTCAGCACTGCGGTGCGCGATCTGCGGCCGGGCGGCGGTACCGCCTTCTACGATGCGATCTATTTCGCGTGCCGCGACAAGTTGCAACAGGATCAGCCCAAGCACAAGTTTCGCCGGGCGATGGTGATCCTCACCGACGGCGAGGACAACCAGAGCCGCTACACCCGCGACCAAGCCCTCGAAATGGCGCAGAAGGCCGACGTGGTGATCTACATCGTTTCCACCAACGTAAGCCACGCCGAGACCGATGGCGATAAGGTGGTCCGGTACCTGGCGCAAGAGACTGGCGGCCGCGCCTTCTTCCCCTTCAAGGTGGAAGATCTCGAGCAGTCGTTTGAGAACATCGCCAACGAGCTGCGCCACCAGTACAACATCTTCTACCGGCCCGATCCCCTGAAGACGGACGGCCAATACCATACCGTCGATCTTCGGGTGAAAGATCGCCCGGGACTAGTGGTGCGGGCCCGCAAGGGGTACTACGCACCTAAGATGTAGGCGCGGGCTCGCGACAATCTCTTCATGACAGCCGTGCGGCGTGGTGAGCCGGGGGATCTCGCCGAAATCCGCGCTATTCAACTCACCAGCCCGCAGGCCGCGCAATGGGATGTCGCCGACTATCTGCAACACGACTTGTTGGTTGCGGTTGAGGGAATCCGCGTGGTGGGGTTCCTCGTCTCGCGTACCCTCGTCCCGGGTGAATCGGAGATCTTGAACCTCGCCGTCGCACTCGAGTTTCGCAGGCAGGGCGTCGCGCGCTCTCTCGTCTCGGCATTAATAAGCGGCTCTCCCGGAGCGCTGTTTCTTGAGGTGAGAGCGTCCAATGCAGGTGCCCGAGCTTTCTATAAGTCCCTGGGTTTTGAAGAGATTACAGTTAGAGCACAGTACTACCAAGAACCCCTGGAGCCAGCTATTGTTATGAAGTTTCATTCATGTTAATGTGACCAATAGGCGGTCAATCCGCCTGGAGAACACGCACGAGATTACCCACCGAGCCTATTTCCGAACCAACGCGACTCGGCGTGGCAACCTCAGAGGAGGAATTGCCTCATATATGGAACGGAATCCAAAGGAAGAATTGAAGGCGCATCTGATGGAATCGAATGAAGAGTTTCAGCGGCTTGCCAGGCAGCACTCAGAGCTGGCGAACTCGCTCGAAGCTCTGGAGGCGCTTCCCCATCTGACCCACGAGGAACAGCTGGAGGAAACGCGTCTGAAGAAGATGAAACTTCGTTTGAAAGATCAGATGGAAGCGATCCTGAGTCAGTATCGGTCCCGGCAGGTCGCTTAGCATCAGGTGCGTCGCAGTACGGTAATCGCATTCGGCCCGGTCGGCTTCGGCTGATCGGGCTTTTTGCTTTTTCTGGGCATGGAACCGGAACCCATTCGCATACCGATCACCGATGTCTTCGACCTCCACACCGTCCCGCCGCGCGATGTGAAGGACGTCGTCGAAGCCTACCTGGAAGAGGCCCAGCGCCTGGGTTTCAAAGCGCTGCGCATCATCCACGGCCGTGGGATTGGCGTGCAGCGCGAAATTGTGCGGGCCGTGTTGGCGCGCACCGATTTCGTCCTCGATTATCACGATGCGCCCGCCGAAGCCGGAGGCTGGGGAGCCACGGTGGTAACGCTATTGTAGGGCAGGCCATCGTCGTTTGTGGCCTGCCGTCTCCGCGGGGCGAAGCACTATCACAAATCCGTAAACTCGGGGACAAGATGAAAGCCCCGAAATCCTCGTACCAATCCCCGTCAGGCGCGAACGGCTCCGACTTTACCCAAGCCTGTAAGCGCTCCAGACCGGCTAGAGGAACCTTGCGCTCGGCGACACGTTGGAGAAGAGGCTGCCACAAACTGCGAGGGAGATCATGAAAACGGATCTTCGGCAAGTGCGTTCTTTCCAAAGATGGCGCGAATCAAATCCTTCCCTGCCTCGTTCTTCTTGGAGGGTTCTTGTTCCCGCAAGAACCTCTTGTAGGTGGCTCGAAGATTTTCCTTCGCGTCGCGCTCTGCTTGAACGCCGCGCTCTGCCAGTGTCACCAAAGCGCGGCTGATCGTTAGGTGACGTTCCTTTGCCACGCGTCGCACCTCGCCAGCCAATGCCGCAGGAATCGTAACACTCTCGTGCAGAGTTCGATCCCGTGGCCCTGATTTGATGCGGCCTGGCATCTCCTTCCTGAATGTAACCCGGAGTGCACCAGTGTGGTTCAGTCCCTACCTGTGCGCCGCCAGCACCCTTGCCAGTTCCTCATACTGATCCGTAGCGATAAAATCCACGCCAGCGGCAATCGCCGCGTTCCAACGCTTCGTCACCGCTTCGCGCGAGCCGAAGTTGTAACCCTCGTCCCAGCCCCGGTCCTCGTCCGCTGTGAAACCATCAAGCGTGTAGAACCGGATCCAATAGCCGAGCCTGTGAGCTCGATCCACTAAGGCGTCGAGGCGCATCGCGTCAGCCGGGGTCCAATTGCCGGCGCGGCGTTGGCTGCCCTCTTCCACCTCCGCCCACGAGTTGTTCCACCAACGCCGGTAATTCGTGGCGGGAAGGGGGAGCATCGTTTCGGGCGGTGTGATGGCCGCAAGGTGCATGCGCTCTTCGCGTGTGCCGGCACGGATTCCCAGGGTGTGCGCAGAGCCGAAGATTCGCAGCTTCGCCCCCACGGGCACCCGGTTGTAAAACACCTCTTCCTGGCGGTCGGAATCCTCGGTCACCACCAGAATCGGCTTGGCGTCGAAGGGCGACAGCTCGCGGGCACCGCTCGTCTTCACGGCGGTCGTGACCCAATCCTGGTACTCGCCCACCAGGTCCCACACTGCTTGCAACAGCGGAGGCTCTTCGCTCTTGAAATCGAAATGCAAGATAATCAGCGGCCACTCGGAGCGGTTATTCCGGGAAAGCGCCCGCTCGACGATCGGCCGCACCCTTTCGAAGAAATATTCGCGCAGACCAGGTTCCGAGCCGGTGGTCTCTTTGCTGTGTGAGATCGCAATGCGGCCCTTACCCGTAGCTGGGTCGAGATGCCACGTCAAATCCTGCTCGATCGAGACCGGGAAACCAGCGCCCAGGGCGCGGCTGATGCGGTCGGCCCATTTGCCTTCGTAGGGATAGCAGTTGTGGGCGTCGAGCACCGGCCGTCCGTGGTTAAGAAAGTCCAGCGGCGCATGCGGCGCCGCGAGCGTCGCGGCCGTGGCGCAGAGCGCGGCGAGGGCCTTCCAGCGCATCAGCGAAATCCGTAATTCGCCAGCAGCGCTTCGCGGTTTTGCCGCAGATCCTTGCCGGAACGCTCGGTAGGATAGGGCTGTCGGCCCATCATGCCCTTCCAGAGTTCACGGTTGAAGCGTGGGGTATCGAGCTTGTCTTCCTCGTCGTAATCCATATCGCCGAGCTTCCTCTGCCAGTAAGCGCCGTTGCGATACTCGCGCATGAACGCGAGATAGCGCCCATTCCGCGGCAGCGAATTGTCCGCCGTGCGCGGCGGAAGCGGAAGCTCCGATTGGCGCAGCAGGTCGGGCACCACCGCGCGGTAATTCCAGCTGGTTTGATTCAGGTCGAACACCTCGGTCATCTGCGGCGCGGCCGCGCTGAACAGGCTGCTGGGCGTCACGCCCAGAATGGCTTCCATCGTGCGCACCATGCTCACCGTGGTGTAGCGCTCGGATACCACGACGCCCTGCTTCACATACGGGCCAATGACGTACGCAATGCTCCGATGCGCGTCGATATGATCGGGACCATCCTGCGCGTCATCTTCAATCACGAAGATCAGCGTGTCGTCCCGGTAGGGGCTATTCGCCACTTTCTCGGCCACCATCCCGACGGCGTAATCGTTGTCCGCGATTTGCATGGCCGGCGTGTTCAGGCCGTAGAGGGCCGTGCCGAAATCCCCAAAATGATCGTGCGCCAGGCGCAGCAGCGTAAGATTCGGAAGATTGTTGCCCGCCACGAATTGGTCGAATTCGCGCTCCCACTCGTGGAAGAGAAAGAAGTCCGCGTTGTTTTGATCGAAGCTCCGGAAGAACAGATCGGTCTTGTCCCACAGCGCCTTCTTGGTCGGTACGGACTGGGGCAAGTGGTCCGCAAACGGCGTCTTCGAAATGCGCAGATACGCCGGGTTCGACTTCGGATTGTCGTAGCGCGCCAGGTCGCAATAGAAACCGTAGTTGCGAATGGTTCGCCCGGCGCGCAGCGCTTCATCCCAGATGTAACCCGCGCCCGCCTCGCCGTTGTCTGCGTCCGGCGCGGCCACGTCCGCAGTGCCGGGTAACAGGTTGGGGTCGGCGGGGTGCTGTTTGTCGGGCGCCAGAAGCGGCTGCGCTTCGATCCGTTGCTCGAGCGAAGCGACACCCACGTTGACGTTGCGATTGGTCCCTTCCCAGTCGTACGTGAAACCGCGCCCGGCGTAGTTCGGTGGCACGGTCTTTTCCGTGTAGTCGGTGGTTCGCCCGGCAACTGACCAGTTCCAGCCTACGCCGCTGACTTCGCCCGAATCGTAGAAATTGTCGAGAGTGACAAAGCGGCGCGCCAAGGAATGATGGTTGGGCGTGATCGGCTCGGGGAATTCGGTGATCGAAGGATCGCCATTGCCGACCTCCAGATCGCCGAGAACCTGATCGTACGTGCGATTCTCTTTGACGATGTAGATGACGTGGTGCACGCGGCGGCGAATCTCCGCCATGACCGGATTCTCATTGCCCAGGCGGACCAGGTCGAACCGATTGTTTTCGGCTACCCGCCTGGTGAGTGCATCCCATTCGGCCGCGGGAGGCACAGGTGCGGCGAGCAGCGTGGACTTCTCGCGTGCGTAGACGTAGGTGTTCGGAGTTTTTTCGCAATCGGGTATATTCGGTGCGCCCACGTCTCCGCGACAGTTCCCGCGGCTCGGTCCCGGCACGCTCTTTCCATTCACGATGTACAGCGTTTTGCCGTCCGCGCTCAGGCTAAGGCTGTTGGGATACCACCCGGTGGGCGCGAGAGCCTTGACTTTCCCGGAGCCGTTCGCTTCCAGCGCTACCACCGCGATGGCGTTCGTGCCGCCATCGCTCACGTACAATATGCGCTCGTCCGGTGAGAGTGCCAGCGCGTTGGGGTTGGCCCCCTTGGGCAATGCTTTTTGGGGAAGCAACTCTGGTGGAGCGGTGATCCCGAATTCGGCGATGACCCGGCCGGCGGACGGATCGACCACCGCCACCGTGTCACTGTTGTCCGCGGCCACGAAAAGCATATCCTGCGCACGATTGAACAGGATCCGCGTAGGTTGTCCGGCCAGACGAATGCGCGCGGCTACGGTCGGCGAGGAGCCCAGCCGCACCCTTACCAGCTCGCGGTCTCGCGGGCTCGAGATCCACACTTCATCCTCGCCGCGGAACGCTACCCAGTAAGGGAATTCGCCGCCGGCAACGCCCGTTTTCGCGCTGTCCGCAATTCCCGGCCGCAAATCCAGTTCACCCGACTTGCGGCGCGCCTTCAAATCGATGAGGCTGATGGAATCGTTATAGAGGTTGGCCACGACGGCCATCGCGCCCGATGGGCTCACTCCGATACCGGCCGCCATCGGTTTCGGCGCTTCCGCGTTGTAGGGTGCGGGGGCGTTGGACAACAAACCAATTCCTCGCGGATGACCGAGCGGAATTGTGGCCGCCCTCGAAAACGACTCGCCGCCCCGGCGCGCAAACACGTAGACCTTGTCGTCTACGCCGCCCGACACATAAAACTCCTGCCCGCTGGGGTTCCAGGCGAGCCCGCAAAAACTGTTGGTCACCGCTAGCGCCTGGAGTTGGCGCGGCGGAAACGATGTGATGTCGTAGACGAAAACATACTCGCTGAACCGCGCTCCACGGCCTCCCTCGATGTTGTACCCGCTGGTAAGAACCAGCAGGCGGCTGCCGTCCGGGCTGGCTGCCGTGGTGACGGCCTGGCCGAGCGTGACGTCGGGGCGCCCCGGCAATCCAGGATTGAGCGGCATCTCGACCGAATGGGGCATGGCGTCCGGCGTGATGGCAAGCCCTGTCGGTAATTGGATCGGGTCGCTGGCGATAGCAGGCACGCTCATGAGCGCGGCGAAGAAGAGACTATGCACGGCAAAGCGGTTCATAGGGGTCAGTTTGGCAAAAGCTTCAGAGTAGAGCAAATGCGCGTCGAGAGTAGCATGTTGGAATTACAACTGGATTACGGATGCGGTCCCGGGGATCCGCGGACAAATAGGGAGCTTTTGGGAAAAAACGGGGGGAGGATTTTTGGTTGTAAACGGACCGTTATTGATCTTTTTGTGTTTCCAGCGCGAACTCCCGCAGAAGTGTGCCCTGGGGAGTATACAAACGAACAAAGTAGAGCCCCGGCGACTGCGCGGGAGCCTCGAGGGCTTTCCCAGTGGAGAACTCTTGCTCGAAAACGCGCTTCCCGTTGCGATCAACGATCTCTAAGCGATACGTACCGAGTGCCGGCAGACCATCCAATTGCGGATTCAGAAGTAATGGCCTGCCGGCCGGCGCTCGTGCTGCGGTTGTGGCGCCCCGCGTCACTTCGAGTGCGACTGAAACGCGAGGCCCCACAGCGCGCTGATTATAGACGTATGTGCCGATCCCACCAACCACCAGAGCGACCCCCAAAACAGGAACCAGTCCGGAGGCCCTCCAGGCTCGTTGTGGTCTTAGCTCCTCGGCGCGAAAGTGCGTACCCGCGTCTCGCATCGACTTGACGTACGCATCAACTTCCGCGACCCTTTGCTGGCAGGATTCGCAGAGCAGGAGATGCTCTTCCAACTCAGCCGATTCATTTTCCGGGACTTTGCCCAGACAATATGCTTCGATTTCGGAGTCGTCAGGGTGCGTTTTCTTACGGGCTGTTGCCATGGCGTGTGCCTTAATGGGAACCACCTCCCTTCTCGTTAGGAAGGTGTCCCGATGCCAGTACCATTCTCAGGGAAATCAATCCCTTTTAGCAACGCCAGTAACGCCGATGCGGTTAGACCCTTCTATACCCACTTCGCAGGGAGAAGCGCCGCTTCCCGAGCTCGCCAAAACGCGCTTTGGCACGCGATTTAATCAGGCGAAATTGGGTCTCTGTAAGCCGCATTGCGGCGCAGATCTCGTCGGGAGTCTGCTCCTGTAAGTAGAACCGAATCAGGACTTCCCGGTCGCGTTTGGCGATGCTATTGAGGACGCGCATCGCCAGTTGCTCATTCTGGCGCTCGATCGCACCCTTCTCCGGGTCTGGCCCCCGGGCGGATAGTACCACTCCCCCTTCCAGGTCGGTGTGGTTTCGGCGTGCCTGGACGGCAGTCTCGATGTGCGCGGCTACCTGGCGGCGCACCACCGTCCGCACATATCCCATCAGCCGCTCCGGTTCCCGGAGATCGCCGTTGCGGATCGATTGAGTCACGATCAGAAACACATCGTGGACCTTGTCATCCAAATCGTGTGGTCCCAGTTGGCGGTACAGGAAGAAGCGAACGCCTTTAGCAAAGACGCGGTAGAGCTCCTCCATCCCCGTTGGGTCTCCATGCCGAATGCGATCGACAACCTGACCCCAGCTTGGTTCGGATACCACGGGAGATTTTTGTTCAGAGTAAGAGGGCAAGCTCATTGCGGGGTTACCGCCTTTCCTTGGTTCCCTACCACGAAGTAGGCTCCCCAATAATCCGGACGGGCCCACCGGCCGCCGGAGTGTATTAATTCCAGTTGTGCATCGCGGAGCGCACGCGCGGCGTCGAACTCCGCCGAGCGGTGCAAACTCTGGTAAAACGCGCGAAATAAGATCCCATCATCGTCCGGGGTATTCCAAAGCGTGCCCACCACGGACTGCGCGCCAGCCGCCAGCCAGGCGCGCGTGAGCCCCAGCACGCCGGCGCCGGGAATGGCCGCGCCGGCCGCCGAGTGGCAGCCGCTCAGAACAACGAGGCCAGTCGCAACACGCCAATGGGAGATTTCAAAGGGTGACAGCAGCTCCATCTGCCCGGACGGCGTGAGACTCAGCGCGATCAGCGCATAGTGGGATTGCGCCGCCGATTCCAGATAGTGAGTAGACACGTGCACGGCCGCCGGCTTCCGGCGCAGCTGCTCCAAAAGGTTCTCTCGCGACGCCTCTTGCCCGCGGAGCAAAACCGCCGGACCTTCCCAAGCCTTTGCCGACGACTCCACTTCACTGCCGCTCGCCACCAGCCGAGGCAAGGGCAGGATGTCGCTGCCGCTGTAAGAATGCCGCAGCCGCGCGTCGGCGCGATTGTAAATCGGGTCGCCCACGCCAACCAATACAGAGGACAGGTGGGGCTCCGGGCGTTCGAGCGATTCGAGCCAATACGCCGCGCCGGGCACCGATTCCACGATGTGCCGCTCGGCCACATATATTGGATTCGGCGCAGAAACCTCTACCAGTGCCGCCACCGGAACCTCGAACAAAGTCGCATCGAGCGCCAGCAGCCAACGGGAGGCCTTGCGGAAACGGGGAGATACGGGTCCGAACAACGTGCGAAAGAGCGCGGCGGAAAGCTCATTGGCGTCCGTCTGACTTTGTGCGAGCGCCTTCACCAACGCCCGGCACTGGGTTTCGATCGCCCGGCGAGGCGGCAGCGCGTAGACCTCGATACCGTCGCGATCCAATGCCCATACCCACGAAGCCGCATCACCCAAATGAAAACTGAAGAATGCTGAATCGCGGTGCAGCGCCAGGCTTGTAGCTTCGGCCAGGTTGGGAGGCAGCGGGCGCAGTTCCGGACCGAGGGCGGCATCGAGATGCACCAGTTCTGCTCGTGCCGCCGCAATGCCGCCGGACTGTGCCGTGCCGCGCAATGCAGCGATCTCGGCGTCTTGCAAACGGCCCATCGCCTCCCAATACGCGGATGGCAGATCCGGTTCGCTTGTTTCCGGATCGCGAATCAAGGAGCGCAGGCTGGCGGCCCGGTTCTCTTCGTCCGCTTCAAAAGTTTCACGGATCAGCGCCGGATCGTGCGTTGTTAAATACAGCCTGTTGCCTACTTCGGTGAAGGTGGAGTGGAGCTCTGCCAGGCGGCGCTCATTGGCAACGTGATTGGTATCGTCGCTGGGAGCCGACCAGCGCCAGGCCCGTCCCAGCCGTAACGCAATGCGGAGATCGTTGAGTGCTTCCTCGATCCGTCCCTGCGCGAATCGGAGAGTGCCGCGGGCATGATAAAGGTTCCAGGTCGGCGTGCTTCCTTGAGGCGCATTGGTCAGTTCCACTGCTCTGTCCAGGAGCACCGACGCTGATGTCAGATCACCTTGCGCTTGCCGTAAGCGGCCCAAATCACCGTACGCTTCCACCAGGTCCAGGCGGTGAATTTTCCCGGCGTAAAAGGCTCTCAGGAGCGCCGCTTCCGCCCGTGGGAATTCGCCATGCTCCAGCAGAGCTTCGCCCCACCGGTTCCAACCTTTAAAATAAAGTTCCAAGTTGCCCTGCTGGTCCGCGCCGTCGATGCCTTTCCGGAATAATTCAGCGGCCTCCGCCATGCGTCCTTGTTGTGCGCGGATCATGGCCATCTGCAGTTGGAGCTCGGGAAGATGCTTGGCGCGTGCCGGATCGAGGGCTTGTTTCATGCTGCGTTCGATCCATTGCGCGCTGGCGTCGACCGCGCCCATTTCGTGGTAGAGCGATGCGAGGTTGGTATCCAGTAAAGCCACGCCGGCCGTGTCCCCGCCGGCTTGGTAGAGTCTCCGCGCTTCCAGATACGCGCGCAAGGCCGCTTGATACTGATGCATCGCGTATTGGCAGCCGCCCCAATTACCAAGGGCGCGTCCGGCGACCTCAGGAAGCGCGTGAGCGTTGGCGTCTTCAAACACCGATTGAAAGATGGGAGCGGCCTGGCTGTACTGGCTATTGCGAAACAATTCCCGGCCGCGCTCGAGCCGCTCGCGATACGGTGCGACGCGGCGCGCGCGTTGTTCCGCGCTCAGCAAGGGCAGCGCCCTGTGGACCGGCGTGGTCTTACCGGCGCCGCCGACGAACGAGACTGCGAAAAGGCAACAACCCCAGATGCTGGCTCTCATCACAAAACCGAGGTCCCGGTCCAAAATTGAAATTGATAAGAAGAAGAACGGACCTGGTGCTTCTTTGGGAAATATTCCCTTTCGATATCTTAGGAATACCCCCAAAGAATAGTACCAGTTTTTTTCCGAAATGTGGAAAGCCCCGTTGTGGGGATGAGCAAAGAACGCGCCTGTGGGGAGCGCGACTAGAGTTTTGAACTACTTAGAGCCACAATCCGTCGATGATGATAATCGGACCGGTGCTCATTTCTGGTTGTAGGGAGGCCGCAAGCGGAGAGCCTGCGGTTGCTCCCAATTTGAATCTATCGGTGGAATAAGGGGGAAAACGATAGATAGCAGCTATGTAATTCTAAGCGGGTCGATTATTTTGACGGTTTTGCCGTGATCGACCCACATGAGGGGGGCAGGGGGCGTGAATGAGAGTGGGCGTGTAGGGGAATGCGGCGCGCATCAGTTATCGACGTTCAGGACTTCAAAGTGGAATCGCTCCGGCGGCAGCAATGTTAACTGGTCGGGGATCAGATGGGACCAAGTCCGATAGGCGCTATCGGCCACGGTGGAATTCAGGTACAGCAGGAACTGGTTGGAGAAGCAATCGATCGGCGGCGGTTGGCGGAACGTCAAGCGCAAGCCGACAGCACGTTCCAGCGCGACACCGGGAGTGGACACTTCTTTCTCCCGCAACAACGTCACGAAGCTGGCGCGGCTGGCGTGCGGCCAAACATCGGGATGCAACAGATTGCGCAGTGCGTCCTCGTATTCAAACGTCATCTCGCACTGGCGAATCCACTCGAGCACCGAGTCGCCCCATTGCCAATGCGACATCAACGCTTTGTAATGCTCGGCCAGTTGTAAGGCGAGATCGAACTTCCTCTGCTCCAGCAGCCGCTCATCCGCGTCCGTCGCCGCCAGCATGTCTTCGGCTTCGAGGATCATCGCTCCCAGGTCGGTTACGCTCTCGGCGGGCACGTATTCGCCGGCGTGCACTAAAAGAGGAGGCAACTCGTGCGTCTTGCTGCCCGGTATCGCGATGTATCTCTCGCCGTTCATCGCTCGTCTCTACCTACTCATATCGACGTAAAGCCAAAACGCTTCGTTAATATTTTGTAGCATGGCGGTCTATTCCAGCGAATTAAAAAGTTCTAATTCCGGGCATCTAGTTTGGTAATCGTAGCACTCGCCCCCTCTGGCTGCTAACTGTAGCCGCCAGTCAAACTTCAAGCGGCAATTGTGGCTCCATAGGCCGCGTCGTCACCACCGATTCTTCGTGCGGCCTGACCCCGAGATCGATCGGCATTCCTGAGCCGCCGTGCTATGCTGCCGTTCAATGCCTGATTACACGATCGGAGTGGACCTGGGCGGCACGAATCACCGGGCCGCGGCTATCAGCCGTTCCGGACAGATCATGGACAAAATTTCCGGTTCCGTGCACTTTTCCGAAGGCCGCGCGGCGGTGATGAACGACATGGTGAGCGGCATCACGCAATTACGCGAGAAGCACGGCGCCGAAGGGTTAGCCGGTATCGGGATTGGCGTACCCGGCTTCATCCTTATTAAGGAAGGGATCATCCGCAATTCACCCAATTTGCCGTTTCTCGAAAACTTTCCCATTCGCGACGAGATCGAGCACCGGCTGAACACCTTCGTCATTCTGGAAAATGACGCCAATGCGGCGGCGCAGGGTGAGAAGTGGATGGGAGCGGGCCGCGACGTAGAGGATCTGGTGCTGCTGACGCTGGGAACGGGCGTCGGCGGCGGCATCATTTCCGGGGGCCGCATCATCCGCGGCGCACAAGGCATGGCGGGCGAGCTGGGGCACATTCCGGTGGTTGCGAATGGCAATCCGTGCCGCTGCGGAAGCCAGGGGTGCGTGGAGAAGCATGCCTCCGCTACCGCCGTCACCGCCATGGCCAAGCTGCTGCATTTAGGCGACAACCTCACCTCCAAAGATGTCTACGACCTAGCGAAACAGGAGAGCGGCGAAGGTGCCGAAGCGCGCGAAATCTGGCGCGTGATGGGCGAGACTTTAGGCATGACGCTGGCGCTGCTGGTGAACACGTTCAATTTTCCGCTGTATCTGCTCAGCGGCGGCGTGTTAGCGGCGTGGGAATTCTTCGCTCCGCCGATGATGCGCATGCTGGAGACTCGCTCCGCTACCTACCGTTTGACGAAGGACACGACGCGCGTCGAACCAGCCACGTTAGGGAACGAAGCCGGTCTCTACGGCGCGGCTTACTTGCCCTGGATCGAAAAGCGCGGCTCGTAGACTAACGGTTCCGAAGCGGGCCCAGGGCGTCGATCTGGCGTTGAAACACGGGCACCCGGCGCTGGGCGAGCCAACCCACCGCCGAATAGAAGACTGCGGCCCCCAGGAGCCAGGGGAGCCGCTGCCACAAAACCAGAGTCTCGGGTTCAGCCATCATCACGAGAAGCGTGCCCGCCAGCATCGGGCCGATTACCTGCAGCCAGATGCGGCGCAGGAAATCGCGCCTGCTTTCCAGATTTCGGCGGCAGAACTCCACGCAGATTTCCGGAGAGGAATCTGGCGCCAGGCGTCCGCCGCTGGAAAACGCTTTCTGCATCACATAAACGCCGTAAAGCAAGCCGGCGAGCGATATGCCGCAACCCAGACCGGAGACGAAACTCGAGGAGTGCCACATCTCACGCGCCCATGTGGCAGCCGGCAGCCAGACCACGATCAACAGCATGTTTCGCGCCGCCTGACCACGCCGGTACATCTTGACCGCGGCCGTACGAATCTCCTCGGGTGACATCCGGACTGGATCGACCGCGCGGCATTCGAGCGCTTGCTGAACTTGCCCAAGCGAGCCAGGCACGAGGGCGATGCGCAGCATGGTGATGAGCAGCACGCTGGCGAGTCCGCCGAGAATGAGGACGGCCATGGGCCGATGCAAGCCTTGACTGACCGCCAGTATGATTTGGAAGAGCACGACCGGCCCGGCGGCAGCGGCCGAACTCTGCGCGCGAGCGTTCCAATGCAGATAATCGGTTACGCAAAATGAACGCTTGGAATCCGAATCACGCCAATAGACATCGAACAAAAGAACAATACCGACCGTGGCCAGTGCGGGCACAGCGAGCCGCAAGAGCGCCGACTGGTACCGGAAGAATGTATTGCCGTAGAATTGCCACGCCACTGCGAAGAAGGTGAGATACGCCGCGGAAGCTTCGATCACAAACAACTGCGGGTCGATCGCACGCCGCATGCGGCTCAGCAACAGCAGGGGAAGTACACAAAGAGCCTCACGCAGATACTGCCAGTTGCCGCGGTATCGTTCGGCGAGATCCCCGAGTATATGTTCCTGGCACGCGGGCGGTATCAGCGCCGCCACGAAAGACTCCAGTTTTTTCGGAGGGCCGGGGTTACTCATCCCAATTCCTTTCCCCATCGCTTGCCCCATTCTTTGCCCCAGGCCAGCGTGGTCACATCCCAGATGCGCTTAGCGGTCAGCGCCGAATCCCGCAGCACTCTCTCCCCCAGAGCCTCCAGACGGTAACAGCGTTTGCTGCGGCCGCCGCGTTCTGGTGTCGGGTCCGAGAGCCACGACGAGATCAGTTTCTTATCCTCCAACCGGTCTAGCGTTACATAGATTGCTCCCAGCGAGACCGCTTTGGGCCGTGCCAGTTCCTCGGCCTTGGAATGGATCGTGACGCCATAAGCATCGTCCCCGAGGGTCAGAATTGCGGTGAGCACCAGCTGTTCGAACTGCCCCAAAGAATCGCTCTTGGACATTTCACCAACAGTGTAAGATAAATCCAGACTACGGTCAACAGGTTTCCTGCCGGTGCCGCTGTGCACGTTATGATGGCGGCGTGCAGAGCGGTGCTCCTGGTCCCGTCACGCATCCCCTGATGCGCCAGACGTGGTGCGATCTCACATTCCTGCATTGGCCTTACGAGCCATCCGTCGTGCGGCCCCTGGTACCGAAGGAACTCGAACTCGATTCGTTTGACGGCCAGGCTTGGGTGGGCCTGGTCCCGTTCATGATTACAGGACTGACTCATCCTCGCCTGCCCGCGCTGCCGTGGTTATCCCGCTTTGCGGAGACCAACGTCCGGACCTACGTGACGGATCGGGAGGGGCGTCCGGGCGTATGGTTCTTCTCGCTCGATGCGGCGCGCCTGGCAGCGGTGATCGGTGCACGTCTCGCTTATGCGCTGCCGTACTTTTGGGCTCGCATGGAGGTGCACTCGGATCATCGGGGCACGCACTACGCCAGCCGGCGCTTGCACGGGCGCGCGGCTCGAAGCGACATCCGGGTCGAGCCGGGAGACGCCATCGTTACACCCAGTGACCTCGAAAGCTTTCTCACCGCGCGGTTCTGTTTATTTGCGCGGCGCGGTGGCCATTTGCTCCGAGCTGATATCGAGCATGAACCCTGGCCCTTGCAGCAGGCGATGGTTACGATGTTGCGGCAGAACCTCGTCGAAGCTGCGGGCTTGCCGGAACCTGCTGGGAATCCTCTGGCGCATTTTGCGCGGCGCGTGGATGTGCTGGTGTCTGCGCTCGCTCCCGCTCGTTCATGAGATCCAGAAACGACCTGGCTTCGGGGTAGCCCGGGCGGAGCCTCAGCGCCTCGGTGAGGTCAGCTCGGGCTTGCGCCAGATTGGGCTGGTACAGCAGGTGATACAGGCCCGCAAATAAATGGGCCCTGGGGTCGAGCGGCCTCACGCGCGCGATCTGCTCGGTGACGGCAGCGGCTTCGTCGAACATTTCCAGCTGGTGATACTCGGCTGCGAGAAAATCGAGCCGCGAATCGTCGCTCGGATCGGCGGCGATTTCTTCCTTAAGAATTTCGATATACCAGCGGTTCTTCTGGCGCCGGGCTTCACGGTCGGAAGCGAAATTGTGCTCGAGCAAGATCGAGGATTGGCGCAGGCGCCCGCCGCCGGCCAGAATCGACGCGTCGATGATCTCATGCACGCGGCCGCGGAAGCGGTAATTCGGCCGATTGGGAAAGAGCCGGACGACGTAGTCGGTTGAACCGCCGGAGTCCAATCCGTGATTGTGGCGCTCCAGGTAATATCCGGCGTTTTCGTCTCTAGCAACGAGCTCGCGAATCTTGGGAACTCCCGCCGGATCGAGCGTTTCGTCCGCATCCAGCATCAGAATCCAGCGGCCGCTGGCCGAAGCAATCGCGTGATTGCGCGCCGCGGCAAAATCCACGCGCGTGAACTCGAAAGGAATCAGCTTGGCGCCGTAACTGATCGCGACATCCGGCGTGCGATCCGTCGAACCGGTATCGACAATCACGACTTCGCCCGCAAGACCTTCGACTGAATCCAGACACCGCGCAAGATTCTGCTCTTCGTTCTTCACAATCATGCAGAGACTGAGAGCGGCGGGCATGTCGATTTGCGCAGTGCGGGCTACTTTTCCGGCGCAGGTTCGTCCAGGATCACGATCTCGACGCGCCGGTTTGAAGCCCGGCCATCCGCCGTGTCGTTCGGAGCTGCCGGCCGATACGGGCCGTAACTGGCAATCGAGAAACGCGACTCGGCGAGGCCGTAGCGGCTGGTCAGCAGGTCGAGAATCTTCTGGCTGCGCGCCATGGAAAGCTCCCAGTTGTTGCTAAACCGGCGCGTATGGATCGGTGTCGTATCCGCGTGGCCGATGAGCCGGACCGGGTTTGGGATATCGCGCAGCACTTCCGCGATTTGGGCAATCGTGCCGAACGCCTGCGGGCTCACATGGTCCGCGCCGGATGAGAACAGCACCACTTGGGGAAGGCTGATGACCAGGCCGCGGTCCTCCAATCTCGGATCGAGCCCGTGCTCGCGTAGCTGCTCTTGAGCGCGAATCAGGTTCTCCCGATGCGGCTCTTCTGTAGCAGGCGGTTTCGGCGGCGGCGCCGCAATTGGCTGTGGCGGAGGGGCCGCTTTATGCGCCGGCGGAGGAGTTTCCAGACTCTTGGCGGCGCCCACCATGAAGAAGATCAAAAGGATTGTCAGGACGTCGACGTAGCTGACCATCCATCGGTCGCGGTGCGGCGTTCCTTTTTCCAGGTACCGGGATTTCATAGCTGCCCCGTTTCCATGGCCGATTCGAGCGCGCGCATGGAACGCTGACGGACCGGGACCGCGTTCAGGAACGACTGCAGGCGCTGCCGGACCTGCATCGAATGGATGCCGTCGAACAGACACAGCGCGCCCTCCATCATCAACTCCTGGAGGTCGAAAGTTTCGGCCGCGCGTGCGCGAATCCGTTGCGCTGCCGGCAATAGCACCAGGTTGGCAAGAGCCAGACCGTATATGGTTGAGGTAAACGCGGCTCCCACGCCGGACGCCACCGTGGAAAGACTCGAAAACTGCCGGAGGACGTCAATGAGGCCGACCACGGTGCCCATCACGCCGATCGTCGGTGCGAACCCTCCCGCGACCTCGAGCACTTTGGCGGCGGCTTCGCTCTGCCGTTCACCGTGCCGTATTTTGTTTTCCAGATCGGTTTGCAACTCGACGCGCTCTTTCGTATCCATGGCCAGCAACAGCGCTTCCTTCAGAAAGCTGTGGCTCACCTGATCGATATTCGGTTCGATGGCAAGCAGTCCCTTGATGCGGGCGATCTTGGCATAGGAAACGATCTCTTCAATGAGATCCTCGGGGTTCGGCGAACCCTCCGTAGAAAACAGACTCAGCGTGCGCCGCAGCGCGTGGAAAAGGGCCGCGGGCGGAGTTGTAATGAGTGTTACCCCGAGGGTTCCACCGACGACGACTAAAAGGCCGGTTGGCTGAAAGAAATAGTGGGCGCTGACGCCCGTGACCGCGATGCCCACCACTAAAGCGATGGCGGCGATCGCAATCCCGGCAAGCATTCCGAGGTCGAGGCCGCCCGACACAGCCCGAACCGCCGGCCGGCGCTTAGATTCGGTCTTTTCCTGGTTTCCGTTCACGCAGCCGGGGAATGCAGATCGTTCGCCATGCACGCAGTCGATTCTTTTCAAACGGATAGGCCCGCCTCGGAGTGTCGCCCTCTTGACGGGCGCCAGACCATCGTCAGAACCTTGACAACCTCCACCGGTCACCGCGCCTGTTAACCGAAGACCGCCTGTCGTTCGTTATGGGCGTTCCATCCTCCAATGCCAGTCTTGTCCGGTACTTTTGGGCGGCTTACAGTGGCGCTGTAAACATGCGTTCGATTGGTTTTGCTACATCGTTAGTGGCCTTGTGCGCCGGCCTTCTGGGCGCTCAGCCCTCCACGCGCAAGGAACCGGCGGTGTACCGAGGGACGGACCGTGCGCCACGCGTCGTCGTGCGGCCCCCTGGTATCCGGCTTAGCCTGCCCAAAGCCCATGAATTCGCTCTCGCGCCATTGAGCGCATCCGAAGCTGCGCGGCTGGCTGAGCCAGGTACCTTAATGAAGATGGGGATTCACCGGCCGGTGGCTGACAACGCATTGTCGGCGGGCGCGTGGGTGACCACGTCGGAAGGGCAACCTCTATGGCGCATGGCTCTGCGCTCGCCGGGATCGCTCGGGATGCGCGTGGAATTCCGCAATTTTAATGTAGGAAACGGCAAAGTCTGGCTGTACGATGGCGCGCAGGCAGTAGGGCCGTACACCAGCCGCGGCACCTTCGGCAACGGGCAGTTTTGGACCAATACCATCCTTTCCGAAACGGTGACGATCGAATACGAGCCCGAGGCCGGGCGCCCGGAGACTCCGCTGCCGTTTGCGATCCACACCATTTCGCATCGCGCCACACTGGCTGTGCCTACCCGGCGCGGGGTGTTAGGCGGCGCGCAGGCTGCGGCGGCGAAAGATCCGGCCGCATCGTGCAATCTCGATCCCAACTGCTACCCCGAATGGCAGCCGGCCATGAGCATGGTCTCGGCTCTTCTGTTTGAAGATGACGGCGCCGAGTATGGCTGCTCCGGTTCCGCGGTTGCGACGCGCGACGACAGTTTTATTCCGTATCTGCTCACGGCCGGACATTGCATTCACGATGAACAGGCAGCACGGTCACTCGAGACCTTTTGGACGTATCAGACTTCCGCTTGCGGCGCGCCGCCACCGGTCAACCGCAAGGGAAGCACGCAATCGGCAGTAGGCGGGCATTTGCTGGCCAGCGGTTCCTTACCGGTGGGTGACTACAGCCTGGTGCTATTACAGGATGTTCCTTCCGGTGTGACGTTCTCGGGCTGGGATACGGGCGACCCGGGCGTGGGCGCCTCGCTGGTGGGCATTCACCATCCGGAAGCCTCGTGGAAACGCATTTCGTTCGGCGATCGCATTGCCGATGCGGATGCCGTGGTCGAGGGTTCCGACGCGCCGGCCAACCTCTACTATCAAATCAACATGGATAAGGGCGTGGTGGAGCCGGGTTCTTCCGGTTCGCCGCTATTTTCGAGCCCCGGCATTATCGTCGGCACGCTCACGTACGGGCCGGCATCTCCCGATTTGACCGCTTGCGAAATCACGCCGTTTGTCGCGGGCTATGCCCGTTTCAGCAACGCCTACACGTACCTGAGCGATTATCTGGAAAACCTGCCGGCCGCGCAGGTCTTGCCGGCGCAGACAGATTTGCAATTTACGGTCACCAATCAGCAGGCATCCAGCCCCCAGACGGTGACACTGACGACAAAATCGCCCGGCCAGGTAGCGTTTAGGCTCCGCGCCGATGCCCCGTGGATCCTGCTTTCCGCCACCACGGGCACGGTGTCGGCAAAGTCTCCCGCGCAGGTGCAGATCTCGATCGATTCCACCAAGTTCGTACAGCCGGACGAATACAGCAGCACCGTCACGATTCTGAGTGGAGCGGCCGCGCCCCAATTCATCAACGTGGCCGTGAACGTGACTCCGAACCAATCGAACGTCCAGCCGTCGATCAACCCCAACCCGGTGATTCAATCGGGCGGGCTCTGGAATTTCACGGTGACGCTGGCGGAGACGGCCGGGGTCGGCACGACCCTCACCGCTGTCAAAGTGAACGGAGCGGACTATAGCTCGTCCATCGCCGGCTGGTTTGG